>JARIHI010000003.1 GCA_029288365.1 Candidatus Saccharimonadota bacterium
CTGTATGCCAACCCAAACGCGGCCGACGAACTTATGCAGAAGCACGGCATGACAATTGCCGAGGCGCACGATTATATCTTTGAGTCTACAAAGGACAGCTTTGCGCACGAGGGAATGCACCATGTCCACTTTTGGCGAGCAACATTCGATCAGCTGGTGCGGTTTAAGCGGACTGCGGCGTGTGACGGCTTGAAACACGTAAGTCCGTATGTAGCCGAAGCGTATGATCCGGCTACTGAACTGAACGGAGATAAAGAGCGGTTCGCTGAAACTGGCATGCAATATTACCGTTCGCCGGACGCATTGCGTGACGTGGGAGGTGGCAACCACTTTAAGGCGTTTTCAGAGTTTGCTGAGCAGTATATTGATGTGTAATTATCTACATATTGACAAGAGGTAGATATCTCTGTTAAGATGTAACGGTATATCAAATTTCCGTACTTGGTTATTTGGGAAGGTCTGCTTCGTAACAGAGATAGAAACCGCCCGGAGCCGAGCATTTTTATGTCAGACTTTTCGTTTGTTATCAACGATATAACACCGAAAGAAGACAAAAAACGAGAGGCGAGGCGGAATAAAGGATACAGGCTGCCAAGTGTCTGTATGGAGTCACTATGAAAGCATTAATCACTCGAAAGGTCGGCATGACGAGCACCATCGCTGAAGATGGTGTTGTTACTGCTGTTACCTTGCTTTCCGCTAGTCCCTGTGTCATAACACAGGTGAAGACAGATGAAACTGACGGCTATACGGCCATACAGATCGGTTTTGAGGAAGCAAAACAAAACAACGTTCATAAAGCACAGCAAGGCCACTTTAAGACCGCTGGCATTATGCCAAAGGTAGTGCGTGAATTCCGCGTAAAGGAAATTACCGAAGACCTCAAGGTTGGTGAATCAATTAACCCAGAGGTCTTTTTAGTTGGTGACACAGTTGACGTAACTGGCACCAGCAAGGGTAAGGGCTTTGCTGGTACGATTAAGCGGCACAATTTCCACCGAGGCCGAAAGACTCACGGCGGTAACGGCAATGTTCGTAAGCCAGGTTCTATTGGCTCTATGTATCCTCAAAAAATATTTAAAGGAAAAAAAATGGCTGGTCAGATGGGAGATGAGCAAGTAACCGTACAAAATTTGAAAATTGCTCTCGTTGACACAGAATTAGGTGTTATTGGCGTTACTGGCGCAGTTCCTGGCCCGCGTCGTGGCATTGTGGTTATAAAGGAGGCTAAGTAATGGCAGTCGCGACATATACAAAAGCTGGTGCAAAGGCTACTGCCGCTGCCAAGCTTGATAAAACAGTTTTTGACGTTGAGGTTAACAATCATGAGCTTCTGAAACGGACATACACTGCTTACCTTGCGAATGGCCGTACTAATTTGGCTGTTACTAAAACCCGTGGCTTAGTACGTGGCGGTGGTCGTAAGCCGTGGCGTCAAAAAGGGACGGGTCGCGCTCGTTTTGGTTCAACTCGAAACCCAATTTGGCGTAGTGGTGGTATTGTGTTTGGCCCAACTGGCGAAGAAAACTACACCAAAAAAATTCCGACTGCCATGAAGCGCAAAGCGCTACGTCAGTCACTGACATTGGCTGCCACGGAGAGCCGTATAAAAGTTATTGAAACATTTGAATGTAAAGAAGGCAGAGTTGCACCGACTATAAAACTGCTTAATAAGATTGAAGCTACAGGCAGAGTTTTACTTGTAGTAAGCGTAAAAGACAAGTTAGTAGAACAGGCTACCCGTAACCTGCAGAACGTCGAAGCTATTCAGGTGAACCAACTAAATGTTTACAAAATTATGAACGCAGATACGCTAGTGATAAGCCAGAAAAGCTTAGAAGCCATCAATGAATGGCTGGGAGGTAAAAAATAATGAGTAAGACAATGATCCTCCGTCCGCGAATGAGTGAGAAAACATATGCTCAGAGCCAAGCTCAAACATATGTATTTGTCGTGCCAAAAGAGGCGAATAAGCATAGCGTGGCCCGAGCAGTTGAAGCTCAGTTTGAGGTAACGGTAACCAACGTAAATATCCTGAATCAAAAAGGAAAGGCAAAGCGCACCGTTAGCAAGGGTGGACGGCGAGTGGCTAAAGGTTCGCAGTCAGATGTCAAGAAAGCCTATGTAACTTTGAGCGAAGGCCAAAGTTTGCCAATTTTTGAAGCTATTGAAGAAGCTGAAGCTAAGGAAGAAAAAATCAACAAACAAGTTGAAAAAGCTGCCAAGAAAGCTGAGAAGAAGGAGAAGAAATAATGGCGATTAAGATTTATAATCCAACTACTCCTGGCCGCCGCGGCATGTCCTCGCAAGATACAAGCGTTATAACTACAAAGAAGCCTTTGCGTTCTCTGCTGGTAGCAAAAAAACGTACTAATGGTCGCAACAACCAAGGACGCATTACTACGCGTCATCGCGGTGGCGGTGCTCGCAGGTTTTATCGTTTGGTAAATTTTGCATTGCCAAGTGGTATTACTGCAACCGTAGAACATATCGAATATGACCCAAACCGTTCTGCGCACATCGCACGTATCAAAGACCAAAGTGGCGTGTATCACTACATCCTTGCACCAAACGGCATCAAGGTAGGGCAACAAATTTTCAGTGGCGAAGAAGCTCCGATTGAAATCGGTAATCGTCTTCCAATCAAATCTATTCCTTTGGGCAGTGTAATCCATGCTATTGAATTGCAGCCAGGCAAGGGCGCACAAATTGCCCGTTCTGCTGGTAACCGTGCCCAGCTTATGGCTAAAGAAGGCAAAAATGCTCAAGTTCGTATGCCAAGCGGTGAGGTACGTATAGTAAATATTGAATGCACTGCGACTATTGGTGCTGTCGGAAATGAGCAACATCAAAACATCAAGATCGGTAAAGCTGGCCGTAACCGTCACTTAGGTAAGCGTCCATCTGTTCGTGGTATTGCTATGAACGCTGCCGATCACCCACATGGTGGAGGTGACGGTGGTTCGCATGGTGTTGGACGCGTTCCACGGACGCCTTGGGGCCAAAAAACCCTTGGGCAAAAAACTCGGCGTCGTAAGTCAACTAACAAGTTTATCGTAAGAAGCCGTCATCAGGCGAAGAGGAGATAAGAGGTAGTATATGAGTCGTTCACTGAAAAAGGGACCATTTATCGATCCGAAGCTCGCTAAGAAAGTGGCGGCGCTTGGTTCAGAGGATCGAACAATTATCAAAACTTGGGCACGAGCCTGTACAATTTCTCCGGAATTTGTAGGTCGTACCATAGCTGTTCATAACGGACGTGTACACGTGCCTGTATTTGTTACAGAGAATATGGTAGGTCACAAGCTTGGTGAATTTGCGCCAACCCGTAAATTCCGTAGTCACGGCGGTAAGCTGGCGAAAGGTAAGAAGTAGTTATGCAAGTAAAAGCAATAGCAAAAGGCGTTCGTGTGAGTCCACGTAAAGTTGGATTGGTTGCCGCTTTGATACGAGGACGTACGGTTGCTGATGCACTTATCATTCTTGAACACACACCTCGTCGTGCAGCAACACCGGTGCTCAAGACTATCAAGAGCGCTCAAGCAAACGCCGACAACAATCATAACGTGAAACCAGATACTCTAAAGATCGTAGAAATTAGCGTAACTCCAGGCCCGCGTCTAAAGCGTTTTCGCCCAGCCGCTCGCGGCATGGCGTTGCCCTATCAAAAGAAAACCTCGCACATCCGTGTAGTTGTTGATGGAGAGATACGCGCACCGAAGAAGAAAGTAGAAAAGGAGGCCAAATAATGGGGCAAAAAGTTAATCCAATTTCAATGCGCCTCCAGGTAAACAAAGACTGGCGCAGCAAATGGTTTGTGAATAAGCGCGAATATGCCGAGTACTTAAAGAAAGATCTTGCAGTACGCAAGCTCATTCAAGGTAAGGTTGGATCTCGTGGTGCGATCAATAAGGTAGATATTGAACGCTCACCAAATCTTGTAACGGTTACTATCACAACTGCTCGCGCAGGTGTTGTTATTGGCCGAGGAGGTTCTGGTGCACAGGAGCTGAAAGCAGCTATCGAGAAGGTATACGGTGTGCCAAGTCGTGTAAACATTGAAGAAATCAAAAAGCCAGAATTATATGCCAAGTTAGTGGCAGAAAACATTGCTAACCAATTAGAGCGTCGTATTAGCTTTCGTCGTGCGATCAAGTCTTCTAGTGCTGCTACCATGCGTGCTGGAGCCAAAGGGATCCGTATAGAGGTAGCGGGCCGATTAAATGGTGCAGAAATGTCTCGACGAGAAAAAGAAGTAGCAGGCAGCGTACCACTTCATACACTTCGAGCTGATATTGATTACGCCGGTGTTGCCGCGCAAACTCCTGCGGGTATCATTGGTGTGAAAGTATGGATTTATAAAGGGGAGGTAGCATAACATGTTGATCCCAAATCGTACAAAGTTTCGCAAAGTTCGCAAAGGACGTATTACTGGTGTAGCTACTAGCGGTAATTATATCGCTTTTGGACAATATGCATTACAGGCTCAGGGTCATGAGCGTATTACCTCTCGTCAAATTGAGTCTGCTCGTCAGGCTATGACTCGGTATATCAAACGTGGCGGCAAAATTTGGATCCGTGTATTTCCTCATACTCCTGTGACAAAAAAACCTCAAGACGTAAAAATGGGCAGCGGCAAAGGTAATCCTGAATACTTTGTGGCAAAAGTTCGTCCAGGCACTATCATGTTTGAAATGCAGGGCGTCGCTGAACCAGTAGCTCGTGAAGCAATGCGCTTAGCGGCTCACAAATTACCTGTTAAGACCAAGTTCTTGGTTCGGGAGGAGTCATAGATATGAAAGTTACTGATATCCGAAAACTAAACACAGAAGAGCTCGTAGTCCAAACCACTGCACTACGTGAAGAAATTAGCGAGCTTAAGCGTCGAGCTGTCACTGGTGAAGTACAAAACGTACGTCAAATCCGTGCTAAGCGCAAAGACCTTGCGCGCATGTTGACGGTGATGAGTGAGCAACTCGCAAAGGAGAACATCTAATGGCAAAGACAATTATTGGAACTGTTTCGTCTGACAAAGTTGATAAAACGATTGTCGTAACTGTTCGTACTCGCAAAACACATCCACTTTATCGAAAGCAGTATACGGTTAGCAAGAAGTTTATGGCTCACGATGAGAAAAACGAAGCTCATGTGGGCGACAGAGTAGCTATTGTAGAAACTCGACCACTGAGTGCTCGTAAACGACATACGCTTGATCGTGTGGTTGAAAAAGCTGGAATTGAGCACGTTGAAACAGAAAGCGAAGGAGTGTAGCATGATACAGCAAGAATCTCGCTTAGCGGTTTGTGATAACAGTGGTGCAAAAGAAATTTTGTGTATTCGGGTGCTTGGCGGTACTCGACGTCGATATGCAAGAGTGGGTGATATCATTGTGGCTACTGTAAAAGAAGCTAATCCAAATGGGCAGGTAAAGAAAAAGTCAGTCATTCGTGCAGTTGTGGTTCGAACTCAGGATAGAATTCGCCGAAAAGATGGTTCAACAATAAAGTTTGACGATAATGCCGCAGTAGTTATTGGTGATGATAAACAACCACGCGCTACGCGTATCTTTGGCCCTGTACCACGTGAGTTACGAGACTATGGTTATAGCAAAATTGTTAGCCTTGCTCCGGAGGTACTTTAGATGAATAAATTATTTAAAATTCGTTTGAAGAAAGGTGACTCAGTAGTTGTTCGTATTGGTAAACACAAAGGCAAAATCGGTAAAGTATTGGCAACGCATCCTAAAGAGAATAAAGTCACCGTAGAAGGCGTAAACATTGTTAAAAAACATCAAAAGCCGAACAAGCAATACCCTCAAGGGGGCATTATTGAGATCACTAAGCCGATAGATGTCAGTAAAGTTGGATTGCAAGATCCCACTACCAAAAAAGCAACACGTATTGGATACAAAGTAAGTAAGGAAGGCGACAAGATTCGCGTCGCAAAAGCATCAGGAAAGGAGATAAAATAATGGTTACAACTACAAAATCATCTACTCCTGCGCATGCACGTCTTCGTACTTTGTACAAAGAGCAATTTGCCGATGAACTACAAAAAGAACTAGGACTATCAAATATTAACCAAGTGCCTAAACTTGAAAAAATTGTAATTAACGTAGGTCTTGGAAAGGCAAAAGACGACAAGCGCGTGATGGAGGCCGCAATCAATACACTCCGTAAAATCACTGGACAGGAGCCAATTCAAACAGTTGCCAAGAACTCTATCGCAGGCTTTAAGCTACGTGAGGGTAATGTCATAGGCCTAAAGGTCACGCTTCACGGTGATCATATGTACGAGTTTTTGGATAGGTTGATAAATATCGTGATGCCTCGCTTACGAGATTTTCATGGTGTGAGCAATAAATCATTTGATAAACAAGGTAATTACAGCATTGGACTCGTCGACCAGTCTGTATTTCCTGAATTAACGTTTGAAGAAACTACGACAGCACATGGATTACAGGCAGTACTAGTGACTAATGCGCAGGAGGTTGCGCACGCCAAAGCATTGCTTACAAAATTCGGTATGCCGTTTGAAAAGGAAGGTAAATAATATGGCGAAAAAATCTATCGTAGCGCGCGACTTAAAGCGGCAGAAGATGATTAAGAAATATGCTGCAAAACGTGCTGAACTTAAGGCTATGGGTGACCAAGAGGGGTTAGCTAAGTTGCCCCGCAATTCAAGCCCAACCCGTTGGAAGAATCGCTGCACAGAAACAGGTCGACCTCATGCATACATGCGTCAGTTTGGCTTAAGTCGAATTTCATTCCGTGAACACGCAAGCAAAGGTGAGATCCCTGGCGTAACGAAAGCGAGTTGGTAGGACTATGAGTATGACTTCAACCGACCCAATTGCAGATATGTTGACGCGTGTACGGAATGCTATTTTAGTGCGCAAGCATGAAGTAGTCATGCCCCACTCAAAGGTTAAACAATCAGTTGCTGAGATATTAAAGGCTAATGGATTTTTGAAAGATGTGTCAGTTGTTGATGCCAGCGTTGGCAAAACGCTAAAACTTGTGATTAATGATGAACAAGAAAGTGCACCGATTACTGAGATTGTACGTATGAGTAAGCCAGGACGTCGTTATTACGTAAAATCTAAAGACATCCCTACAGTTAAGCGTGGTCGTGGTATCGTGGTTGTTTCAACGCCTAAGGGCGTAATGACTGGACAAGATGCTAAGGCGCAGTCTGTTGGTGGCGAGTTAATTTGTAAAGTGTATTAAAAAAGTAAGGAAAGATACGATGAGTCGAGTAGGAAAACTGCCAATCATAGTCCCGAGCGGTGTGACAATCACTGTCGACCCAGATTTCGTAACTGTTGCCGGTGGCAAGGGAACGCTCAAGCAATTTACGATGTCGGGGATTGGTGTAGAACAGAAAGAAAATGAAGTAATTGTAACTCGGGCAAATGACGAGCCAAAGATTCGGGCAAAACACGGATTAATGCGCGCGCTGCTTGCCAATATGGTAACTGGCGTCAGCACAGGCTTTAGTAAAAAACTTGAGATTAATGGTGTAGGTTATCGCGTAAATCTTGCTGGCACAGACCTCAAGTTCAACCTCGGCTTTTCTCATGATGTTGTGTATCATCTCCCCCAAGGTGTAGCAGCAACAGTCGAGGGTACTTCAATTACCATCACTGGGATTGATAAGCAGCAAGTAGGTCAAGTAGCGGCTGAAATTCGTGCACTGAAGAAACCTGAACCGTATAAAGGCAAAGGTATCAAATACGCTGATGAGCGCATTATCCGTAAGAGTGGTAAGTCAGGAAAGGATAAATAGGAGCTAGTATGAATCGATTATCACACAAACTGCAAAAGTTTCAGCTTCGTAAAAGTCGGACTCGCTCAAATATTATCGGGACACCTGAACGACCTCGATTAAGTGTTAATATCAGCAACATTCATGTTACTGCGCAGATTATTAATGATACCGAACACAAAACCTTGGTTTACGTGAGCACTGTTGGCAAAAAAGACTTGCCTAGTACTATGACTGAAAAAGCTGAATGGGTTGGTATAGAAATCGCCAAAAGGGCAAAAGCTGCAAAAGTAAAGAAAGTTGCTTTTGACCGTGGAGGTCGTGTATACCATGGCCGAGTTAAAGCGTTAGCGGATGCAGCGCGTAAGACAGGATTGGAGTTCTAATATGACTGCACAACAACAAACAGAACAACGTTCGCGTCGCCGCCCCGAGCAAGTACCAGAAGAAAAGCCCTTTGATGAGCGAGTATTACACATTGACCGTGTAGCTCGTGTTGTAAAGGGTGGCCGTCGTTTTCGTTTCCGTGCGCTTGTGGTAGTAGGTGATCGTAAAAATCGAGTAGGCATCGGTATTGCAAAAGGAGCTGACGTAACCACGGCGGTTGCAAAAGCGACTGATGTAGCTAAAAAGCACATGATTACCATTTCGTTAGACAAATATGGGACACTTCACCATGAGGCTCAAGCTAAGGTAGGCGGTGCAAACATTTTAATTAAGCCTGCCAGTTCTGGTACTGGTCTTATCGCCGGCGGTGTCGTTCGTACTATACTGGAAGTTGCTGGAGTGAATAACGTTCTAAGTAAATCGCTAGGCTCCACCAACAAAGTAAATACTGCATATGCTACCCTTGCTGCACTGGAGTCAATTGTGCCATCAGCAAAATGGATTACTACCAATAACACAAAGGCAGTAAGTGCTAAAAAAGCTACAGAAAAGCCATCTGCCAAGAAAAATCCGGCAAAAAAAGCAAAGGACAAGGAGTAAATAAATGAAGTTTCATGAACTCCAAACTACAAAGATGAAGTGCGCTAAGCGTGTAGGTCGTGGTATTGCAGCCGGACGCGGCAAAACAGCCGGACGCGGCACAAAAGGTCAAAAATCACGCAGTGGTTCATCCAAAAAACCAGGCTTTGAAGGTGGACAGAATCCACTTATGCAGCGCTTGCCAAAGTTACGCGGCTTTCATTCGTTCAGAACACCGGCTGAAACAGTATATACAGGTCAGCTGGAGGAGTTTGCGGGTAAAACGATTACTGTTACCGCCTTGGCTGAAGCTGGCTTAGTTTCAAGTCCATATGCCAGCGTAAAGCTTGTTGTTAAGGGTGAACTTACCAAAAAAGTAAGTGTGGAATTACAGAGTGCCAGTGCACTTGCAGTTGAGGTAATTGAAAAGGCCGGAGGTAGTTTTACGCAAGTTGGGCGTACTCCGCGACCTAAAACATCTGAAAAACAAATTGCAAAAGCACAAGCAAAATCTAAGAAATAAATAACAACACTATTTGTGCCGTCAGCACATCCATAGTGTTGTATACTGGGAATAAGTAGAGGGTAAGAGAGACAGACATACCATGAATTGGAAAGTTATTTGGCGGTCATTAAAGCATCGTGACATGCAAAAACGCATCGCTGCCGTATTGGGTATATTGATAGTCTTTCGTTTCTTGGCTCATATACCGATTCCGTTTGGTGATCCTCAAACTGTCAAGCAGGTACTTGATAACTTGTTTTCGTCTGAGGCTACACCGCAACTACTTAACTTCCTGAATGTTGTATCGGGCGGAGCTTTAGCTAACTTTTCTATCATGGTGGCTGGTCTTGGCCCATACATTAACGCCTCCATCATTATGCAGCTGCTAACAAGAGCTATTCCTAAGATGGAAGCCTTGCGCAAAGAAGGCGAATCTGGCCAAAGAAAGATCAACCAGTATACCCGTATCCTCACTTTTCCTTTAGCAATTATTCAATCTATCGGCGCAATCTACCTTATACGTACTGCGGCACAGAGTGTTTCAGGCGTAGGTGATATTACTGCTGATGCAGATATATGGCAATGGGTGTTGATGGTTTCGGCGCTTACTGCTGGTTCTATGATACTGATGTGGCTTGGCGAACTGGTGACTGAGCAAAGCATTGGTAACGGTATCTCGTTATTAATTACTGCTGGCATTGTTAGTACTTTGCCAAGTACTGTTGCCAACGTTGGAAGTGCAGCATTTGGCCACGATAAGCATTGGAAATTATTTGGTTATGATTTGCCGATAGATTCAAAAGAGCTAGGTATAGTATTGCTGATACTCGCAGGTGTGATCGCTATGACCTGGGCAGTAGTAAAACTCAATGAAGCGCAACGTAAAATCACTGTAAACTATGCAAAACGCGTACAGGGCAATCGTACGTATGGTGGAGTAACCACTATCCTCCCGGTGAAACTTATAACGGCTGGCGTAGTTCCTATTATCTTTGCGGTAGCGTTCTTAAGCGTACCGAGTTTTGCTGGGCAACTCCTATCCAATGCGAGTAACCCCAAGTGGGTAGAACTCGGCAAGCACCTTACTACGTGGTTCCAGGCGCCAAATTCCCAAACGTTTGCTGTCGGAGGATGGGAAGCCTATATTTATCCTGTTACCTACTTCTTGTTGGTGGTACTGTTTACCTTTTTTTATACGAGCATTACCTTCAATAGTAAAGAGATAGCTGAAAATCTTCAAAAACAAGGTGGGTTTATTGAGGGAGTCCGCTCCGGAACTCAAACTGAAAAATACTTATCAGTTATCGTTAATCGTTTAACGCTGTTTGGCGCGCTGAGCATAGGTCTATTGGCACTCGTTCCCATATTTGCTCAAATATTCATTCAAGCAAATATTACCTTAGGAGGCACAGGAATTCTTATCTTAGTATCCGTAGCGCTTGAAGTATTGCGAGCAGTTGAATCACGGGCGCTTATGATAACTTATGATCAATATTCTAGCCCTGAATTCTTTGGTGATCCTGCTACAGAAGAAGCAGAAAAAGAAGAAAAAAAGAAACGACGCCTGCGTTTGCCTCGTAGGCACAAACATTCTTCTTAAATTTTTCATAAAACTCTTTACAAATGTTGTGAAAACCTGCTATAATCAATTCCTGTTATATTTATGGCCGCGAGCAAAGAAGTAATTGAGCTAACAGGGACGATCATAGAGACGCTACCGGGTACTCAATTTCGAGTTGAGCTCGAGAATGGACATCAAATCATAGCTCATGTGGCTGGGAAGATGCGGAAACATTATATCCGTATTGTACCCGGTGACTCGGTCACTGTAGAGTTGACACCTTACGATCTTAGTAAGGGTCGGATTACGTACCGAAAGTCGTGAACATTTACATAGTAGTATATCTCGCACAGAAATTCTGCGTCCCCGATGCTTGATTTCAATGCAAGTCGTACTACTCCGTAAAGGTCACAGGATTTATAAATATAAGCAGTGAGTCAATCTCATGAAAGGAGACTGATCCGTACATGAAAGTACGTGCAAGTGTAAAAAAGATTAGCCCGGACGACAAAATCGTACGTCGTAAGGGCCGTTTATATGTCATTAATAAACTTAAGCCTCGCCATAAGCAGCGACAAGGATAAGGAGTAGTTAATGGCACGTATTTCTGGGGTTACAATTCCAAATGAAAAACAGGTTCAAATTAGCTTGACTTATGTCTATGGTGTCGGTCTAAAAACCAGCCAAGATATCTTAAAACAGGCTAAGGTAGAACCAACTGTCCGTACCAAGGACTTAACTGATGACGAAGTTTCTCGTATTCAGGAAATTATAAATAATAATTTAGTTGTTGAAGGTGAGCTGCAACGTATCGTTACAGGCAACATTAAACGCCTGAAAGACATAAATGCTTACCGTGGCTTACGACATAAGCAAAACCTTCCATCACGCGGGCAACGCACAAAGACCAACGCCCGTACTCGTCGAGGGAAAAAGACCACCGTTGGCGGCACAGCTAAAAAAGTAGCATCAAAGACATAAGGTACAGGAGAGGATAATGGCAGAATCAACAACCAAGAAGAAAAAAGCCAAGCGCTCTGTGCCAACTGGTCAGGTACATATTTTGGCAACTTTTAATAACACCATAGTTACATTCACTGATAGTAAAGGTGGGGCATTAACGGCTGCGAGTGCAGGCGGCTGCGGTTTTCGGGGCTCTAAAAAGGGTACAGCTTACGCCGCTCAGGTGGCTGCAGAAAAAGCTGGCCAAGCTGCAAAGCAACAGTACGGTTTTAGCAAAGCAGACGTATACCTAAAAGGTGTAGGACTTGGCCGTGACGCTGCTGTACGTGCGTTATCAAGCCTTGATATACAGGTAGAAAGCATTAAAGACGTGACTGGCGTACCTCATGGTGGTGTACGACCTAAGAAAGCACGTAGAATTTAAGGTAAAGATATGGCACGAGATACACAGTCTATTGTAAAAATGTCCCGTCGTGAAGGCTATGCGCTTCATCCCAAGGCTCACAAAGCCTTAGTGAAGCGTTCAACTCCGCCGGGTCAACAAAGCCAACGAGGCATGCGCAGTAAGCCAAGCCAATACGCATTGCAGCTTCGTGAAAAGCAAAAAGTGAAACGCTTGTATGGTTTACTGGAAAAGCAATTTAGAAACCTTATGAAAGAAGCTTCGCGCACTAAGGGTGAAGCTGGTCAGGTGCTTTTGCAACTGCTTGAACGACGTCTTGACAATACAGTTTACCGTGCAGGCTTTGCGCCGAGCCGTCGCGCCGCGCGTCAATTAGTTAGCCACGGGCACTTCATGCTTAATGGTACACGCGTAGATATTCCGTCAATCCGAATTAAGATTGGTGATGAAATCGTCGCACGTGAACATAGTAAAGGCACTGAATATTTTAAGAAGTTAGACGACGTTAGCCCAGCTCCAACTGAAGCTACAGCATGGTTGAAGGTCAATCGTAAAAAATTTGAAATTCAGGTAACTGGCTTGCCTTCTCGCGAAGAAGCAGAACCAGATATCAATGAACAATTAATCGTAGAATATTACTCACGCTAAGGGAGGCGGAAACTAGTATGTCAAACAACATTCACACACCAGGTCTCGTTAAAGTAGACGATCACAGTGCGACCAGTGCAACTTTTGTAGTCGAACCACTGCACAGTGGTTACGGCATGACGCTCGGCAATAGTTTACGCCGAGTATTGCTTGCAAGCATTGCCGGCGCAGCAACAACGAGCTTCAAGATTGAAGGCGCAACTCATGAATTTACCACCATACCAGGAGTCAAGGAAGACGTAGTAGATATCATGTTGAACCTTAAGGGTATACGTTTCCGTGTATATGGTGATGACACCCAAACACTTCGTATTACTAAAAAAGGTAAAGGCAACGTTACAGCAAAAGATATACAAGTCAATGCAGATGTAGAAGTCGTTAATCCAGATCAAGTAATAGCTACAATTGATGATGATAAAGCTAATTTTGTTATGGATCTCGTTATAGAGACCGGACGCGGTTATCGAACAGTTGAAGAAGTAACGGCTAAAAAATCAAGTGATATGATTGCCCTTGACGCCGTTTTTAGTCCAGTGCTTCGTGTACGATATAAGGTAGAAAACACGCGTGTTGGTCAAGCAACGGACCTAGATAAGCTTATTTTGACTATCGACACAGACGGCTCTATCAGCCCAACTGAAGCTTTTGAGGAAGCGTCGGCAATCCTCGTAAACCAGTACACCGCATTAGCCGGTAAAACTCGTGTAGCGGCTGGTGAACCGCTTGTAGCTGGTTCAAGCGAAGGTAGTAGCACTGCAGGTAACTCAGATGACGAGCCTACACTACTTAACATTCCTGTTGAAGACCTCAACCTTTCTGCACGTACAACCAATGCTCTCATCAATAACGATATTCATACTATCAAAGACCTATTTTCTTTGAGTGATGCTGAACTCCGAGACTTAAAAGGCTTCGGTAGTAAAGCCCTAGATGAAGTTAAAGATAAATTAGCGGAGTTGGAGCTTTAAAGATGCATCGTCACGGATATCAAGGGCGGAAGTTCCACCGCGAACGTGATCAGCGGCGGGCTCTTATGAAAGGCCTGGCTGATTCGCTCATTAAGTATGAGTCAATTGAGACTACGTTGCCCAAAGCCAAAGAAGTAGTCCCTTATATTGAAAAATTAATTACTAAAGCTAAAAAGGCCGATCTTCATAATCGTCGACAAATTATTGCTAGCCTTCAAACCATTGAAAGCGCGCATAAGTTGGTTGAAGAAATCGCACCGAAACTTTCCAGCAGAGTTAGTGGCCATGTGCGTATAGAGCGCACAAAAGTTCGCCGTGGCGATAACACTCAACTAGCTCGTGTAAGTTTTGTTGATGATTTGAAAGAAGCGCCAGTAGCCAAACCAGCTAAAAAGGAAGTTAAGCCTGCGGCAGTTAAAAAACCAGCAGCAAAACCCAAGAAAGCTGAGGAGAAAGCCTAATGAAAACCTATAGCGCAAAACCCAGCGATGTAACCCGCAAATGGTATGTAGTAGACGCCTCTGAGGTATCACTAGGCCGAGCCGCAACCCAAATCGCTGCCTTACTTACTGGTAAGCGTAAACCCCAATTCACCCACCATATTGACTGCGGAGATTATGTAGTAGTAGTGAACGCAGACAAGCTTGTTGTCACCGGCAATAAACTCACTGATAAAAAGTATTACCGACACAGCGGATTTCCAGGCGGTATCAAAGAAGCTAGCTTGGCAGATAAAATGGCCAAAAATTCAACAGAAGTAGTTATACGAGCTGTACGTGGTATGTTACCTGTCAATAAGCTCCGTGACGAACGTCTTAAGCGTCTCAAGGTGTATAGCAACGCAGAACATAATCATGAAGCTCAAAAACCTGAGACATTCTCATTAAAGGAAGGTAAATAATATGGCGAAAGACCAATATTTTTACGCACTCGGTAGGCGCAAAAGCGCAACTGCCCGTGTACGTTTGCAGGGCGGCAAAGGCAATATAGTTATTAATGACAAGCCAGCAGCTGAGTATCTTGAAGGCAGTAAATACTTACTTCGCAAACTTGAAGAACCGTTTGTAGTGCTTCAACAAGAGAACAAGTTTGATATCAGCGTACGCGTTACTGGCGGCGGCCAAACTGGTCAAGTTGAAGCAATTCGTTTAGGTATTGCCAAAGCACTGACTGAAATGGACGAAAACTTGAAGAGCACACTTAAGCGAGCTGACCTTCTAAGCCGTGATCCTCGCGAAAAAGAACGCAAGAAATTTGGCCTCAAAGGCGCTCGTAAACAACGCCAATTCACTAAGCGTTAAGTTCCTTAGTACAAACAACGAGGTCTTAGTTTAGGTTTTCGAATTTGACAGGTGTTGACAGGAGGTGTATATTACTGGCTATGTCAACACAACGAGCATACCGTACATACTTTTGGTTTACCGACCCCATTTGTGGTGGCTATTTGCGCATGCGTGTATAAATAACGAAATCGATACGCAAAGATAACCGTCACAAAAGTGGCGGTTTTTTTAATAAGAAACGTAAAAAGGAATAAAATGTGTGAATTATCGAGCGCTCTCATAGAAGAGCTAGAAACAGACGAGGAAATGATGAAGCTTGTAGACAGGTACGCACCTGAAGCCATAGCCGAGCAGCAGCGCCGAGAAGAAACTTGCGGTATTGACCCTCAAAGGCTTCGACTTTACAATCTTGGGGTAGTTGCCCTAACAGGCAAGGAAAGTGATTTATTATTCGCCGCACACCACCCGTCAGCAAGTAGGCCAGAACTGGCGTAAGTAAGGTATAATGGTTGTGATGAATAAACCAGTAATATTGACCGGTCTCCGGGCAAATGACGAATTTCACTTAGGAAACTATTTGGGCGGTATCTTACCTACAGTGCAGCTACAACAGCGACATGCTGGTGAGTATCAGGTAAACATGTTCGTGCCTGACCTACATAGCTTTACGACTCCAATCGAACACTACAAGCTCTACCAACAAACTCTGGATAATCTACGCGTGTTTGCAGCTGCAGGTTTAGACACGACTAATACAGATACATATATATATCGTCAAAGTTTTATTCCGGCACACAGTGAACTTGCTTGGATACTTGACTGTTTTACGTATTTCGGTGAGCTAAGGCGGATGACACAATTCAAAGACAAAGCAGGGGTAGTAGAACGTAATTTTATTGATAAATTGTCAGATTCGGCTACCCAGGATGAAGTTCTTAAAAAACTAGAACAAGTATCTGTTGAAATAGGTAAGATTACCCAGAATAAACAAGCGGAAGATAGTGTTACTGCAGGCTTGTTTAACTATCCCGTCCTAATGGCCGCGGACATATTATTGTACGAGGCAAAATATGTGCCTGTAGGCGCAGACCAGAGACAGCACTTAGAATTGACGCGTGATTTAGCCATCCGTTTAAATAATAAATTTCAACAAGAGTTATTTGTAGTACCTGAATCGTGGGATAAGCAACTAGAGTTTGCAGATCGTGAGGCAGGTGTACGGATACGAAGTCTGCGCAACCCGGCAAAGAAAATGAGTAAAAGTATTGCTGACCCGTCGGGTACAATTATGCTTAGTGATGCCCCTGAGGAAGCGTCCAAAAAAATCATGCGCGCTGAAACTGATAGTTTTGGAGAAATTCGTTTTGATTTCAAAGAACGCCCTGGTGTATCGAATCTTCTGCAGATAGAAGCTTTGCTGTCTGGGAGACCGCAGACAGAAGTTAACGCTGAATGGGAGGGTAAAGAACGCTACGGTGACCTGAAAGAAGTTGTTGCTGCTACTGTAGAACGTTTCTTGGCTGAAATCCAAGCAAAACTTTCAACAGTAAACGAAGAAACTATTCTGACTAAATTGACGCAAGACGAGCAAAAGATGAATGAAGCAGCAAATGCTACTCTTCTGAAGGTGCAAAGAGCTGTCGGCTTGCGAAAATGAGTGAAATAAAAAATTCGTCAGCACAAAGGCTTGATCAGCGTGTAATCGAATTATTTCCAGAGTGTAGCCGAAGCTTCGCCACGAAACTCATAGAAATTGGGAAAGTATCAGTAAACGGTAAAGCTGTAGTAAAGTCCGGTTATAAACTAAAGCCCGAAGATAGAGTACATGTAGATTATATTGCTCCGAGCGTCTTACAGACCCCAACTATTGATTTGCCAATTCTTTATGAAGACAACGACTGTGTAGTTATAAGTAAGCCAATAGGAGTTTTAACTCACAGCAAAGGAGCGTTTAACTCTGAAGCTACTGTGGCTACGTGGTTGAAATCCAGAGTTACCGATATGAAGGGTGATCGAGCAGGCATTGCGCACCGATTAGATCGAGCGACGAGCGGAGTAATGATATGTGCCAAGACTCCTGAAGCCTTAGCGTGGCTACAAAAACAGTTTGCCCAGCGTAAAACAAAAAAGGTCTATAACGCCCTTGTTGTAGGGCGTATGGAACCAAAAGAAGCAATCATAGATATGCCCATAGGGCGTAATCCTAAAAAACCACAAACTTTCCGAGTGGGCAACAACGGCAAGGCGGCAAAAACTCACTACAAGGTATTGCAATCGTCAGGTGAGTATAGTTTGGTCGAACTTCGACCCGAAACAGGTCGCACACATCAACTGAGAGTTCACTTAAAACAACGCAATCATCCGATTCTAGGAGATATACTATACGGAGGGGAAACAGCCGAACGCTTGTACCTTCATGCAGTATCACTAGAGTTAACCTTGCCCAATCGTGAGCGCAAGACATTCACTGTATCTTTGCCGCAGATATTTTATGAAAGACTACACCTCCATGAATAAGCTATTGTTACACCCTGTCACGAGACAACAGTTAGATAATTTTTTGTTGAAACCTTCGCACACCCTCGCTTTAATAGCTCCAAAAGGCAGTGGGAAAGGTGCTGTCGCCAATGAATTGGCATCTAGGCTTCTTGAAGTACCCCCAAATAAGCTTACTGCTTATCCGTATTTTCGAAAATATCTCCCAGAAAACCATGCAATTTCTATTGCAGTGGCTCGAGAAATCATCGGTTTTATAAAGCTCAAAACGGCAGGAAAAAAACCTTTACGACGGGTTGTTATCATTGAAGAAGCCCAGACACTGACCACAGAAGCCCAAAATGCACTCTTGAAAACCCTCGAAGAACCTCCATCTGACACAGTTATCATAGTAACACTTACAGACACGACGAGTATTTTGCCCACGATACTGTCGCGTTTACAAACCATTACTCTTCAACAGGTAGAAAAGCAATCCGCGCTAGAGTACTTTGTAGCTAATAACCATGATGTGCAGCAAATTGAAAGATACTTTCTTATGAGCGGGGGTTTAGCTGGGCTTACTCATACGCTCTTAGTCCAAAACGAAGATCATGTATTGGTAAGTGCTATTCGGGAAGCAAAACGAATTTTGCAAGCAGATGGTTTTGAGCGTTTAGTAATGGTTGATAACATTGTGAAGCAAAAAAGTAGTGGTGATATAGTGGCGGCACTTTGCACAGTCAGCCGCTCTGCACTTTATAAAGAAGCAAATCGTAAAGAAACTCGGCAATCGGTCTTGTACCGGTGGGCAAAAGTGTTAGAAGTAGCAGAGGAAGCAAAAGGATTGTTAGCTCAAAATGCGCAAGCCAAACTTGTATTAACGAACTTGTTTTTACGTATATAAGTCACTATACTAGATTTTGATTATGTTTGAGCTAGCAGTTGTCGCAGGATTCGGGGTATTAGCGTATCGAAATCTGAAAATACATGATGATGAGTTTGCTGGCGTCTCCCGTAAAGTAGGTGATCGATTGGGCAAACTGTGGGATATTGCCCATCAAGGAATGCGTGAAAATCGCTTTTTACGCGCCGAGAAGGCGCTCCTAACTATTCTGAAGATAGATGAGCGCAATGCCGCCGCTTATAACAGACTCGGTATATTATATGCAAAACAAAAAGAATATAGAGATGCTATTGACTGTTTTGAGATTGCCTCAAGTATTGAGTCGACGCCTTCTAGTTTGCATAATCTCGGGCTTATTTATTACGAAACTGAGAATTATGCGAAAGCAGCTACTGCTTTTGAACAAGCTTTGAAGCTTGAAGAAGACCAGGCTGCTCGACATGTAGCTTACGCAAAAGTCCAAGAAAAACTTGGTAATGACAAGCTTATGTTTCAACATTTATTACGAGCTGTTGAACTTGAGCCAAACAAAGAAACCTATAAATTACTCCTTGTAGCCTATCAGGCGCATGGTATGGATGCCGAAGCTGATATGATAGAACAAAAGCTCAAGAAACTTATTGTACCTGCTGGTCGACCAAAACGAATTGCTCGAGCAAAACGGGTTGTTGTTTAGCCTTCTACAACTGCCACGTAAAGATTTTCAACTATTTGTCGAAAATGATTTATAGCATCGTCTCCTACACTTTCTTCTATTCTGAAACCTGGGAATCCGCTTGTTTCGCTTGTTAGATAATCCAATAACTCTTGAGCGTAATCAGCACGTATACCATGCAAGTTTTGCGTACCTGCTTTTAGTATTTTCCATGGCAACCAAGGCGCAGGGAAAAGGCAATCTCTAATTGTTTGTTCATTTCCGTGAACTGCCTGGCTACACAAAGCAGCGAGAAATCGTTTTGCTTTTTGTGGAGTACATCCTGTGCTGTCCGTGTATGCTATTATTTTCTCTACTGTAATCACAGGAACAGGCTGATTGGTGTCAGGATCAGTAAGCATATCTGAGAATAGGGGGTTAAGCTCAAAATCTGGCGACAAGCTCTGTTCTTCGGTGCCGTCGCAGGTTTTTACGTGCTCTGTGGTCATGCATTGCCTCTATTGAATAGTGGTATCATAACGTATTGCTCTCTTGATGAAAAGAGATACATTTGCTACACTAACACCTGTATTTATTATTGTTGCCACCTTAGCTCAGTTGGTTAGAGCGGCGGTTTTGTAAACCGTAGGTCCGGGGTTCGAATCCCCGAGGTGGCTCCATGCAGGGTTAGTGAAGCGGTCAAACACGACAGACTGTAAATCTGTTGGCATATGCCTTCGTAGGTTCGAATCCTACACCCTGCACCAAATCTTTTGAAAAACGGTTCTACTATTTGACATCAACCTTAATTTATAATATTTTTAATTCATGTCAGAACTATCTGTTCAAAGCAGAGAGCAAGAAGAAATCGACGGTGTTGCGATGGGGTCACTACTTTTATCAAGCGTGGCTGTCGGTGCAGGGTATGTTGCAGAAGTCTTGCATCAGCCAGCTATAAAGTATGGTTTATGCGCCCTCAGCGCAATTAGCTATGGAGTGGCAATGAAACGCATGTTTCACGCTTCAAATAACGAAGCTCACCACTTATAGATTACCATTTAGGGCCCATAGCCTCATGGTATACTAAAATAGTTTTATTAGTAGTTAAATATAAACTTAAACACACCAGCAAGCTTATAAGCTTAAGCTATGCCATCTTAGCTCAGGGGTAGAGCACTTCCATGGTAAGGAAGGGGTCTCGGGTTCAAATCCCGAAGATGGCTCCATATAGAACAGTTGATAAACAGTGGTTAATCTGATAGAATTACATAGTTATGGCAAAAAAAGGCGATAAGCGTAAACTGATTGGACTTGTAAGCGAAGAATCTGGCGAGCGTATTTACTATACGACAAAAAATACGATGAACACCCCGGACAAACTAAGCCTTCGTAAGTATAGTCCAAAACTACGGAAACACGTAGTATTCACCGAAACCAAGAAAAACTTGGGACGAAACGAAGTAAAAGGCCGCAAGTAGCGGTCTTTTATTGTCCGTTTACTATCTCCTGTATAGCCTCTTTTAATCTCTATGTATCTTGTTTTTTTGACACATCGAGTGCTGTATTGATAAATTCAGCATGACTCCAAACAAGTGGCGCAACTGATACTTGCTGACCTGTAGTAGGATTAACTTGCTCGGATAATATACCACTTTGCAGGGTTTTGCCCAGTGTCCACTCTAAGTAATACTTTGCTTTCTCAGGCCGGCTAGTTCGGACGTAGTATTGAGCCATCCATAAAGTAGTTACAAACCAGGGATTTCCTAACAACGGTGGGTCTGACTCGAAATAATGATCATTTTCATACCGGGGTGTACCTCCGGCAGGACATTGGTCAAGCAATATTGATTCTATAGTGTTTACTGTAGCGTCAATGGTAGATTTTGCAAAAATGTTATCATCACCGAACATAATTACACCGTATAGGCTTGAGATATCAATAACGTTGTCGAAGGCTAGTGAACCATCTTCTTTTAATAAGTAGCCTTTTCGGAATGCTTGCCGTTCCTCATTAAAGAAAACCTTTGCGTTACTTGCAATGGATTGAGCAGTCTTTTGCCATCGTACTGCGTCGTCTGGATATTCAAATTTCTCGGCAAAATCAGCTGCAACCAGAAGGGCTTGATAAACACAAGCCGTAGTATACGTTGATGTCAAAAATTTTTCTTCCCATAAATCATAACTAGCGTGGGGCAAGCCGGTTTGCTCGTCGATAAAACCAGCCATAAAATCAGCAGCAGGTTGAATGAATGTCGTATAAAGACTAAGTACAAAGGTATCATCAGCAGACGCTGCGTGGTATTCGCCAAGCATATAAAGTACCACCGCTGTTTCATCTTCTTGGATAGCAAGTTCTTTACGGTCACCATGTATAAGCGGATGCCAAGTACTTCCAATGGAGCGATCTGGTTGGTATTTGTGTTTCAGGTAGCCTTCTGGCGTTAGGATGTCCCTGCAAAACTCAAAAAAACTCTTAGCTTCCTCTGTATAGCCAAGTCTGATTAGAGGCCATATGGCGTACGCACCATCACGAGGCCATACGTAGCTGTAATAATCCCGTCCGAAGTTATAGATAGACGAATCACACGAAGCTATGATACCCCCACGCTTATCAATATGAGCTTTTATAACCATTAACGATTTTCGGGCCATGTGTCGGTAATCATCCTCTACTGTTTGCAGGCGACGATCTGCAATGTGGAGCCATTCATACCAGTATTCACGCGTATCGGACAAACGCTTATCGAGTCCAGCAGCTTTAAATGTTTTGTGAATCTTTTCTGCGCTATATTGAGAATCAGCAGCAATAACCCAATAGTCAATAGTTTTACTTTTTTTAGCCCCGACACCACAGACAAGGCGAAGGACCGTGTCAACACCTCCATGCTCTACGGCATTATTAGTCAGTTCACCGTCTTCAGCGTCTCTATAAGTGCCTTCTTTGCCTTCGATGCCATAATTCCCGATAGAAAATTGATCGTATTCCGTGCCGTCGTCTAACTGACCGTATATAAGTAAGCAGCAACGACCTTTGTAATCTAATATGTAGTTTTCTTCTGGAACATATAGTGCAGTATCAGCACGTCCAGCTCGTGATATTTGGAATACCTGGTGCATGAATACCCGAATATCCCGGTAAGATTCGGCTAAGTTATTTACAGTAATTCGCCGGCAAAATGCATTGACCTCACTATCTACAAAATCGTTAAAGTGAAGTGAAACTTGGAGGTTATTGTTGTGCATGTCGACAGAGCTTACTAGTGCATTGTTTTCAAAATCAACAGAAACTTCCCAGTCATTACCGCCCACCCAAGAAAAACTTCCATCGATCCATACCCCAATTTTATGGTGCACACTTCGAGATGTTGTTAGATTATCAAGACCTACATAGGGGTAGTAAAAATCATGCACTAGACCAAACTCATTAAGCCCGACAGTCAACTGACCATTACCAAGCATCACTGGGCGCGCCATTAGAAACTCCCTCTGGCTGTAAGATACAAATTACTGCGGCTTGAATTCAGGATTAGCCCAGTAAAACATACTCTACTCAACTCGTTAAACCCTAAGCTCATATGTGTATACCTTTCTCACTAAGTCGGAACTTTAAGTCATGATAGGCGTTCATAAACGCAATGAAAGCGTCATAAGGATTTTCGTACGGGCTAAAGTAGGCGTGTATATCGCCATCATTAAACCATTTAGTACACATGTAGTAAAAATGGTCAGAGGTCTGCAATCGGCGATAATCTTCAATAAGGCTTAGATCATTGGTATCTAAAATTTTCTGATGCATATCATATAAAGCATGAATAGCTTGTTGCTGCATACCATTACCAAGCCAGGCACTGAGATCACGCTCAGTATCAGCCCAAGTAACGGTGTAAGGCATGTCTACTCGGTCTTTTGCGTCGAAAGTATCGATAGTTTCGCTAACTGTCATAAAGGTATTACCCGGTGTCTTTAGCCATTGTTCTGGCAGGTGGTAAAGGAAATTAAAGATGCCCGAATCATCCCATTGATGCTCTCCAAAGGTCTCATAATCCATAAATAAATTAAAATTGGTGCCTTCGCTTGTTTCATTAAGCCAATGAGTAAATTTATCAGCAGTCAAAGGCCATTCCGCCCAGTTTTGATCACCAAAACGAAAGGCTATGTCGTCACTGAGCTTATAATTTTTCATAAGTAAACGGATGTTATCGGTATAAGTAGGTTGGTATACAAAATTTGGACTGCGCCATCCGAGTATCGGATCCCAGCCTTCTGCCAAAATACCTTTATAACCAGCTTTATCTGCCCAATGCGCCAGATCGTTGTTATATGAAAGCTCGGTATTACGAAATACCTGAGGTGTTTGACCGAATACACTCTGTACCTTTTCACGGTGCATGTTCACCTGGGTTTCAAATTCATCACGGTTATAGAAAAAGGCTAGACTGTGATGATATGTTTCGCCGACTATCTCAACTCTACCGGTAGCAACGAGATCCTTGAAAGACTGCAAGGCCTCTGGTGACCACATTTCAAGCTGTTCAATCACCGTACCAGTTATAGACAGGCTCAGTCGAAATTCCGGATACTTTTGAAGAAGCTCCAATAAACGAGCGTTGGTGGGTATATAAGACTTCTCGGCAACTTTATGCAGAATCCGCTCATTACTAGTACGGTCTTCGTATGGCATGGTAAAAAAATAGTCGTGATTTACACCTGCGTCAAAAATGGTGTAGTGTCGTACGCGGAACGGCTGATGAACGTGCAAATACATGACTATTGCTCGGTTCATGCTACTGCCTCCATCAGGTGGTTATCGTAGATTGCCTGTAGCTTGTGTGCTGAGCTGTCCCAGCTTAAACGCGTAAATTCTTGATATGAATTGTTGTGGAGCTCGCGCTGTAAGCTGTCATTTTGAACGACAGCAGTGATTTTGTTGGCCATCTCGTCAACATCCCAAAAGTCCACTTTAAGACAGTTCATTACGACTTCACTTACACCAGATTGTTTACTGATGATAGCGGGGGTACCGTAGCTGATGGCCTCTAGGGGAGTGAGACCAAAAGGCTCAGAAACTGATGGCATAACAAATACGTCACCTATAGCGTAGGCGTCACGCCAGTTTTTGCCGCGCTGGAAGCCTGTGAAGATAACATTTTTAGAAATACCTAATTTTGCAGCGAGTTCTATAAGTTCAAAATATTGTTCGCCGCTCCCCACAATTAAAAAAATTGTCTTGGGGGCACGAACGATTACTTCTTTTGCGGCATGTAGCAGATTAGGCAGGTTTTTTTGCATAGTTAAACGACCTATGCTTGTAACGACTCGGTAACCCTGCTGCTTCATAGCGGTTAAATAATGGTACGCGTTAGTAGGATCAAGCGGTTCCAGGCCTTGACTATCTATACTGTTGTGTACAACGTCTATTTTACTAGCAGGAATACCGTAATCTTCAATAATACAACGCTTAGTGTGCTCACTAACAGCTATAATCTTATCTGCCATATGAAGTCCTAGGCTTTCTATTTCTCGCACCAGAGGATTGCCATCGTTTCCTCCGGCCCGATCACGCTCTACAGAATGTACATGCACTATAAGTGGTATATTTGTCAACCTACGTGCCTGCAAGGCAGCGCGAAATGTAAGCCAATCATGTGCATGAATAACGTCGTAACTGCCATATTTTGCCAAGTGGGTCACGGCGTGCTCGTATAACAACTGTTGTTCACTAAGGCTCAAGTATTCTTCGTGACCATCTGCAAAAGTATATTTGTAGCTATCATAGGCGATACCACTCATTTTAATGGCGGTCACCCCTTGTGGGTGAGCAGCTATTACTTTCATAAAATCGACAGGTTCATCGTGATTGTATGGTAGAACGAACTCTATATCGATATTTTTTTTAGAGAGGGCTTTGCAAAGCTGGTAGCATGCCACACCCAGCCCACCACTATTATAGGGAGGCAACTCCCAGCCAAGCATCAATACTTTCATTAGCCTCTGTTTTCTGCAACTTATGTGTTTGGTGTGTATTATAAACCGCTTAAGCCTGAAGCACAACCGTTTTCAAGAAGATTTTGAAGAGTTTAAGCATAAATTAATTTTACAGTTATACATGCCTTACTGCATAAGGCTTATTGCGCGTGAAATCACCAATAAAACGGTAAATACGGACACAAGAGACTGTACGAGCATCATTATTTTTGCCCGATGGGTAACGGGTAAGGTATCGGCTGAGGCAAAATTAGTTACATTTGTTGCTGAGAGATACAAATAATCAGTAAAACCTGGTCGCCAATTTTCTGGTGCTATATGTTTATGTATGATTTGTGGAAAAAGGAAATCTTCTCTCCTAAGAGATTGCAACCTTACATCAGGGCCACCGCCATCCATTTCCCAATACCATAAAGCAAACAGGAAGATATTTGTTGTGTAAATAGTCATAGCGTTTAAGAAAAGGTTTTCACCGTCTAATGGAGAGCTGCCGGTAATAAGTGCGTTTATTAAAATTATAAGAGAGAAGATATTTGCTGCCGTGGCTATACCGATAAGTGTTAGTGCTATGCTGCGTCGTATCCGAGAAACACGGTGATATCCATCTGGTGTGAGAACAGTCAGTGCAAGCAGAAGCACTACTTCTAACAAGATTAGGATTACTTTATTAGCCGGAAAAAAGGAGTGAGCCGTGATAAGCTGAAGGCCAATAATAGTCGCGACGCCTAGCTGTAGATGCCATATCGGATCATGGGTGCGGCGGAATATTTTTTTCATTGGCTGCTATTATAGCCGAGTTATATAAGAATCAAAAATACTCTTAAAAAGCATAGGCGTTATACCTTATCTGGTATGCTTGACATATAATTTTAGTCCTGTACGATAAAGGTTGTGTCTTTTTTGCTCGTGAGGTGGAAAGGGCGCAACGACCACCTATTATGACCCAAATTTTTTTCGTATATAACGCTCAATAGTAATTAATTTAAAATATCCCCGTTTTTTATGACGGTTTATTAAAGTTTGGGTTTTGGGAGTCAAGGAGGGAAAAAATGTAATGCGTATACCCGCACTATTTGTGGGCTCTGTAGCTGCTGTGACAATATTTGTAGCAGGCGCTTCAACAGCTCACGCACAATCACAACCATCAGTAAATCAAGCATCGGAGAATGTGGTAAAAATCCAACCAGGAAATACCTTATCTGGTATAGCAAAGGACCATGCTACTACTTACGTTCGTCTGTATAACGCCAATGGGCATATACAAGATCCGAATGTAATCTATCCTGGTGACGACGTACGAATACCGGATCCGGACGAACAGCTACCGAATCGACCACTGCCTGGCGCACAAGCTGCAGTATCAGCCAAGACATCAACCTCGCAACAACCTGTTGCTCGGTCATCCTATAAAAAAACTGGGACGCAGCCTACTGCATCTGTATCGAGTATTTCAGGCGGAGTGTGGGATCGCTTAGCTCAATGCGAATCAGGTGGTAACTGGAGTATCAATACTGGCAACGGCTATTATGGTGGCTTACAGTTCAGTCTGGGCACCTGGCGTGCAGTCGGTGGCTCAGGCTATCCAAACCAGGCTAGTAAATCGGAACAGATTGCTCGCGCCGAAATCGTCAAAGCACGCCAAGGTTGGGGTGCATGGCCTGCCTGTAGCGCTAAGCTTGGCTTACGGTAAACACTATGTAATATCTGCGTAGATACTTCTTCTGCACTTGAGGGAGTATCTACATTTTGATTTGCTTGCCTAAAACAGTAGGTTCACCCTTAATATGCACGTTAATAGTTGCTTTGACACGAGCAAGAATTTCGCGACGAGTGGCGTTACTTGCTTCTATATTAGAAGCGATACCGTAGGCTTGTATGCCAAAATTTCTACAAAGATATATTGCACGTGGTAAGTGAGATTTAGCACTAAAAATAATAACTGGTTTATTTTTTTGCCCAAAAACCTTTGCCGCTCTTTCGCATGACTCATACGTGCTTCTTCCAGCAAAATCGCGTTGTAATTTACTTGCAGCGATATGCTTCTTGTTCACCAAATAGTCTCGCATAGCTGTCGGTTCATCATAGTTTTTAAACCGATTATCACCAGACAAAAGTAACTTATCAACATAGCCTTTCTCCAGAGCGTTTGCTGCAAAATCTAGCCGTGCTTGAAGCTCCTTAAATGGTTTACCTTCTTTTGTGATGCCGGCTCCCAGTACTATACCGATACGAATATGCGTATTTTTTATAGAACTTGTGTTGTGTGTATCCAAGATGTATTTTTCATCGGAAGAAATAACAGCATATGAAAAAACTATAATACCAAAGATTAAGATAACGCCTAGGCTAAATCCTGTCCACAGAATATGCTTATGTTGTTTTACAAAGGTAACAGTGGAAATATAGAAATATCTCAAACGGGTGTGCATATTCAAAATTATAGAACAAAATACCTACAATAATTTTCAAATGATTTGTTAGTATAGCAATTCAGGATTATGGCAGGGGAGACAGGACTTGAACCTGCGACACCTGGTTTTGGAGACCAGTGCTCTACCAACTGAGCTACTCCCCTTCAATAACGCCGTCAGCGCTAAAAGTATTCTACTGGAAATTATAACTCATGTCACCAGATGAAATTACTTTTCCAACCAAGTCAAATCTGTTATACAATATATACATATGTCAAAGCTAGCTCCAGCAAAACCATTTTTATTACTTTTTTATGGATTTCCCGGTTCAGGCAAAACATATTTCTCAAGACAATTAGCAGAACGTATTCAAGTGGCTCATGTTCAAGCAGATCGTATTCGTTATGAACTGTTTGAAGAACCTCGATATGACAAACAAGAAAACACCGTAGTGCTACAAATAGTTAACTACATGGTAGAGGAATTTCTAAGAGCTGGTGTAAGTGTAATATACGACATGGGCGCGCTTCGATTAGCTCAGCGGCGTATGTTGCGCGACATGGCTCGTAAAGCGGGCGCCGAGCCTATATTACTGTGGCAACAGATCGACTCAGAGAGTGCCTTAGCACGTGTTATGAAGCGTGATCGCCGTAAAGCTGATGATCACTATGCTTTACAGTCAGATTACACTACCTTCCAAAAAGTTGCTGGTAATATGCAAAATCCTCAAGTAGGTGAAAACTACACCGTGATTAGCGGAAAGCATGTGTTCAATACACAATTTAATGCTTTGCTGCGTCATTTTTATCAAAAAGGGATTATTAACAGCAATCAAAGTATAGCTAAAGTGGCAAAACCCGGTTTAGTAAATCTGGTACCTAATCCAAACGCTGGTCGCGTTGATATGTCTCGTCGCAATATAAATATTCGATAAATACAGCTATGCCCATAAAGATTGTTGATATCCCGGATGTGGGAAAAGTTTATCTACAAAAACGCCGAGGTAGTCGCAATATACGGCTAAAAATTGATGCCAATGCAAAAATATCTGTCTCATTACCATACTTTGTACCCTATGTCATGGCGACAGAATATGTGAAAAAAAACCAATCTTGGATTAAGGCCGAGCAAGCAAAGCGAACAGTATACCTGTTAGATGGCATGAATATTGGCCGTGTTCACACATTACGTTTTTTAGAAGATATGCGTGCTACCACACCCAAAACAAGAGTAACAGCCAACGAGGTTATCGTCCGACACGCTATTATCCCCACCGACATGGTGGTACAATTGGCCGCAAAAAAGGCGTCAATCCGAGCACTAAAACTACAGGCAACCCATTTCTTACCAAAACGATTACGCGATATTGCAAAGAGTGAAGGCTATGAATACTCAAAAGTATCGGTAAAACAAATGAAAGGACGCTGGGGGAGTTGCAACCAAGACAAATCCATTGTGCTGAATATATTTCTTATGGAGTTGCCGGTTGAATTAATTGATTATGTCATCCTTCACGAATTAGCTCATACTCGTGCACTTAATCACGGTCCGGAATTTTGGCAAGAATTCGAAAAGCATTTGCCCAATGCCAGAAAGCTTCGCAAACAACTTCATGCATATCAACCCACTATTCCTGCACAAACTGTGGCATAATAGTGCTCATGGTTAACGAAAACACAGAAGAGATCGAAAAAGCATTTTTAGAGCGTGAGCGATTGGACAGTCTTATTAATAGTATGACTGACGGCGTGATAGCGCTTGATCAGGACCTAAAAGTTGTAGTGTATAACGGCGCCGCACTAAACATATTAGACCTGAATGGCAGCATTGAAAATAAACAAATAGATAACGTTTTAAAGCCTATCGATGAGGGTAAGCATCCTGTTATTGTGAGTGAAATCATCAAAAATTCACCTGTAGGGTTTGAGACTCGAGATTTTAGCTTGGTATATGACGATGGAAGTCATAGTGCAGTTTACTTAAGTATCGCACCTGTGCATAACGGGTATGGCAAAGGCGGGGTTGAAGGTTACGTGCTCCTACTCCGTGATATAACCCATGAAAAGTCTCTGGAAGAAGAGCGCAGTGAGTTCATTAGTGTAGTCAGCCACGAACTACGAACACCAGTTACTATTGCCGAAGGAAGTATCGGGAATGCAATGTACGTTGTACAAAAAGGCGCAAAACCCGAAATAATTATCAAAGCACTTGAGGCTGCACACGACCAAGTATTGTTTTTGGCGACTATGATCAACGACCTCTCAACACTTTCTCGAGCAGAACGTGGCAAACTTACTTTGGAAGTAGAAACCATTAACGTACACCGTTTACTCGAGGAGCTAGTAGCAAGCTACAAACCAGCTGCTGACGCGAAGCATCTTACTATAGATCTGGAAGTTGATCCACGCCTAGAAACGGTTCAATCAAGCGAATTGTATATAAGAGAAATTTTGCAAAATTTTGTAACAAATGCAATTAAATACACTGAAGAAGGTGGCCTGACAGTGTCCGCGCAACCAGGAACCAATGGAGTAGCTATCAGCGTGCATGATACAGGTATAGGTATCAGCAAAAAAGATCAAAAAAAGATTTTTGAAAAATTCTTCCGCTCAGAAGATTATCGAACACGCAAAAACACCGGTACTGGACTAGGACTTTATGTGACCATGAAGCTTATAAAGATTGTAAAGGCTGAGCTGAAGGTAGAAAGCGAACTTAATCAGGGCTCAACCTTTACTGTAATTTTTCCTAATATGGGCGTACCTACACCTTAGGTAAATGTGGCATGACGTGCATTACCGGAAGACACACGTTACGGCCTTTCCATTGTATATCTGAAAACTCATACTTATAAAGGGAGTAGTGGATATACATAAAGTCGGTACATATTGTTGGCAAAAAGCCTATTAAAGCCACGTGCCAACTACATATTTTGGTTTTAATCGCTATTGCTATATATGCTACGCTGCAAAGCACAATGTTTATTACTGCTGTTATTATCCAAGCAAACGAGATATTGCCTGCCAAAGCAAACGCAAGTACAACATAGGGTGAGATGAAGCATACAAACCCAGTAATTGTTACCATTAGCACTGTTTCGGGACGCTTGTGAAGTTGTGGATAGCGTGTTCGAATAGCAGTTTGGCGTTGTTCTGCAGAACCTTTTGCCGAATAAACTGACAAATACTCATTTGCGCGTATGAAACTATACCCGTCTTTTGAAAGAAGTTGCTTTGCGAAATATGCTTCGGGTAAAATTGCCCGGCTTACTGCTCCAAAACCACCTAACTTAACTATGTCTTGTCTATATATCGCCCAAAAACTACTAAGCACTGGTGGCCTATTAAAAAGTCGTCTTGGGGGAGCCAACTCCCAAAAATAACGGGCAGCTTGAGCCAGTGGAATATGCCATCTGTTTAAGCTTTGCCTGATAGGCAGTACACACATCATCTTTTTGTGACGAGCTTTCATAGCTAATATCATTTGTCTGATAGTGTCTGGTTCAAAGCGCGTATCCACGCCACAAAATAAGATTATTTCACCGCTTGCTTCATGAAGTAATTGCTCGTACGCGTAATTTTTAGCCAGCCAACCATCTCTAGGCAAATCTCCTTGCACGAAACGTACGCCTGCATGTGCAAAACTACGAATAATCTCAGGAGTACGCTTCAGCTGGGAGCAGTCGTCTAATACCAGGATTTCTAACTTGGGGTAATTGGTTTTTACAAGTGTTTGCAAGCATTCATATAAGTCATCGGTTTCGTTTCGCGCCGGTATAGCAACAGATATACTCGGTAACTCGCTTGAGGCTACATTATTATCTTCATTCTTTGCCTGGGTATGTTTAAGTGTCCTAAATGTACTGATGGCCGCTACACCACCTGCGATAATCTGAAATAGTGCTACTAGTCCAAGCCAAAAATTAGCCGATACGGGACGCTCTGCTAGCAAAAACCATACCACAAGCACAATCGCCTGACATAAACCAAAGAGTACCGATGTTCTTAGGGTTACATTGTACATATAATGAAGATTCATTCGTCCTTCAATAATTCGAAGTAAATTTATAGCCCGATAAAAGCTAATAAGCCCTATCAGTGCAGTAAAAATATTTAAAAACCCTACCACAAGGGCAACTGAAGCAAAGATTATACACACCAAAGCAGCCAAGCATGCAATTATTTGAAGTGCATACCTATACCAAATAAATTCCGCATGAACAAAAAGCTCAAGAATGAACCCCACTCCAAGTGTTATAAGCACAAGCTCCATTACCCTAAACTATACAGCTCCAAATAACTGAATGCTAGGTTGACTTCTGTTACCGTATGCAGTATATTGACACGTGAAGGCCTACTATCTTTAGTAGGCTATTTTATTTGGGAGACGCCCGAAGGAGTTATAAATGGCTGAAAAACCAGCAAAAAATCAAACCAAAAGACCCAAAAGACGACTCAAGGCTACGCCAACTCTTCGTGAACAAACAGCAAGCCAAACTGCTCAGGAGATTAAACCCAATCTTTTGAAAAGGATAGTAAAAGCACCCTTTGCGTTCATATATAGAATTTTGCGCGAGGTTGCTCTGTTGATCGTACGCAGCCCCTTAGGCAAATTAGTAAAAGCTATTTGGAAGAGTCGTATCTTTACCCCTGTACGTTTTATTTTTAAGGTTATTGGTAAGATACTACTCTTGAGTTACTTTAAGAATTCATGGCAAGAACTTCGTCAAGTAGTATGGCCAGATACCCGGACTACCTGGAGACTTACAGGGGCAGTACTAGTATTTGCTATAGTTTTCGGGCTCATGGTTGCAGGATTGGATTACGCATTAGAAAAAGGATTTAGAGAGGTATTACTAAAATGAGCAAACGCTACGATTCACACAAAGCTTGGTATGCAATACATACCTACAGCGGTTATGAAGAAAAAGTCGCCGAAAGTATTCGACAACGCGCGGAAAGTTTAGATATGAAAGACAAAATTTTCCAAACGCTTGTACCGAAGGAAAAAATGATTGAAGTAAAAAATGGCAAACGCAAAGTTGTTGAAAAACGTATTTTCCAGGGCTACGTGCTTGTAGAAATGAAAATGAGTGAGGATGCCTGGTATATCGTTCGTAATACCCCCTCAGTAACTGGATTTGTGGGTACTGGCACCGAGCCAACCCCAGTAAGCGACGAAGAGATTGAAAAAATTATGAAACGCATGGGCCGCGAAGAGCCAAAACATAAGATTGATTATGCTGAAGGTGAGGTAGTCAATATTGTTGATGGGCCATTTAAAGGTTTTGACGGTTCTATTTCCGAAATCGACGCTGCCAAAGGCAAACTTAAAGTACTAGTTAATATGTTTGGGCGAGAAACCCCCGTAGAGCTAGATGCCTTACAGGTTAAAAAAGTATAGCTTTATTGTGTAAAATAGGCTATAATTAGCCTGTTACGCACTCCAAATGTGAACTAAAGGAGTAAATTAATTATGGCGAAAGCTGTAAAAGCAAATCTAAAAATGAAAATCCCAGCTGGTCGCGCATCTGCTGCGCCTCCTGTTGGTAGCACGCTTGGTCAATACGGCGTTAACATGATGGATTTTATTAATCCATTCAATGACGCTACCAAAGATATGCAAGGACAAACGGTCACTGCACATATTACAATTTACGATGACCGTACTATGGACTTTCGAGTGGTTGGTGCGCCAACTGATGATTTGATCCGTGCAGAACTGGGCATTAAAAAAGGCTCTGGGCGACCAAACAGTGAAAAGATCACCAAAAAGTTATCTGATGCTCAGTTGACTAAAATTGCTGAGAATAAAGCCAAAGACATGAATACTGAAAATATTGATGCAGTTAAGAAAATGGTAGCTGGTACCGCTCGTTCTATGGGAGTAGAGATAGGATAGTTTATGGCACGCGATGGTAGGGGACAGATTTTAGTTAAAGAAGGCTACATACCTTCCGGTCATATTGCTCTATCAAATGAAGCAGGTGCTCCTATCAATCGTGGAGATTACTGGGACTTAGCAGATGAAGCTGCTTTGGCTAACCCAGATGCTCGAGTTCTAAGTTCCGCTGGAGCAAGAACAGCCACAGAAAGCACACTAGAAGTATAAAAATATTTGTGGGAGGTATAAAAACCATTTGCACCACGAAAGGAGATAATAATGGCAAAAACTAAAAAAGAGCTACTCGAAGAGGCAAAAAACCTCGGTATAGAGGTAGACGAAAAGGCAAAGATCGCAGAAATTCAAGCGCTTATTGATAATGTGCCTGTCTCAGAAGAAAACGAAACTGAGATTACGATAGCCAAAGCTGGAAAACGTAGTGCAAAGGCACTTGCAGAAGCGGAAGAAAAAGCTGCCAAAGAAGAGCGTAAGACTATCAAAGCAGAAGCTGAAACAGAAGTAAAACCAAAGAAAGTGGTGCAACCTACTCGTTCTCGTTTGGAGCGCCGTGGTAAAAAATATCGCGAGGCTGCCAAGGCCATCGAAAAAGATAAAGTTTATCCACTGAGCGAAGCAGTCGCATTGGCCGTAAAGTCCAGCAGCGTAAAATTTGACGCTACCGTAGAGCTACACGTAAATTTGAACGTTGATCCACGCCATGCTGACCAAAATATCCGTGATAATTTGATTTTACCGGCTGGTACTGGTAAAAAGGTGCGCGTAGCAGTACTTGCTGACGAAGATATAAAAGACGCTGAGCTTGTAGGTGTAGAAAAAATTATCAAAGACCTTGATAAGGGTACGATCAATTTTGATATTCTCATTGCAACTCCATCTACCATGCCAAAACTCGGTAAGTACGCTCGCGTGTTAGGACCGCGCGGACTTATGCCAAATCCAAAGAGTGGCACAGTAACAACAGATATTACAAAGGCAGTAGAGCAAGCTAAGGCCGGACGAGTAGAATACCGCGTAGACAGTACAGGTATCGTGCACGTTAGAGCTGGCAAGGTAAGCTTTAAGCCTGCAGACCTTGAAGCAAATCTACGCGCGATTCTTGTGAGCCTTAAGGGCAACAAACCAGCAAGCGTAAAAGGTACCTACGTTAAGGCTATTCACCTGACCACTACTATGGGTCCTTCTATTTCCATTGCAACCTCAGAAATGTAAACTCACAGTATATGCATCTCGCAGGGAGACCAGAGGTACATATTTATGGAAGCTCCAGTACCTGTGACTCGTCAGGCTTCTTAAATACGCAATACGCCAAACCGCTGATTGCTACAACAGCAGCTATTTTATTTTGTAATTGTATGGCAGCGGATTTTTTAGCAAGGTTCTGCTCTCTTTGCCTACATGCATGATTACACTCCTCCTGAAATGCTCTTTCCAAGCCATACAAAGCACCCATATCATACAGTCGTATCGTGGTGACAATGAAGTAACCGATAGCAGCTACCGTTACAATCACTATGAAGAATGAAAAACTATCAGTGACATTACGAGATATTTTCATAAAACCAATTTAAACACAAGCGAAATACTATTGTAAAATAGTAACCCCACTTTGACCTCTGTTTTTTTAGTTGCTATACTATTTAAAATAAATGTGAGAGGGTTATAGAGAATGGCTTCTGCTTGGAAGAAACGTTTAATTTCACAAGGTGACCTTATGACGTTGCACGAGAAATTAAATGAAAAGGGTAAAAAGATTGTATTTACCGCTGGATCATGGGATCTGGTACATGTAGGACAACTTCGCTATCTTGAGCTGGCCAAATCAAAAGGCGACATACTAGTAGTTGGAGTAAGCAGTAATGACGCGATAAAGCGTGTCAAAGGGCCAAATAAGCCTATCTTGGACGAAAAAATCAGGGCCGAAATGCTTACTTATTTACGGTGTGTCGATTTTGTAACGATCTTACCGGAGCCAAGCTGCCAACCGTCACTCGGTCTTCTAAGGCCAGACGTATACGTGACAGTTAAAGAAGACTGGACTGAAAATTATAAAGACTCACGCGAATACAAAACTGTCACCAAATACGGCGGAACAGTAGAGGTCATTGATCGTCAGTCAACAACTATCTCCACTACCAAGATCGTGCAGCGTGCTATCGGTGGACATTTGGGAGATGTATTTAAGGATTTTATGGAGCTACGCAAAGATCCCCTTAAGGAGCGCTGACACCATAATGAGTAAGCTAACCCCTGAGGATCAAAAAAAACAGGAGCTCTACCGTGACGCACGTTTTACGAACCAGTACGATCAAATTTGGCAATCAGTTGGTAAGTGCGTATTTTGTGACTTGAAAGAAAAATACGTCATTTTTGAAGAAAATGGTATCGTATTAACAATTAGCTTGTTCGCTTATATAGACGGGCACTGTATGATCATGCCGCGTAGGCACGTAAGATCACCTAAGGAGCTCACTGACCTGGAGTGGGACACGGTACGAAAATTCTCTTACATTGCCAAGAAATTGATCAAGGACGTACATAGTGTTAAGGGTATGCAACTTATTTATAAGGATGGGGTAGAAGCTCAGAGCACCGTGGAGCACCATTTACACTTTCACTGTGTGCCATTTGATGCGCCCGACCTTATGGAATGGAATTACCGTAAACTCCAATACACGCCGCTTGAAAATACAAATCAATACAAACAAGCACGTAAAAAAATTATTACCTCTGGCGCTAAGTTTGATAAAAAGTACCACCAGTCTCACAGCTTACCTATATATTGTGACGTTATTATTCTTTCATCAAATAGAGAAATTTTATTCCAAGAGCGCGCAGAATCACACAAACTGTCACCTGACTTCTTGACCCCTCTTGGTGGAAAAGTCGAATCATTTACACGCACTTTACAAGAAGAACTTGCTCGAGAAATTAACGAAGAAGCAGGAATTACTATATCACCAAAGGATTGCACGCTTTTATCGTCCAGGGTCGATACTGTTAAGCACACTAATGTATCGAAGCAATTAAAGGCAACATACCCTACAACTACTGTTTTCTTACGTAATACCTATCTTTTGAAAAACTTCGATAAAAATACCAAACTAACACCGGGTGACGATGCCGAAAATTTCGTGTGGATACCTATAAACGAAATAGCCAGTCATGAACGCATTTCTGAAAGTACTAAAGAAATTATAGAATTGATACAAGATGAGCAGTAATCAGTATACCTTTGACTGGAGTGAACTGGCCTTTAAGAGTAAGAAGCCGCTAAATGATCTCAATGCCATATTTATTGCCGCACCACGAGAACTTTCAAAAGCTCGCTTTGCTGAATTGATAAAAACTTACCTGCCGAAGGGTAACGTAGTGTTAGGGATTGCCAAAGAGCCTTATATTGACGGATTCGATGGTCAGCCGCAATTTCGTACCCTAACGCTCGAAAATGTGCAATCAATTATTGATAAAGTAAACAAATCTTCATCACAGCGGAAAATTTTCACTCTGACATATTATCAACGTGAAACTCAGTACATTTTTGAAAAAATAAAATGGCAGCGTGTACTGCTTATAAATGGATCGTGGATGTATGCATTTCATACAACAACACCTTATTATGCACTGGTAAACCGTCGGATACCGATAGACCGCATCTCACCCTTTGTAAGCGAAGTCGAAGCGCGAAAATACGAAAAAACTATAGAATCACAACTTTTGCCCCTTCCTAAATCCAGCACGATCCTATCTGAAACAGCAATGCTTGAAGCGGCCGCCCAAGCAGCAAATCACTCCTATGATTATAACTTTCAAACAGGTGTTGCCTTAGGTAAAAAAGAAAGTAAAGCCTACAAACTGCTAGCTACCGCTTATAACGCTGTCGTACCATTTCAGACCTATGCTATGCATTATGGTGCATCACGTGAGCAAAATTTTTCGCCCCCAAACGATCTCAATCATTACGATACGGTTCACGCTGAAGTATGCCTTATCCTTAAGGCACAAGAAGAAAATATAAATCTCTTAAACAGTACGTTATTTATTAATCTGCTTCCATGTCCGGTTTGCAGTCGTATGCTTACAAAAACTCCAATCGCTGAAATTGTATATCAGCAGGATCACTCAGACGGCTATGCTGTAAAAATGCTTGAGAAAGCCGGGAAAAAAGTCAGAAGGCTTGCCGTATAAAATCCCATGCAAGAAGCTACGATACTTCGCGCCTATAACTGCTATGGGCTTGGTACTGTGCAATTACTTGGCAAGCATAAAGGCTACAGAAACACCTCATACCCAGCGAAATTGCCAAATGGCGAGATAGTAAGCCTAATTTTATACAAATCAGAAACTGGCATGCGTGAACGCATCCAGTATATACATAGGGTGAGTAACCAACTCAAGGATGTCATGCCAGTACGTACTCCTTGGGATTCACGGATTTTAATGCTCAAAGTCGAAGAAACGGTACGTTACGCCGGGCTATACACTTATTTACCAGGAGCAACTATTCCGTGGGAGGCTTATACGAAACATCATATTAAATTATTAGGAATGGCGATGGGTCACATGCATGCTGCGCTTACAAATTTACAGCCAAATAACCCGCCGTTGGTTGCCGATGAGTATATGGCTATTTGTCAGCGAATGACACTGTATTTTACATCTAGTGGGGTTCAAAAAGCTCTGCAGCAAAAACTACACACCACTATAAGCATGGATGTGCTTAATCTGTATCAAACTATCCTGAAAACTACTAAAAAACTACCGTGTCAGCGTATGTTGCACATGGACTTCGTGAGAGGCAATGTATTATTCGATAAAGTCGAGACCGTCAATCAAACGTCATTACAAATAGGCAACATAACTATCAGTGGTATAGTGGACCTTGAAAAAACTGCCTATGGTCATCCTGCATTTGACATTGCCCGAACCCTCGCTTTTTTGTTGGTTGACAGTAAGTATAAGTCCCCTGAAAAGACAAGAAAATATTTTTTGAACTCGGGTTACGTGAAACGAGGTAAACAGAAAATACCGAATATTACTTATACAATGTACGGACAAAAAATAGACGTACTAGAAATCCTGATCGACATGTTTTTGGTATACGATTTTTATAAGTTTTTACGTCATAATCCCTACGAATCACTTTCTGAAAATGAACATTTTATCCGTACTCGTGCTATGTTACTACAAAAGGGAGTTTTACAAGCCTTATGAGAGTCGCTATTGTTGTACCGCATATTTTTATGCATCAGGATATTTTGCCAAAGGTTATATTTTCACCTGGCACTTTAGCAATTGAGCTTGCCGAAGGTCTTCAGGACTTAGGACTAGACGTCACGTTATTCACTCCAGGGCCAATTGATACTAAAGTTTCTAATAGTACGGCAGACCTGAGTAATTTTGATGCTGAACTACGAGGTAGGAGCGACACATATATAGATTTACTAAAAAAACATCCTCTGACTTTTATTACGCTTGCCCGGCAAGTCCAGGCTGAATTAATTACTGAGGCATACAAAAGAGCCAACGCCAACGAATTTGACCTTGTGCACATCTACACGAACGAAGAGGAGATTGCTCTGGTCACAGCAGATCTTTGTAAAAAACCAGTAGTATTTACTCATCACGATCCATTTAACTTTTTGGTAAAATATAAAGCCATATTTCCTAAATACTTACACCGAAACTTCATATCTATCTCGAATTCCCAAAGAAGAGGTATGCCGAAAGACACAAATTGGCTAGCAACCATTTACCACGGCATGGACCCGCAGGCTTATAAACCTGTAGAAAATCCACGAACAGACTACGTAGCCTATCTTGGTCGTATTATCGAACCTAAAGGCGTACACCTAGCTATCCAAACCCTACAGCAACATAATCGAGTTCACCCAAATGATCCTCTTGTGTTAAAAATTGCTGGGAAGCACTATAGCGGCAAAAAAGACCAATACTGGCAAGAGCAGATTTTGCCGCAACTTGACGACAAATTCATCGAGTATGTTGGCTTTATTGAAAGCTCGAATGATAAGCAAACGTTTCTCGGCAATGCTCGAGCACTTATCATCCCTTCGTTATTTGAAGAACCGTTTGGCATGGTTATGATTGAAGCACTAGCTTGCGGCACACCGGTAATCGGCATCAATTCCGGCGCAATTTCAGAAGTAATCAGTCAACACAAAACTGGCATTGTAGTACCGAAAACAACCGAATCTCAAATGATTACAGATCTCACAAGGGCGATAGAAGATATTAAAAATATTGACCACACTATATGCCGGCAAGAGTTCGAGAAACGCTTTACTTTACAGCGTATGTGCCAAGAGCATCTGCAGGCTTACCAAAAACTTATAGGATAACGAGTGGGGCCTTGATGTGTGGATGTGGATCGTAATCTTTTAGCACAAAATTATCTTCGGTAAAATTATCAATGTCTGCAGGCTTACCCACAATTTCTAGCTTTGGTAATTGTTTTGGCTTGCGTTTAAGTTGCTCCTTGGCTTGATCAAGATGGTTGTTATACAGGTGTGCGTTACCAATAGATATAACTAACTCTCTGGCCTCCAAACCCGTCAAGGAAGCCACCATTTGTAAGAGCATAGCGTATTGTGCAATATTGAACGGTAATCCTAAAAATACGTCCGACGAACGTTGATAGAGTTGCATACGCAACTTACCTTTAGTTACGTCAAACTGAAACATGGTGTGACATGGCGGTAAGCGCATAGCTTCAAGGTCGGCCACATTCCAGGCATTGACAATAATAGCCTTAGAATGCGGATTGGTTTTTATTTGGTCTATAGTCCACTGTAGTTGATCAAATTCTTGTCCATCTTGACCTTTCCAGTGCCGCCACTGTACGCCATATACTGGGCCAAGATTCAAGTCTTTATCGGCAAACTCGTCCCAATAGTGGATCTTGTGGTCTTGTAAATACTTAATGTTAGAGCTGCCCGAGACAAACCATAACAATTCATGTAACAAGAGAGAAAAGGGCATTTTCTTTGTCGTCAAAAGCGGAAAACCATGTCGCAAATCAAAATGCATTTGATAGCCAAAAATAGATTTGATGCCATGTACACCGCGTGTTGGCTTGCTTTTGCCGTTCTTTAAAATCTCAGCCATTAGTTTGAGATATTCGTACTCGGGATGGGCAGCCATTATTTAACCCTACTTTTCTTCAGTTTCTTCTTCATCAAGAAAGCTCAGGTCAATTTCTTCATCCTGAAGCTCATCATCACCATAATAACCATCAGCATCTTGTGTCATGTTTCCCTCCAACAAAGCCTCATTTAATAACTCTTTTTAGTATAACGAAGCCCTATATACTTGTAAACTAACCCTGTTTTGTAATAATAAAGGCAATGAAAGTGTTTATTATTGCCGCTCTTACTGCTGATGGGTTTATTGCCCGGCATAGCGCCCATACAGCAGACTGGTCAGTAAAAGAGGATAAACAACTATACGTGCGTTTGACGAAAGAAGCCGGAGTTATGATAATGGGGGCTCGTACTTTTGACACAATTGGGCGTGCGCTGCCAGAACGTAAAACTATAGTTTACACTTCAAATCCCGACGCCTACACAGGCTTCGACATAGAGACCACAAAAGAAGCGCCTAAAGACCTGCTCAAGCGCCTAGAAAAAGAAGGGTACACCTCAGTAGCTATATGCGGTGGTGCTCAAATATACACCCACTTTTTACAAGCTGGAGCTGTAACTGACCTTCATCTTACATATGCGCCACTGCTTTTTGGAAAAGGTATACCGCTTTTTGCAGACAACTTTGACATACAACTTAAACTTGTATCAGTAGAAAAGCTAGGCGTCGATAGTCTATACGCACACTACACAGTGTTAGCATAAGGTTGAATAATAGGTAACTTAAGCTTGCATTAGGTGAATCATTATGGCTTAATGAATTCACAGATGAGCAATATGTTAAGGAAGAGTACGCCCAAGTCAAACGGTGTTTTTGTCGTCGTAGAGGGTACAGACGGCTCTGGTAAAGCTACGCAGTGTCAGCTACTAGCAGATCGTCTAAAGTCCGAAGGTTATGACGTGGAGGTTTTTGATTTTCCTCGCTATAGCCAACCCTCCAGTTATTTTGTACAGCAATACTTAAATAGCAAGTACGGGGATATTAATGAAGTAGGGCCGTACAGCGGTTCTCTTTTCTTTGCTCTTGACCGATACGACATCGCTAGAGATATACGGACAGCTTTAGAAAATAATAAAATTGTGGTAGCAAATCGTTTTACCGCATCAAGCATGGCTCACCAGGGAACTAAGTTTGCCCATGTTGAGGAGCGACGTGGCTTCTTTATATGGCTAGATAACTTGGAGTTTGAGCTACTTGGCATACCCCGCCCAGACGTAAACTTCGTACTTAATGTCCCTGCAACTATTGCTCAACAACTTGTTGATACAAAAGAGGCGAGGAAGTATACAAACAAAAAACGTGACTTGCATGAAGCAGATCTACAGCACCTTACAAAATCAGTAGAGATATATGATGATTTATGCAAACTTTTCCCTCGTGATTTTCAGCAAATAGATTGCGTGCGTGATGGAAAAATTATGGACAGAAAAGATATCCATACCTTACTATGGGGCAAAGTAGCTCCTTTGTTGCCTAAGCCGCAGCCTAAACCGTCAAGTCTGAGTAAAAAAGTAGCTAATCCCTATGTGGCACAGACTGAAGTAGGACTTAAGGTCACAAAACTTGGCGAAACTTTTCTCCAAGAGATAGTAACAAATACCGAAGATGATGTGTATGCATTGACTGCTACTCTTCCACCGGCAACAGCAGCGGCAGCTATGGCGCGGCTATGTCGGTGTGGCGATGACCTGCGTCTGACTATTTTGAATGAGTTTGCCCACGCGGAAAGCAAAGACAAAGAGCTACTACAGCGAGTTATTACAGCTTATGGAGACGACTCCGTGCAACAGCTGGTCGGACAGTACATTGTGGTAGAAAACGCCAGCAACCTTCTTACTAAAAAATTAGAGTGGGGCAGGCTAGCCGCATATTTAGAACAGTCAACACGTTATATATACTTTGATAAAAAAGATTCGCAAGGTAAATATAAATACTATACGCCTGATAACTTTGACACAAAGACACGCACTCTTTACGAAGAGGGAATGAATTCCATATTTGAACTTTACTCTGAAATGGTACATCGCTTAAACGACCATATTCAAAAACATTCCACTGTACCAGCCGAAACAAAAGATGCTGCATGGCGAAATGCTACCAGAGCTCAGGCCTGTGATGCTGTACGTCCTGTCTTGCCGGTAGCTACACAATCAACGGTGGGTATCTTTGCCTCCGGCCAAGCCATAGAAAATTTGATCCTGCATTTGCTTAGTGACGAACTTATAGAAGCTCAAAGGACTGGAGAAAAAGTACTCAAAGAAGCTCGTAAAACAATGTCCGCCTTTTTGGAACGTGTTGATAAGCCTGAAAGAGGAGGAGCACACATTGCCTACCGCGCACGTACCCATAAAGCTGTAGAGGACCTGGCCAAAGAATTATTACCTGAAAACCATACGATTACCCTAGAAGCGGTTCGCATGACAGATGTATGGCCGCGTAATGAACTAGATGTCGTAGCAGATATGTTGTATGAGCACAGTAACCTGTCATTAGAGGAAATCCGCGCTGAAGTAGAAAAAATGACCTATAAGCAAAAATTAAAAGTCGTCCAAACTTATATCGGAGAACGGTTGAATCGACGCCACAAACCCGGTAGAGCACTTGAAAAAATCCATTATAGTTTCGACTTGGTTTCTGATTACGGAATCTTTCGCGACCTGCAGCGACATCGCATGGTAGATGATCTGGAGTGGCAAAGGTTGACTCCTCGTTATGGCTACGAGGTGCCGCAATTGGTTGATAAAGCAGGACTTAGTGATCTATTCGAACGATGCTTTGACATCAGTTTAGAACTATATAGCCATCTACAAGCGGCAGGCTATTCGCTTGAAGCACAATATACTACACTACTCGGTCATAAAATGCGCTGGAAAGTAACGTATAACGCTCGAGAAGCGTTTCATATACATGAACTTCGCACTTCGCCGCAAGGACACCCTGGTTATCGTAAGCTAGTCCAACAGATGCATGAGACAGTCGCCCAAGCCCACCCCCTAATTGCAGAGAGTATGAAGTTTGTAAATAAAGGCGAAGATCCTGAACTCACTCGCCTAGCAGCCGAGAAATATGCTCAATTTAAGGTAGAGCAACGTAATACCTAGTATATCTAATTAAAAGTCTTTTATGCTATTTGGATTATCAGGTTGACCTAAAGAGGCTAACCATATATAATTAGCGAGTTACCAAAGACAGTGACTGTAAATAACTATCATATTTACTTAATTTGTCACCGAGGCTAGCAAGAAACATCGTTTTAGTTTTGAGCACAATCTCGTTATAAGTCTTTGGGCAACCAAAGACTTTTTTAGTTCTTTAAAAATCTAGGTCGAAGATTTTAGATAGATTTAAGGGAAAAGAGCAGCCCGAGAGAATGAATTTATTTCATTCCCCGGCGCGATGAGAAAAACCGCGAGGTTTGTCTCATTACCCTGAAAGGAATTTTATATGGCATTAAGCAAACAACAGAAGGATGATGTAGTCGCTGAAGTTTCAGAGCTCATCAGTTCTTCAAAAATGACTGTTGTCGCCAAATATCAGGGCACACCAGTAAAAGCTATGCAAGAGCTACGGCGCCAAGCCAAAGACAGCGGCACTCAAGTAAAAGTTGTCAAAAATCGCTTGGTTATCAAGGCTTTGCAAGCTAGCGATACGTTCAAAGATGTAGAAACATCTGAACTTGAAGGCATGTTGCTGTACGCATTCAACAGCGAAGACGAAGTAGCACCAGCCCAGAGTTTGGACAAATTTGCTAAAGCTAATCCAACAATCCAATTCGTTGGCGCTTACAGCGCAGAAGGTAAGTTCTTAAGTGCTGACGACGTGAAAGCGTTGGCTGGGCTTCCAGGCAAGAATGATCTTATTGCTCAAGTTATGGCAACGTTGGCCTCACCGGTCAACGATGTTATGAGCGGTCTTTCTGGCAATCTGCATGGACTTTTGGATGGCATTGAAGCAAAAGCAGCATAAATTATTTAGATAAAGGAGAATATAATGGCTGATTTAAAGAAATTAGCAGAAGAGCTTACAAAGCTTACTGTACTAGAAGTAAACGAACTTAAAACTATCCTTAAGGATGAATACGGTATTGAACCCGCAGCTGCTGCTGTAGCTGTAGCAGGCCCTGCTGCTGGCGGTGAAGCTGGTGCAGCTGCTGCTGACGAAAAGAGCGAATACGACGTGGTATTGAAAGACGCTGGCGCTCAAAAAGTCGCAGTTATCAAAGCTGTTAAGGAAATCACCGGCCTTGGCCTTGGTGAAGCAAAAGCTATCGTTGACGGCGCTCCAAAGCCTGTGCTTGAAAAAGCAGCTAAAGATGATGCAGAAGCAGCCAAGAAAGCTTTGGAAGAAGCTGGCGCTACTGTCGAACTTACCTAATCTAGAGCAAGCTACTATGTATAAAACCGCCCTGAGTTATCTTGGGGCGGTTTTAGTTATCCACAGGTTTTCATGAGGCTTTGACTTGACAGGTACATACATGATAGATTTAGGTTATAAGTGTAAAAACAAACACTTACGAGTGTGAGAGACAAATATTATGCCAGACGTACCAGAAAAACAAATTAAACGATTACGCGCGCTTATCCAAGAAGCTGAAACCGGTCTAGCAGCTGCTAATGAGCTGCTAGTAAGTCTTCTTGGTGATGACGAAAACCTAACAGCTCCCGTACAAGCTGATAACCTCGGTAAAGTTATTGAGGGAGTATTTGACGGACAAAATATGGTCGGCTCAGATGGTAAAACCTATCCCGTGCCAGCTAACTACGCAAGTAAATCAAAACTTGTTCAGGGTGATATTCTCAAATTAACTATTGCAGACGACGGTACATTCTTATACAAACAAATAGGTCCGGTAGCCCGCAAGCAAATTGTTGGCGGACTCAAGCTTGAAAACGGTCACTACTTTGTTGAGGCAAATGGTAAAAATTATCGTGTCCTTCTGGCTAGCGTCACATATTTTAAGGCCAAACCTGGCGACCAAGTAAGCGTCAACGTACCCGAAGAAGACGAAAATGCTGAATGGGCTGCTTTAGAAGCTGCCTTGTAATAAGTAGCGACGGAAATTAGGTGACAGTTAAACACTGGCAATTTGTGGTCTTTTTAACTTAGAAATTAACGGTTTTGACGCGTATAATAAAGGTTATAAAGAAGGGAGCACTGGCTACTAATTGCTAGTTACTATTCCAGGCATGGGGCAAGCATTGTATCGTAAGTACCGGTCTAAAGCATTGGCAGAAATTGTCGGTCAAGAACACATCACCAAGGCATTAACTAAGGCTTTGGCTACTAATCGTATTAGTCATGCGTACTTATTTACTGGCCCGCGAGGAATTGGCAAAACCAGCATAGCCCGTATCCTTGCTTTTGAAGTAAACGGTCTGCCATACGACGAGACTGCAACCCATCTAGATATTATTGAAATTGACGCTGCGTCTAACCGTCGAATTGACGAAGTACGTGATCTCCGTGACAAAGTACACATAGCTCCGACCTCTGCTAGCTATAAAGTCTATATCATAGACGAAGTTCATATGCTTACCCGTGAAGCATTCAACGCGCTACTCAAAACCCTTGAAGAGCCGCCTGCACACGTCATATTCATTCTGGCTACTACAGAGGTACATAAGCTCCCCGAAACTATTATCAGCAGAACTCAACATTTTACCTTTAAGCCTATTGACGAAGAAAATGTAGTTAAACATCTAAAGTCCATAGCTAAAGCTGAAAAAATTACTATAGACGATGAAGCAGTACGACTTATCGCAAAACACGGCGAAGGTTCTTTTCGTGATAGCATAAGCATGCTCGATCAGATTCAACATACTGCAGCTAAAATTACCGTGCACGATGTGGAAGCAATGCTTGGGATTGCACCAAAAGAAGCTGTCAAGAAACTATGGAGCTTTATAGACGAAGCTGATGCTAAAAACCTCATAATTACCCTTCAAGCGCTCCATAACCAAGGAATCAGCCCAGTGATACTTGCCAAGCAATTGAGCGCCGTTATTCGCACCGATCTCATCAGTGGTGCCTCTACCACTCCTGCGCGAGACTTGGGTTTGCTAGAGAAACTTATAGAAATCTCTGGCTCAGCTGATCCGTCTGCCGCACTAGAGGTAACACTTTTACATGTTGTGTTCGCCGATACCGCTCGAGTGATACCAAGCGATCAACAATCTGCACCTCCTACTAAAGAAATTAAAGTTGTTGAAAAAAAAGCCATGCCCACAACTACAAAAAAACCTATCGATTCTAAAAACCGCTTGAGTCTGGCAGACACCGAAAAGCCACTTAAGCCCAAGAGTCACCGAGATCATCCATCATCAATTAACGCTACTATTTGGCCTGAGGTGCTAACAAGTATTAAACAACGATACAATACACTTTATGGAGTGCTTCGTATGGCGCAGCCTGAGTTTGAAGGGCAGACTGTCACTCTTACTTTAAAATTTACTTTTCACCAAAAAAGACTCAACGAACCCAAAAATAAGCAGCTTATTGCCGATGCCGTTGCTCAAGTATGCGGAGTAAATCCTGAGATTATATGTGTTATTAACGAGACACAGCCCGCCGTACCGTCCCAGCAAGCCAAAGAAACACTTCAAATTCCACAACCTACTGGCCCCTTAGGAACCATTAGCAATATTTTTGGCGGAGCAGAACTGCTAGAATCGTAAGCAGACTATGAGTCAACAATCTTCCAAACAGCCAGTGCCTCAAAATATCGAGGCAGAAGCCAGCCTCCTCGGCGCAATTCTTATTGATAGCGACGCAATAGTTAAGATTGCCGATATCATAACCGCTGAGGATTTCTACGATCCAAGACATAAACATATTTACGAAGCAATTAACCGTTTATATGAACGTCGTGAACCAATTGATGTCTTAACTTTAGCTGATCAGTTAAAAAATACAGGTGTACTTGAAGTAATAGGGGGACCGGCTTACTTAACTGAGTTAACCAATTTTGTGCCAACCGCTGCTCATGTAGAGCAATACGCAGAAATTGTGGCACAGAAGGCGTTGCGGCGTCGCTTAATTGCAGCTTCACAAGACATGGTTGACTTAGGTCATGATGAATCAAAGAGCCTCAAAGAGCTCATAGAAGACGCTGAAACACGACTGTTTAAAGTAAGTGAACAACACGTAAAACAGTCACTTGTGAGTATCGAAACTATTCTTTCAGAAAGTTTTGATAGGTTAGATGATTTGCATAAAGACAAGAAAAAAATCCGAGGCATACCTACTGGCTATCAAGAATTAGACAATATGCTAGCTGGCTTGCAACGCTCTGATTTATTTATCTTGGCAGCAAGACCTGCAATGGGTAAAACGGCATTTGTACTAAACTTGGCACATAATGTAGCAGTTCAATCCAAAGAGCCAGTGCTTATTTTTAGCCTGGAAATGAGCAAAGAGCAACTAGTTGACCGCTTATTGGCAATGGAATCAGGCGTAGACGCTTGGGCACTTCGTACCGGTAATTTGACCGACAGCGACTTTGAAAAGCTGGGTCACGCTATGGGTACCCTAAGTGAAGCCCCGATTTATATTGATGATACACCTGGCATAACGGTCAGTGATATGCGCACAAAAGCTCGCAGAGAAGCACATCACCGCAAGCTCGGTCTCGTTGTTGTTGACTATTTGCAGCTAATGAGTGGTGGTGGTAAGTATGGTGAAGGCAACAGAGTGCAAGAGATATCTGAAATATCTCGTGGCCTTAAAGGCATGGCCCGCGAACTCAATGTGCCGCTGATCGCCTTAAGCCAACTGAGTCGTAGTGTCGAGAGTCGAAGTCCTCAAATTCCACAGTTGGCTGACCTCCGTGAATCAGGTTCCATTGAGCAAGATGCCGATATTGTGGCATTTTTGTACCGCGAAGATTACTATAATCCTGAAACTGATCGTCAAAACGTTATGGATGTTCTAGTAAAGAAACACCGTAATGGACCAGTTGGTGGCATTGAGCTGTATTTCAACCGTGATAAACAAATGATACGATCTATCGACAAACGACATACAAGCGAACCGTTTGCGGAATAAAATGTTATAATTGACGCTAGAAATGAAAAAGTTTGGGGTACGCATATCACTGGGTAATTCGTGGCAATTTTTAAGCACGCTAGTTATTGTAGTCGCAGCCCTGGGCTTACTTCTGGCCTCGCAACTTGAGACTTTACTGCCCGGGTACAGCAAAGTGGAAGTTATGACTGTTCACAGTATTGGTGTGACAGAAATTATTCACAATCCTCTCAACGCACCTTACAAGGTTATTACCTTGGTGATTAACAAAATTATAGACAATCCTCTATTAGCAACCCGGCTCAGTGCCAGCATATTTGGAGTAGCAACGCTCGGCTTATTTTACGTTGGCATTCGTCATTGGCACGCCAAGCGAACAGCCTTCTTAGCCGCCGTATTATTCGCTTGCTCAGCATGGTTTTTACACGTAGCGCGATTTGGAGCAGCTGATATATTGTTGCCTTTTAATATTTTATTGCTTGCCGTCTCTAGCTACTGGATCGCTACTTCAAAACATGCCAAAATCAGCTACTTCGTTGCTATACTCGCTATTGGTCTAAGCATTTACACGCCTGGCATGGTCTGGTTTATTCTACTCGGGATTATCCTACGCCATAATGACATATGGGGTATTAGAAAATACTTAAGTCTGTTGTATCAAATCGCTTTATGCGTGTCATTTGTCGTAATTATTATTGCACCACTTGCATATTCAATAGCAAAGCACCCGCACATCATTACTGCGCTACTTGGCTTGCCTGAAGGCTGGCCAAATATAGTTAAATTTGCTAAAGACTTCATTCTATTGCCTGTAAATGTATTTATCTGGAATCCTGAACACCCTCGAATGAGCCTCGGCCACCTTCCATATATAGATGGTGTGGCAGGAATTTTGTTCCCGCTGGGCGTATACTACTATTTTAAATTCCGCTCTCTAAAACGAGCCAAACTATTAGCACTATGTTTTCTAATTGCTGGCGTGTTGGTAGCCCTCGGGGGACCTGTAAGCATGGCTATCTTCCTGCCGCTCGTATACATTGTGATAGCTGGCGGTATCGCACTACTTCTTGGCCAATGGTTGACAGTATTTCCTCGAAATCCTTTCGCTAAGTCGCTCGGAATTATCCTTTTGTCTGTCGCTATCGGCATAAGTTGTATATACAATCTCCGAACCTATTTCGTTGCCTGGCCAAATAATAAGGCAGTAAAATCAGAATTCAGACAGACCTCTGAAAATTTGCTACAATAAAGTACTGTAACGAAAGGGAAGATATGGGAAAATTTGACCAAGCAAAAATGCTTTTACAGGTTAAAAAAATTCAGAAAGAACTGCAAAAACAAATTATTACTATTGAGAAAGGTGATGGCGCCGTCCGGGTTGAAATTAATGGTGAGCAAAAAATTAAGAAAATCCATATTGACCCCGACTCTGTAGATCTCGACGATATTGGAGAACTTGAAAAGTGGGTAGAAGAAGCAGTTAAAGAAGCCATCCAGGCCAGCCAGAAACTCGCAGCAGAAAAAATGCAACCAATGATGGGCGCACTTGGTAATTTAGGGCTGTAGTTATTTTATATGCAGCTGTTACCGTCTGCTTTGGTTGATCTAATTGAAGCTCTAGGCACCTTGCCGGGAGTGGGACCACGCACAGCCGAACGATACGCATACCACTTAGTAAGAAAGGACTCTCAAACAGCGCAAAGGTTGGCAGAAAGCCTAAAAAATCTTCATAGCGGCATTAGCTACTGTCCAAAAACATTTGCACTTATTAGTCCCGACGAAGATTTATCACCTTTGTACACCGACCTTTCACGCAACAAAAAACTTATTGCGGTGGTGGCAGAGCCCTTTGATATCGTTGCTTTAGAAAAAACCGGTCAGTTCAAAGGAACCTACCATGTGTTAGGTGGTCTCATATCACCGATAGACGGCGTCGGGCCAGAACAGCTACATATAGAGGCTTTGCTCAAACGCATAAAGGAAGACGAAGTTGAAGAGATTATCCTAGCTACAAATGCTAATGTCGAAGGTGAGTCAACAGCTCTTTACGTTCAAAAGCAACTTACAGATAAAGATATAAAAATTACACGCTTGGCGCGCGGCTTACCTATAGGCGTCGATCTGGAGTACGCCGATCAAATTACCTTAGGACGGGCACTCCAAGGCCGTACCGCCTTATAACTGTTATAATAACTGCATGACCTATCCAGAGACCGAGCAGTTACAGCAGCTTATTGCCGAAGCGAACCATATTCTGATAATCCAAGCTGATAATCCTGACGCTGATAGCCTCGGTAGCGCTCTGGCGCTCGAAACTGTTTTAGGTAATTTAGATAAAAAAACTTCTCTATATTGCTCAGTAGATATGCCCACATATCTTCGCTATATGCCAGGCTGGGATCGGGTGGCCAAAGATATACCCAGTAATTTTGATCTCAGTATTATTGTAGATGCCTCAACCATGACTTTGTTGGAGAAATTTCAAGACCCCAGCATAAAGGGGATCATTGCCAGCAGACCTTGTGTTGTGCTTGATCATCATGCTATTACAGATAACCCTATTCCTTTCACGACAATTATTATCAATGACGGTAGTCGTGCCTCGGCAGGAGAACTCTTATACATACTTGGCAAAGAACTTGCTTGGCCGTTTGATACCGCAGCATATGAGTACGTAGCCAATACGATACTAGGAGATACTCAAGGCTTAACGAATGAGCTGGCTAAGCCAGAAACTTACCGTATTATGGCCGAACTCCTAGAAAAGGGTGTGGATCGCCCAAAGCTAGAGGAAGTCCGCCGAGAGTTTGGGAAAATGCCAGAAGTAATTTTTCGTTATAAAGCAAAGCTCATTGAGCGTACAGAGCTGCATAGTGATGGTCGTATCGCCTACGTCAGTGTACCGCAGCAAGAAATTAACGACTACAGCCCTTTGTACAATCCTGCGCCCCTTATCCAAAACGACATGCTACAAACAAGTGGTGTACAGGTAGCTATCGTAGTAAAAGTATATGAAAACGGACGCATTACCGCCGCTATTCGAGCTAACTCTGGTTATATGGTCGCAGGCGCATTAGCAGAGCATTTTGGAGGAGGCGGACACAAATACGCCAGTGGATTTAAACTTACAAACGGGAAACCGCTTGGCGAAGTAAAGCAAGAATGTATTCGATATGCTACTGAATTATTAAATAACCAAGTAGCGGAGTTGCAGAGTGAAACTGTATAACACCCTGACACGCAGCCTTGCAGAAGTCAAGCCACTCCAACCACCTCAAGTAACCGTGTACACCTGCGGGCCAACCGTATACGACTACCCCCATGTGGGAAATTGGTTTACGTTTATCAGATACGACCTGCTTATACGCGTCCTTAGTCAAACAACCTATAAGCCCGTATGGGTTATGAATATTACTGACGTAGGGCACCTGGTCAGTGATGCCGACGAAGGCGAAGATAAGCTCGAAAAAGGCGCTGAGCGTGAAGGCAAGACAGCTTGGGAAGTAGCAAAATACTATAGTGACTATTTTGTGCAAGGACTTGAACGTCTAAATATCACTTCGCCAAAATATTTACCACTTGCCACTGAGCATATAGCTGAACAAATTGCATTAATTCAAAAACTAGAAGCCAAAGGATATACCTACACTATCAATGACGGTGTGTATTATGACACAAAGAAATTCGAAAATTATGAGGCCTTTGCCCGGCTCGACTTAGACGACCAACAAACCAGTGTTCGGGTAGAGCACAATCCAGAGAAGCACAATCCATCAGACTTTGCACTCTGGAAATTCAGCCCTACAGACAAAAAGCGTGATATGGAATGGGATAGCCCCTGGGGCAAAGGCTTCCCCGGATGGCATATAGAATGCTCTGCCATGGCTATGAAACTTCTCGGTGAAACTATCGATATCCACTCTGGGGGCATTGATCATATACCAGTCCATCACACTAATGAAATTGCTCAAAGTGAAGCCGTAACCGGCAAACGGTTTGCGAACTACTGGATGCACACTAATCACATCACTATTAACGACGAAAAAATCAGTAAAAGCCTCGGTAATACTATTACCCTGGAAGATATTGAGGCTCAAGGCTTTAGTCTGGAAGTGTTCCGGCTACACGTGCTAGAAAGTCACTACCGCTCACAAAGCAAATTTAGCTGGGAGAGCTTACTGGCAGCTAAAAACCGCTTGGCAACCCTACAGGAGTTTGCAGATTTACGCTTCCAGGGCGACCCCGACGCAATATTAGTCGGCGACGATTACTTTGAAAAACAACAAGCACTCATCCTACAAGCTTTATTTGACGACCTAAATACGCCTATAGCCTTACGTATTATTAGCGAAACCATAACTTGGATTAATAAAAACGGATTGCACCCTACATATACAGAGCCTGGTGGCAGTTTCCATAACTTCGTTAGTTTTTTAGATGAAGTTTTCGGTCTACGACTAAGTGAAGGCTCCGATATTACTCCTGAGCAAAAACAGCGCATTACAGATCGTGATACAGCTCGTCATAAAGGCGATTGGGCAACAGCAGACGCTATCCGTGACGCCCTACATCAGGAGGGCATTGGCCTTAGGGATAGGCCGCTACAAGCTATTTGGTACCGGCTTTAAGAGCATTTGCTTCAGAGGTAGCTAATTTGCCACGATTTTGAAGATAGTCTATAGCCAGTACACGCAAGCAACCTGCCACAGGAATAGCTACGATACCCCCCAGAATGCCCGCCAAGTTAATGCCGATGATAACCGAGGCAAACACCAAAAGTGGAGACATATTTGTAGCGTTAGCCTGAATACGTGGTTGTATGACGTAATTTTCAATCTGTTGATATAAAATATAGAAAGCTAACACCAGAATAGCACTTATAGGTGACTCGGTTAAAGCAACGATTGTAACAATTGTTGCCCCAATATAATGTCCGATCATCGGTACCAGGCCGCACAAAAATACAATTACAGCCAAAGCACCTGCATAGGGCACATGCAGCGTTAGCATAACCGGTAAAATAAACATTGCCGCCACAAGTGCAAGCGTTACCTGACCATTGACGTAACCTCTTACTACTCTGTACATATCGCCAACTAAATAATCCGTGCGCTCACGCTTATCAACAGGCAAAAATCTCCTGCCGTATGCAATCCAACGAGGCCCTTCTACAAGCATCATAAAGGTTAGTACCAATACTGTGAGCACTGATACTATGCCGTTGCCCACGGTGCTTACGGTAGCGACGGCAGTATTGCCAGAGTTCTTAACGATACTTGATAAGTCATTTGATAATTCTTCGGTTGCACCTTCAAGGTTGTTGTCGCGAATAAACTTGCCGATGGCGCTGTCTTGATCTTGCAAATCTTCTACAATCCCCGGTACTGCGGTCACAAAACTAGTTATTTGACGAGCGGCTGGCGGCACAATGATAGCGATAAATCCCGCAAGTATAAGCACTACTATAAGAAAAGAAATGCTAGTAGCTGCAGAACGGCTCCCTCGTAGTCTTCCGGGAATTTGCTTGGATATCCAATGTACCGGCGCATTCAGCGCAACCGATAAAAAGAAAGCTATAAAAATCAAAATAAGCGCATGGCTTACCTTATTCAACGCCGCTAAGATAACGGTAGTAACTACCACGGTGACAATAATTCGAACAACAGTCCGGCTCGAAATAACAATCTCCATCTTTTGCGGATGATCTGTCCCAGATTTTAGCTTCATACTGACATTATCACCTACTAGCCTCTTCGTTGCAACGCATCTTGATATACAGAAAGTATTTGCGTGGCTACAACTTCTTTGTCGAATTGTTTTACATATATTTTTTGTTTTTGATGACAAGCTTGTCTTGCTGCTTTATCGTTGAGGTAACGGGCAAGCTTTTCAGCAAAGGCCTTTGTATCATTCGGGTTAATCAGCTGGTCAGTGAAAGGCCCCATTACGGTTCGGTAACCAGCGTTATTACCAGCCAGCACCGTACCTGGTGTAGCAGCGAGAGCCTCAAGTAGGCTTATACCAAAACTTTCACCTCCGGTACTAGGAAATACCGATATATCACCTTTAGCTAAGAAGCCAGCTTTTGCTTCTTCTGCCACAAATCCACTAAAAGAAACTATATCGCCAAGCCCATTACGCCGCACAAACGTTTCAAGATGATCCCGCAGCATACCTTTGCCACCAATACTAACATGGTAAGGGTACTCGCACAGATTGTTCGTTTTCATATAAGCTACTGCTTCCAACAGCTGGGTTACGCCTTTGCGCTCAACGAGTCGTCCTAAAAATACTATCTCCAACCTTTCAGCGCTGTTTTGGGCAGGCACCAAGAACTGTGATACATCGGTCATGTTTGGTAAGACTGTGGAGTCAATTCGATAAGTTTTCTTGGCAAAAGCTTGGGCAGCCGTAGATACACTCAGCATGGTATCAAAACGCTTGAGTTGCTGCGCTACCCATATACCCAAGCCTCTTGTAGCTACGCTAACGAATTTTGACTCAGGAAAAATATGAAAAGTGCCGACAACAGCAGTCTTAGGCTGAGCGTGTGATATAAGTTGTCCTGCCATAAACGGACTATACGGAACCTGGATATGTAAAACATCAAAATCTATATCAGCTAATACTTTTCTGACTGTACGCGGATGAGCAGGTAAAGGTGAGCCGCCACTATTGCCGTTAAAACGTGTTCTGATTCGCTTACTCAAAACGTGGAGATTCGGTAAATCAGTTCGCTTGGTGTCGCTCGTAAGGTAGTGCACCTCGTGTCCCTCTTCGGCAAGCCAGCGCCCCAAGGTGACTACATACTGTTGGACACCGTCTGTCGAATCAAGTGAGTCGTCCAATACCAACCCAATGACTAATTTTTTACTACTTACCATAGTTGCTTAGTGTGGCCTTATAGACTGCTTCGTACTGCTTAACAACATTTGGGTAATCATATTGACTCACGTTTTCATGAGCCCATGTTCTCCAAAGCTTTCTTAGGTCTCGTTCACGTAAAAGTAAATGTAACCTATGGGCAAATTCATCAATTTGTTTTGTGTTTACCAAGGAGATTGACCCTAAACCTTGTAATACCGATGCATAGCCCGAGTTATTACCCGCTACTGTTACCAGGCCGGTAGCCATAGCCTCAAGAAGTACAATGCCAAAACTTTCGCCGTAAATAGCCGGAGAACAAAATAGGTCAGCTTCTCGAAGCAGTTGTTTTTTCTTGGTTTCGGTGACGTAGCCTAAAAACTTAACTTTATCGTCAATCCCAAGTTCTATACTTAAATCTTCCAATTTTTGACGATCAACACCATCACCTGCAATAACTAACTTTACGTCTGTCTCTTTCTCAGATAACACCGCAAAAGCCTTCAACAAGTACATAATACCCTTACGCTTTTCTAGACGCCCAATATAAAGAATAGTCTTTTTTGCATTTTTAGATCGATGGCGCGGAGTGTGAAAATTTTTTAAGTCAATACCGTTTGGCACTATTGATACCGGTTCGTTTGTCATAGTGCGTAAATATTCCATGGCTGCCTCACTTACAGCCGTAAAACTATCGAGATACTTCAATACGGATTTGGTGTATGGAGCCACAACTTTTGCAAAAGTACGACTCATCATTGTTTCGGGTAGCTTGGCGTGAAAAGTAGCTACGTTCGGACATTGCGAGCGGCTTAGAATTTGACGACTCAAAATAGGTATCCATGGCTCATGAAAATGAAGAACATCAAATTTTTCTTTTTCCAGGATAGCGTCAATTTCTGATCCGTCGCCGCTGGCGCTAATCTGGGAGGTTGTATGAGTTGGGGCACGAAAATCAGTCGAGGCACCTAAGTAAATAGTATCTTTGTAGCTTTTGGTGGTGCCGCGAGGTCTTGGCGTAATGACTTTAACCTGGTGATCTAAGTCAGTTAAACCCGACTGCAAAGCCCGGATACACTCCTGAACACCACCCCCCTTATTTATGTCATAAGGACATACCAAGCCAATTTTCATAGTTGTCCTCTAGTATATCATTCTCAGGGGTACTTCGCTAACTTCCTCTTCAGCTTTGATGGCACCATAATAGCCATATCTTTTTTATCACCCAAGACGTTAGGAGTATGAGCATGTGATTTCATTTCTACGCGGTGGTAGTCGCTAAAAACTACTCGCATATGCTGCTCCACGATGTAATTATCAAAATAATGGTCACTGCTAGCAGCTACATGCCATACGGGTAAATCAATCTTATTTCGACAATTATCAAGATCTAGGAACTCACTGGTTGTTGCCCAGTGAGTACGTACATCATTCATCTGCCATAGTTTTACTTCAAAATCCATCATGGTAGAAAAGTCATGAGCTTCCATTTCTAAAAATCTACGCCGGCCAGCTGGTAAGCGCACATACAGGTTTTTGATAACAAATTTATTTAACCCAAGATAGCGTATAAAAAATGGAACAGGTCGAGCTGCAAACAAACGAGTTAGAGCTATAAAAACTTTGCGCTGTACAGGCCTAAACAAAAAATCATCACGATGCATAAATCCAACAATACTGACCAGCAAGTCAACTTTTTTTGCGAGCTCGGGATTACGCTGGAGCATACGCGTAGCTACGATAAAACCGTATGATATACCGACAATTGTAATACGCTTACGCCGATATCGCATTTTTACAAAAGCCGCCAAATAATCAGCCATGGTGTCAAGGTCGGGTTTTTGACCAATCTTATATAAACTATCCATGCCACCAAAACCAGGCAGGTCAGGCATAGTAACCGGCCCATAATCCCGTAGATTTTCTACCAAACCAGTCCAACGTTCTATAAGCGCATGATGGCCATATATTACTAAAATTTCACGATTTTTGTTTTTTTTGGCAGATGGTATTTTGAGCATTCGGCCTTTCATGCCGTGTACATTAAGCTCAAAAATATAATCAGCAAGATTGAGTGCCTTTGTAGCCATAATAGATTTTCCTTACAAACCAGTCTACGTCATCAACACCCTGGAAGCAATACAGAGCGTAGTCTATACTGTATATAATGCGTAAGAAATACATCATTGGCAGTATTCTTGTCGCCCTAATGGTCGGTGCTGGCTATTTTATATTTTTTTTCAACTCCAAAGCTCCTGAAGCGCAAGTCTATCATCCGTCTACCAAACCTGCCGAGCAACAAAACACTCCAAATGTGAGTACTCCTAAGCCGAAAACTTTCAACAAAAAACTTTACTCACTCGATGACCCTGCCAGTATCTGGGTCGTAGCTAACAAAACTCGTCCTTTACAGCCAAAATCATACGCACCGAGCGACCTTGTAAGCGTTGGTAACGGTCAAAGAATGCGTGCTGAAGCCGCGACTGCTTTAAAACAGTTATTTGCAAGCGCAAAAACCGCAGGATATACTCTCAAATCACTCAGCGGCTATCGTTCTTACGGCACACAAGTCAGCGTATACAATAACGAAGTCAAGACATACGGACAAGCCGTCGCTGACAGCGAAAGCGCGCGTCCAGGGACAAGCGAGCACCAGACTGGCTTAGCTATCGACGTAGGTGGAGGAGGCTGTGGCATTGAAGATTGTTTCGGCAATACAGCAGCAGGGAAATGGCTGGCTAATAACGCGTATCAACATGGGTTTATTATTCGCTACCCCCAAGGAAAAACGAGCATTACTGGTTATCGGTACGAACCATGGCACATTCGCTACATAGGCGCTGCTTTGGCTACCGAAATGCACAATACCAACGTACAAACTCTAGAAGAATTCTTTAATTTGCCTGCTGCTCCATCGTATACTAACTAAATATGCATAAACGTCTTCGACTAATTATTTTATTATGTGTTCTGATGGCAGCAGTTGTAGCGGCGTATTTTATCGCTCGGCCCAGCACTCAAGCAATTACGAGTAAAATTACACCTCAGAAACACGTTAGCGATACACCCTCTATTAAACCAACTACTCCTCGTGGCCCCGTAGTCGATGCCAACTTGCAATCCCAACTACAAAACTGGGCACAAAATCATAGCGGAAATTACGGTATAGCTGTACAAGAAGTGGGTGGCAAACAACGCATGGCTAGTTACCAAGCCGATAGATCGTTCGTAACGGCCAGCACCTATAAGCTCTTCGTGGTTTATGGCATTTTGCACGATATAGAACAAGGCAACCATAGCCTAGGCAGCACTACTAGCCTTGGGCTCACCGTAAGTCAATGTATCGATGCTATGCTCATTCGCTCAAACAACGACTGCGGATATCCTATGGGAAAACTCATGGGATGGAATAATCTCATCGCACTTCTAAAACAACAAGGCTTCACTAACACTGATCTGTATAATTACGATGTTTCAGGTAATCCTACGTCTGCCGACAAAACCTCTACTGCTCAAGACGAGGCCGACTTTATGAAGCAGCTTGTGGAAGGCAAGTTACTCACCAAAGATCATACCGATCTTATGCTTTCGCGTATGAAGCAACAAATTTATCGAGAACGCATACCCGCCGGTGTGCCTGCGGGCGTAGAAGTAGCAGATAAGCCCGGCTGGCTTACTGGAATACAGTGTGATACTGCCGTGGTATACGGCACGAAGAGCACTTATGTCATTAGTATAATGTCGACAAATACCACACCCACTCAACTAGCCAGTCTCTCAACGCTGGTATACGACTACTTAAATAACTAGGAATGATTGAAAATTACCCCCTAACAGGGTACAATATGCAAGTTATTCCGAAATAATAGGGCGTGGCCAAGTGGTAAGGCACCAGGTTTTGGTCCTGGCATTCGGGGGTTCGAATCCCTCCGCCCTAGCCAAGATTTATACCAAAGGAGACCTAGACAATGAATCCAGAAATATGGGTTGTAGTTTTAACTGGATTTTCAGGATTACTCGGTATACTTTTAACACAATCGTATTCTAAAAATGCTAATCTACGCGCGGAATTAAAAAATAAAAAACAAAAATTATATTCAGAATTTATAGTTTTTTTGTATAAAATTTACTCGGGTACTGAAGAAATAGGAGAAGACGAAGTTGCTAGTAAACTTAAGCAATATTTCCCCAAATTATTAACGTTTGCGTCTAACGAAGTTATTAAAAATACTGGTGATTTCATGCAACACATTTACAAATTTGATCAAGAAGCAGCCGATAGTGGTGATGCCACATGGAATATCCAAAGTATGGAGTACTTTGGAGATCTTATTTTAGCAATACGCAACGACTTAGGGCATAAAAAGTTCTTGGAAGTGATGAAATGGCATGACGTAGCAAGGCTATGGATAACAGACATAGACCAGTACATCCCGAAAGCCGAACAAACGCCCAGATCAAGGCATGTGGGTCCTTCGCCAAAAATATAGATTGGATTCAACAAAACTAACGTACTATTAATCTAACCTGAGAGTATCAGTGATATCCAATCATTGCTTCACGTCTCTAAAAATCGAAAAACAAAGCATACCCTAGTAATGTACAAATCCTATTTGATATAGTTCTAGGTAAGTGATTACTGCTGACCCGAGCTTTAAGTTTTTAGGTATTCTTTCCATCCTCATTGTTTGGAGTGGTTTACTATTTTTGCTATATAAGTGGCCCAGCACTAAGTCGATGTCTTTTAGTCTCCATGCAGCCCAGACTAGGGCAGGGCAAATTTATTATTTTTTCCTTTTTCTTATTACCTTGCCGCTGTTTTACCTGTTTGTCGTAAAGTGGTACGTTCCAGCACTTGATTTGCCTCCTGCTTTTACCTACTTGGTAATTGCGGGAGTTTTGGGTCAGTTACTTGCTGTTATTGTCCCAGCAGTAGAGGGCACCAAAGAAAAGATTCATAATTTTGGCGCATTTTTGATGGCACTTACAATGATACCGCTATCGGTACTCGTCTCTTTCGCTGAGATACCTACATTCGTAAAAATACTTGCGATCACTAGTGTTGTTTATATGATTAGCTCAGCCATTTTGTATTTTTATGTAAAATCAGCCCGTGCTAACTACCTGTATTTCCAAGCGGTTTACATAGCCCTATTCCATATCGTGATCATTACAAGCACTTATAGCCAGTAAGGCAAAGTCTTGCAAATGTTTGGTTTTTACTTTACGTAGCCGGTAATGGGTAGTGAGGTGATTCTTTTTTTGGGGCTATATGGAGTGTACAAGAGAGCGCCCCACACTACTGTTGCAGCCATAATAAATCCAGAAGCAAAAAACACACTGTTACTGTCGGATAAAAATAATACTGTACACAATACAGCCCAAGTAGCTAGGTAACCTAAATCACTGGCTATTTCTATAGACACGATGTAAGGCAAGCCCTTATCTTTTGCATGCGAATAATAAGTGGTGTTAAGCCCATTCAGAGCATAACCTTGAGCCGCATTGTAGCCTATGCCCAGTAACGCAATGGGGTTAAAGGTCGTAGCTACCAGTCGTCCCCAGTTGATAGTACTCATCCCGGTCACACCCTGGGCAAGAACTGTGCGGCTTTGCCCGCGGTCACCACGATGACCAGCTAGCCATATTGCCACAATCGTTCCGAATACCGAGAAAGCCGTAACTACCCCTATCTCACTAAAGCCACCTAGAGCAACAGCTAAATACACTGGCCACAGGTTGCGGCTGATAGTTTCTTCACTACAGAAACAGGCGTTTGCTATGACATCTCTGGTAGGAGCATTTTTTAAAGAGAAATGCAGTTTAACGGATTGGTCAATGGCAGGTATCTTTCGAATTTGTGTGAGGGGTTTTATAGTAAAAACAAGACAAAACAAGGCAAACCCCAGCAGCCAATCAGCTCCAAATAAAGTGCCTACGAGTGCTCCAACAAGCGGACCAGAGAAGTCAGCAATTTGCCCAAAGATCTCCATAGTTGCCATACTGGAACTTTTGGTATCGTCTTTCATAATGGCCGGAACATACATATGGCGGGCATTAGAGCCAAACGAATCGATGAGACCCAAAACAATAGCACCCATTACTAAAAAGAGTGTATTTTGAGTTTGAGCGTAACCTAGAATGTTCGCCAAATATAGAGCATAAAATACAAAACTCACAGCCAGACCTACATGTATCCCTCGTCGCTGTATAAAAATAATAGCTGGGACGTCCCCAATAAGTTTCACGAAGGCAAACAGTAAGTAAAACCCAGCGATCATAAAGAGAGAACCGCCATTTTGCAGAATGACCAAAGGTATAAACACTCCAACTAAACCATTACTAAACCGATACCAGCTTAGTGTTTCTGCGATGTGTTTGATTTCAGGTTGTATGGATAAAAACTTACTTAGTGTGATGCACGTATAGTACCATATGTAATTTGCTGGCTATTGACAATGGTCATTATCGAGTTCAAACTTAAGCGTAATAAGTAATCCGGTGAATTTATGGAAAACGACACCTCTTCCGATGTATCATCATCTAGCCAAAATAGGGACCCTAATTCTACTGCTGTTACCATTCCACCCTCTTCTGTTTCTCCGAACAATACTCCACTACCTAATAATAAAAACGTACGCTCTAAAATAAAGCTTCTGCTCTTGCTGATAACAGTCGTAATAATGTGCGGTGTAGCTGCCGTCATTTACTTTGTACTGAAAAATAGTGGTCAAGCAGTAGAGGCCACTAAAAAAGATATACCTTCTATAAGTTATGGGCTGCCTGATGGAGATCTAACCCAAATATACCCAGCAGGGGATACTGCTACAGCGTTTCAGGTGAACACACAATTGTTTGAAGGGTTAGTGCGCTACAACAAACAGACCAGAGTTGTGCCTGCATTAGCTACCAGCTGGACTAATTCCGATACAAGCACCTGGACATTTAACTTGCGTCATGATGTTAAGTTTCATAGCGGCAGGCAATTTACGGCTCAAGATGTAAAACATAGTCTTGACTATGCCATTGCCCACAAGGATGACAATAGCTTAAGTAACCTTGCGTACGCTAGCACCATTAAACAAGTTGAGGTTATCAGTCCTTACCAAATAAAGATCACGACAAATGGCCCTGACCCTATACTCCTTAATCGTTTAACTTTTCTTTTCATTATGGATTCTAAAGCCAAACTAGGTGATGCAGAAGCAGGAACCGGTCCATATACAGTTAAGTCGGGCACAAAGCCCACCCCAGATACAATCAACCTAGTCGCTACATCTAATTATTACGGCGGTCATATTTATACTCGAGCCGTAAAAATAAAGGTAGTGCATAACGCTGATTCTCTGGTGCAAGGTGTCAACAATGGCACTTTTGACTTAGCAGGAAGTTTTGATACAAATAAACTGACTGAAATTACTCGCTCACATCAAACTATAGAGCGACAAAATCTTGGCGTTTCTTTCCTGGGGCTAAATACAGTTCGCACCGACTCACCACTTTCTACCGTGGAAGGACGACAAGCAGTAGCGTACGCTCTAAATATCTCGGAAATCATTAAAAAAAGAAATGCCCATGGCATACAGGCAAGTCAAATCATACCCCCAGCTCTACCAGGTCATGATCCTACTATTAAAAATACACCCTATGAACCAGAAAAAGCCAAGGCACTGCTAGCAAAGACTAAAAGCGCTTCAACTCCTCTTGTTTTTGGCTATTTAAGCGACGGGACAGATGCGGAGTATTTTGGACAAATTACAAAAGACCTTCAGTCAGCGGGCTTTAACATCAAAGCAGAACCAGCAACCGACTTGAACGACCTGGTAAATAAAAGCTTTGGGGGACAAATAGATATCTTCTCTCTGACTGATGATAGCGCCACGCTTGACGGGCTTACTTTCTTTACCGATTTACTACAAGGTAACGAAATCTACCATAACGAGCAAGTGGACAACCTTATAGCACAAGCAAGTAGTGCACTAAACCCTTCAGAGCGAGTAGCCATTTTGCAAAAAATTTCCCAGATTGCATCTAAAGAACTGCCTATTATACCGCTGTATACACCCACGGACTCATTTGTATTAACAAAACCGTATCATATGCAAATAGATATACCGAGCGCCTGGGCAGGAATTTATTTTTGGCAAGTTTACCAAAGCTAATAGATATAAATATAAGTTTGTGGTATTTGTTTATTTGCAGAGTAATATTCGGTGATTTATCATGCATACATGGTAGTAAACTACGATAGCCTAGCAGACATTCGCGCACGACACCAAGACAAAAAAATTATATTAACTAGCGGTACGTTCGATTTATTTCATATTGGTCACTTGCGTTACTTGCAAGCAGCCAAATCTTACGGGGATATTCTAGTAATTATACTCAGTGGTGACGCTAGGGTTCGAGCCAGAAAAGGATTAGAGCGTCCGATTATTCCAGAAAACGAACGAGCAGAAATACTGGCTGCCTTAGAGATGGTAGATTATGTATTTATAGATCCTGCAAAATATAAAAAGGATCAAGTTGACCCAATTCATACAGATATAGTTAATGGCCTACAGCCCGATCTATATGTAAACGATGGCGAAGATATACGCTTCTTTACTGTGATGGATAAATCCAAACTAGTTATTTTGCCTAGAAAGAAAGGCGGCAGCTACGGCTCAACCACAAATATTATTAAACATATTTCTGATATGATGTAGGTGATGAACAATTTTCCGCATACTACTCGAAAAAGATCGGCGAAACGTGATTGGCTTATGGTGCTACTGGGTGGTCTAATTGTGCTGGCTATCTTTGGAATTATTACTTTTATTAAAAATAGCCAGGTGCCACTCAAGCCGGAATCATCTGGTGTAACTACTCCTTGGATCCCCGATACTGTTAAGAAATGGGAAGACCCTATAAATGAAATGGCCAAAAAATATAATATTGACCCTAACTTGATCGCTATTATCATTACTATGGAATCGGGCGGTTACGCTCAAGCTCACAGTGAAGCTGACGCCGAAGGCTTGATGCAAATTACACCGTTAACCGGCAAAGATATTGCCAAAATGTACTTAAAAGAACCACGCACAAATTACGATCTGCAAGATCCGCGTACTAATATTGAGTTCGGTACTGCATATCTGGCGCTTTTACGAAAAGAGTACGGCACCCCCAAGCAAGGCCCAAGTTGGGATAGTACCGTCGAGTTAATTGCAGCAGCTTACAACGGTGGCTTTGCGGCAGCCAATAGTATAGAAAAGGGCGAAGGCTTGCACGATACACAAACTGTTGTGTATTCGCGTGACGCTTTCAATATGTGGCGTGAGCGTCATGCTGCCAAGAGTCCTACTTTTGACCGCTGGAAAGAACGCGGGGGCATAGATCTGATCAATCTCGCTAAAGAAAACCAATAGCTAATACCCGTACAGTAACTTATATCTGGAAAAGGTTTATATATTAATATAAATCACACATGAAAACACCCCATCAGCAAGCTGATGACTACTTAGGTGTAGTCAAACGTCTTGTGACGGGGCGGTAGTAACCCCTCGAAACCTAGAAGTCCTCCGCAACCCCAGCTTGGTAGACCGGGATGATGGCGTGAACCTTCGTAGGCACGCTTTCGCCTTGACCAAGCATCACCACCGTGGCGTCAAGCCACAGCCCTCTGCGCGTCAGTTGTACTGCTTGCTTGACAGAGGCGGGAAGCCAGTAGCTGTGTTGCGCCGCCTGTTGTGTGGCATCCGCACTGAAGTCTGAAGTATGTCTGCTCTTGCCTACAACTCTCGTATGACCTCTCTTGCAGATCAGAAAGCGCAGGGATACCCGCATGCTCGCAAGAGCACGTGTGGGCTGAGACGTCAGTCCGGCCTGGCTCATGACTCCGACCAGCGTAGATCTTGTGGACGAGAGATCGTTTGCATAAGGCCATTGGTACGAGATCGCCACCACCCCAAAAGAGGTAGTTTGTCGCGTTCCCACGGTGTCAGGATTGCCAGTGGTGAGCACGCGAGACTGGGTGATTCTGTACGCCTTGGCGCACGGCATCTGGATGGCCTTGGCCGAGGGTGCGCTGCTCGTTGAAGCCGCTGCTGACGTTCCTCCACCGAAAGCGAGTCCAGCGAACAGCAAGCTGCAAAGTGCGAGGCTAAAACGCATTACGTTTCCTCCTGGAAGGGGTTTCAGTGTTACACTGAGCCATAAATGGCTATTATATAATAACACTTTTGTAATTATTTTTCAAATTTACTTAATCAATATCTACACAGCTTTTAAGTTAACCTGGTTTCTGCGATAATATAATGGTTTAAATTACTTATATCAATGCGCACACCGAAGAAAAAACAACTCCCTACTAAAGCCCAGTCGTATCACGCGCTGGTCAATACTGCCTATCAACCAACCACCGCCAGGCGACAGACGGCTCCACGTGAGGTAACACAAAAAATTGAACCAGCAGAAAAAAAGCGATGGTTTACCTGGAAAAAAGCATTATTGCTACTTTTAGTACTCAGTGTCACGCCCCTCCTTGTAATAGGGGTATGGGATCTTAAAAATTTCACGAGCGCTACATCAAAAATCTTTGGTACAAGCAATGGCTTTGGCATACTAGCCCAAACACCTCCAAAAAATACTGATGGACGAACTAATATTCTGTTGGTAGGTTATTCAGCGGACGACCCCAATCACGGTGGCGCAACCCTTACTGACTCCATTATGATACTCAGTCTCGATAAAGATCAGAAAAATGGTTATATGTTAAGTGTACCGCGGGATTTGTATGTCGATATACCCGGTGACGGCAAAGCAAAAATAAACGAAGCCTATCAAGATGGGCAACGGTCTGGCTTCAACGAGCCAGGTTATGCACCGGGAGGTATTGGACTTCTTGAAAAAACAGTCAGTGAAAAATTTGGGATTGAAGTTCATAATTACGCACTCATTAACTACGCGGCAGTACGAGACATCGTAGATGCACTCGGAGGCATAACTGTGAACATCCAAAGCTCCGATCCACGTGGTATTTACGATCCTAACTTTCAGCCGGTAGAAGGCGGCCCACTGAAACTCGCAAATGGTTCTCAAAAAATAGACGGCCAAACTGCGCTACGCCTCACTCGTGCACGTGGAGCTACGTATGGTTCGTATGGGTTTCCTAAATCTGATTTCAACCGTACCCAAAACCAGCAAATGGTACTTACGGCCATTAAAAGCGAGCTGAACTGGAAATTGGTACTTGATCCACGTACTAACGGAAAAATCTTCAGCGCCATTGGCAACAACGTTCAAACGGATGTAAAACTTTCTGAAGTATTGCCACTATATCGTATGTTCACGAGCGTACCGAACGATCAGCTAAAGTCAGTAACACTTAACGATATCAATGGCCAAAATCTTTTACGTAGCTACCGTACCCCATTTGGACAATCAGCTCTTATCCCTGCCGCCGGTATTAATAACTACCAAGACATTCAAGCAGCAATTGCTAATTTATAATCTGATATAAGTCGCTTGTGCGTTGAATGCATAGCCAGTATGGTATGCTGCTTATGTATATTAATTTCAACACAAGGAGATACTATGCTGGCAAGAATAGTAGACGAAGTAGCAAATACCGTAACCGCAGCGATACAAGGGGTAGACAATATCCTACAAGCACTTACTAACACTGTCAAAAATCAGGTAGTAAATGTGCTCCAAGGCACAAGTGATGTCGCTGGCTCAAGTATAGAAGCTATAGCTTCAGTAGCTAGTGGGGCAATTAAGGGTGTTGGCCAAGTAGGAGCATCTATAACAGAAACTGCAGCCAGTACTATGAGCGGCGTAGTAAACGGCGTTAGTGAAGTAGGTGGCGATGTCATTGCTGGTGTACGCGGTGGCGCTCAAGGTATTGTCCAAGCTACGGCTGATACTGGCGGTGATATCGGTGGCGCAGCCGTAGGAGCTGTACAGGGTGCTATTAAAGCAGCTGGAGACGTTGGAGCAGATACTTCCGAAGCAGCCAAAGCAGCCGTCGGTGGTGCGCTTGATGCTGCTACAAGTGTTGGTGGTGACGCAGCCAATACTGTACGAAGTGCTCTACTTTCGTCAGCAGCGCTTCCGCGTGATGTCATTGAAGCTGCGCTCAAAGGCTCACAAGACAACGATAATCAATAAGGGTTAATTAGTTAGCAAACCCGCTGCTTCAAGGAGCGGGTTTGCTATTGACGAACAGTATAGTTACGCTGCACAATAAGCTACGTGGAGAACACTAAAAAACAACTAGCTCAACAGTTGTTATATTACGATAGAATCGTTGCTATAGCTGTATTTTTTATTGTTTTTGGTGCGGTGTTTTATCATATTGTCGAAAAATTGAAGTGGATTGACTCATTCTATTTCACCGTAGTGACGCTTGCAACAGTAGGATATGGCGATATCACACCCAAGACAGATGCCGGTAAAATTTTTACCATATTTTATATTTTAGTGGGTATTTCAATATTTTTGGCTTTGGCACGAGCTGTCATCAGCCGGTTAGCCTACCGCCGTATAACGCACCATGACAAAAAAGACCGATAAACCTAGTAAATTAGACCGTATTGACACTTTCGTACTGGCTGGAGTTATTACTATCTTGGGTACCAGAGCATTTTTAGCAGTAGCTGGATATCCGCAGCTTGGCGATAACTCTGTCCATATTGCCCACGTGCTATTCGGTGGTGTTTTTTTAACCCTGGCATTTTTAATAGTACTGCTTTCTGATACACCCAACAAACTCTTTGCGGCACTTTTGGGCGGTATTGGCTTTGGATTGTTTATCGACGAAATTGGCAAATTTATCACTCAAGATAATAACTACTTTTACGAACCAGCGGTTGGAATCATTTACGTATCGTTTTTGTTGATTTGGTTTATCAGCCGGCTATTAATTGTACGTAATGACAGGCAACCATTTTTATCTCCGGCTGAGTGGCCTAACAAACAGTGGATGTGTCAGGTTATCGTTGGTTGGTCAATTATTCAGGTTATCGCTGGCCTAGTTATCTTGGGCCTGGTACTGACCGAAGGATTTGGCACTACAAATGATATTCTGCGCATTACCGCGCTTGGAGTAGTGAGCGGCATTATTTACGCTGGAGCAGTAGCCAGAGGAATATATCAATATTACACAGGTAAAATTATTCCGGCTGCACACACCTTACGCGGCGCAACACTGTTTTGTATCGTAGCTTTTTATCCTTTCTTGTATTTCGAATATCCACTTGAAGCTACCGTAGGTCTTATCCCGACTTTTCTGGTTGTGGTAGGGCTGTCAGAAGTATCGATTATGAGCTTACTTCGTAAACTTCTCGTTCGCCCTCATTAAATTGGTATACTAATAACATACGTAAGTGGAGGGAAGTTATGTTTACATTACCCGATTTGGATTATGGTTATGATGCACTTGGTAAATATATCAGTAAAGATATCATGGAGCTGCACCACGGCAAACATCACCAAACGTACGTCGATAAACTAAACACTGCTTTACAGCAAGCAACCGACTTACAAAACAAACCTGTCACCGAACTTATCAGCAATTTAGAGGCCGTACCTGAGCCAATCCGTACTGCAGTGCGCAATCATGGCGGCGGGCATTATAACCACACATTGTTTTGGAAGTTTATGTCACCAGACGGTGGGGGCGAACCAAGCGGTGCTTTAGCGGAAGCACTGCAAAAAAAATATGGCAGCTTTCAGGAGTTTATGGACGCGTTTAGTGAAAAAGCACTTGGTATTTTTGGTAGCGGCTGGGCCTGGCTGCAGCCAGATTTGTCCATCGTAACCACTGCCAATCAAGACTCTCCTGTCATGAACGGTGGAGCTGCACCATTGTTAGGCCTCGATGTGTGGGAGCATGCTTATTATCTAGACTATACGTACAAACGTGGTGATTACGTTAATGCCTGGTGGCATGTGGTCAACTGGCAAGAGGTAGCCGAACGGTTTCAACTAGCTTAAGCGCTTATGTTACAATGCAGCCATGCAATCGGTGATTGAACTTACCAATCTGACCAAAAATTACGGTAAAAGCAGGGGTGTAACTGATATATCTTTATCCGTTCCTGAAGGTATGGTATTTGGGTTCTTAGGCCCAAATGGCGCTGGCAAAAGCACCACTATAAATACACTGGTCAATTTTACCCACCCTACTAGCGGTTCTATAAAAATATTTGGCAAAGATAATATAAAATACGGGCAAGAAATACGCAAAGATATCGGCTTTTTATCAAGCGACATGGCACTTGACAGTGGCTTAACTGGTTGGCAACAGCTCGAGTATTTCGGCAGCCTACGTGGCAATTTCGATAAAACTTACATAAAAACCTTAGCCAAGCGGCTTGATTGTAATTTGAGTCGTAAAATTAAAACTTTATCGCGTGGCAACCGCCAAAAAGTTGCCTTAATCACCGCTCTTATGCACAAACCAAAATTATTATTACTCGACGAACCAACCAGTGGCTTAGATCCGCTCATCCAAGCCGAATTTAACAAGATTATCCTTGAACACAAAACTGCCGGCCATACGGCATTTATTTCTTCCCATGTGCTTAGCGAAGTACAGGAGCTATGTGATCGGGTAGCGTTTATTCGGCAAGGTAAAATCATCGCTGATAAAACGCTGGATGAGCTAGCTGAAGCTGCCCCTAAGCAAATCCGCATTATTTGTAAAGACGAAAAACTAGCCTCCCGCCTTAAAAAGCTATCTGGTGTAGCTAACTTAAAAGCTAGTGCTCGCCACGTTAGTTTTACCTATACTGGCTCCGTTAATGGTCTCCTGAAAGCACTCGCCACCTTTGACCTTGAAGATCTTGCCATACAAGAAGCTGACCTGGAGAGTACCTTTATGCACTACTATGAAGACGATAATGGAGTCACTGATGTTTAATTCAATTCTTAGCAAAACGCTGTACGAAAAACGGATTTCAACACTTGTATGGACATTTGCGTTTTTTACCTCGTTAATATTGATAGTAGTTTTGTTTCCCACCTTTAAAGACTCGTTTGGACAAGCGCTAAAAGACGTGCCGGAATCGCTGCAAAATCTCATTGGCAATGCTTCGGACTACCAGACTATTAATGGTTATATCGATGTTCAAGGCATAGGCCAAATGGTCTTTTTAACTCTTATTTTAGGTATCATTATCGGCACTAGTTTACTAGCTGGTGAAGAAAATTCTCGTACACTGCATACCTTGTTGGCTCAACCTGTCAGCAGAACCCGTGTCTATATAGAGAAATATATCGCTATTATGATTATTTTAGCTATAGCCTGTGTTGGTGGTATTTTTCTTGGCATTATTGCCGGAGCAATTCCGATAGGGGAGTTTCCAAACCTAGACCTCAAACGCTGTTTCGAAGCCTCAGTCATGACCTGGCTACTAACCTTATTCTTTGCTACGCTCGCCTATACTATTGGTGCGATCACTGGAAAGCGTGGCCTGGCAGGAATCATAGCCGGTTTTTATGCGTTTGCCACCTATATGATCACCACCTTAGCTTCTACTGCTACCGCTTTGGCAACTCTTGATCATTTTTCACCGTTTCATTACTTCAATAAACCGAGCGTTATAAAAACCGGTTTTGACTTGGGGAATCTTGCGGTGCTTATAAGCGTCACGGTTGTGCTGTTTATTATCGGACTCATTATTTTCAAACGACGAAATATTTACTAAAAATACCTGTTATATATATTTACGGTTTTGAACAAACAAAAAGGCAGCAATACCAGGTAAGATTGGTAACCAGTACTGTACCAATCTATAGCTTAGTGCTATCGCTAAAGCGGTGCTGCCATCAACGTTATAAGTGATAAGTGCTGCAGTTAAAGCAGCCTCGGCACCAATGAGTCCACCCGGAGTCGGCGTTACTGTTGCAGCTGCTACACCTCCGGTGAGAATTACAAGTGAAGCAGCTAGAGGCAATTCTACTCCAAAAGCATGAATTACAAAGTTTAGTGCTATTACATGCAGAGATGTAGTACCTATGCAGCTTATATAGGCTACCAACAACGCGAGCTTACGACGCCGGAATAGTTTTAGTGTCTGGGTGACACTCCTAATAAACTTTGCTATCTTGTTGGGTTGCCGCACGTAATGTAGCAGTAACTTTATAGCGAAGAACACTACCACCACGCCAACCAGTGCCCATAAAAATACTCCGTAGGTTACGCCGGATAGCACAGTAAATCCCGTGGTTACAGCAGCAATTAACAAGAGTGTGAGATGCGCAGCAAAACCAAGTCCATTATTAACAGCTGCAATCGTCGACGCCCGTGCAAGAGTGTGACCCTGACGATATAAAAAATCAATAAACAGACTAATACCACCTATGCCGGCTGGCAATAGCCTGTTAGTAAACATACCAGCATATTGGATTAGTGCTATACGATGAAAGGGAATGGATCGGAAGCTAAGCTGACTATACGAAAGAGCGGCAGTAAGAGCAGCTCCCAATATACAAGCAAAAGCCAGAGCGAGAAGCTCTACATCTGCTGTTTTGACAGCCGTAAAGCTTAATTTAAACTGCCCGATTTGCGGCAACAAAACATATAAAGCTACGACGACAACTGTTAAAAACAACCCCTGACGCCATGTAAAATGATTTTTGTATGCAGACTTCATAAATAATTACTATGTGTAAGTATACATAAGCATCGTTAGCGTTGGAATTTCGGATTCAAAACACTATCTAGATATATTGTACCTACTGGTAAAAATTAGACTTTGTGCTTAGGGCTTATAAATAATAAATACTATGGAGTTGATGTTTTTAAAATTTCATTATAAAGTAAATTATGATGTAGAGTACTTCAGACATATACTCCGTCGCATATTGACAAACAGACTACATGAGGTGAGTGTTAACGGTACAGTACGCACTGCATCTTTGGCCCTCATCTTATGTTACATCAGAGCAGTACGGCTAAACTTACAAGCCTGACGATCAAGTCTATCTCAGAGTGTCGTGGTCAAGACACGAGAGTCAGATAGGCATGCAGTACATCAACGAGCAAAACAAGAAGGTCTGAATCTACGGACCTACAATAACGTAAGTCCGCTACCGAAAGGTTATCGTGAATTTGCTCTTGTGGCTTACTATCTATCTCATCATCGGGGTGGTGTTTGCTTCTATTGCCAACGCCCCCATTGAAATGGATGAAACGAGATCCTCCGCCCTGAGATTCTCCCTGCTGCTCATAGGGTGGCTCCTGCTCCTGAGCTTGGCGGTACTGATCAGCTTTGGGCTTTTCATAGCCCAGCGGCAACAGCCGTTTGCCCAGGCAAGGAGCTACCGCACGTGACGCGAATTTGGCAAGCGGGCTGTCAGATGAATAGAGTAGTGGCTCTATGCTGCTATCTTTTGTTCTATTTCTCTGAGAGTCTGTTTGTCATGTTTCACCCATATAAATGACTAAATTATTTGATAAATCCCAAGAAGAAAAAGCAAAAACACCAGTAACAAATATGTTATTATAAACATAAGCAATGGGTAGGAAATACAAGCTCTTTATTCTGGCTTTGCTCGTTATCGGAGCAGGGCTTTTAACGCTCATCGTTATGCATCGCAATAACTTTGCCGTGCTTAATCCAGAAGGCACCATAGCCGCTCAGCAACGCAACTTATTGGTGTTTGCCGCTGGGCTAAGCCTGGTTGTAGTCATACCAGTATTTATCTTGGTTTTTCACATAGCTTGGAAGTATCGCGCTAATAACACCAAAGCCACGTATATGCCCGATTGGAGCGGCAGTCGTAAGCTTGAATTTGTGTGGTGGGGCATACCACTGGTTTTGATTACTATTTTAGCGGTTATTACCTGGCAAAGCTCACACGCCCTGGATCCCTACAAACCACTAGCATCTACAAAAAAACCTATTACCATACAAGTTGTAGCGCTTGATTGGAAATGGTTGTTTCTCTACCCAGAGCAACGTATTGCTACCGTCAACTACATAGCCTTTCCTGAAAAAACACCTGTTAATCTAAAAATAACCTCCGACGCACCAATGAACTCGTTGTGGATCCCTAAACTCGGCGGCCAAGTCTATGCTATGGCCGGCATGCAAACGCAGCTTCACCTGATGGCCGATAAAGAGGGTGTATACAATGGATCATCAGCCAATATCAGTGGTGAAGGCTTCGCTGGTATGACATTTAAAGCGCGTTCTAGCTCTGCGAGTAATTTCACTGAGTGGGTACATGACGTACAACAATCCTCAAAAACCCTGACCGACGCTGAATACACCCGACTTGCCAAACCGAGCAAAAATAACCCTGAAAGTTTTTACGCGTCATATGAATCCGGCTTGTACGACACAATTATGATGAAGTACATGATGCACGGAGGAGCACACAACGGCCACATGAGTCATGAATTAGCAGAGGGGACTAGCCATGAAACAATGCGTCATTAATATAAAGGACGCCCTATGTTAGGAAGATTGACTTGGGATGCCTTACCGCACGGTATGATCGCTAGCGGTGGTGCGGTTTCTATGGTGCTAGGTGTGCTTGTGGTAATGCTGGTACTAACCTACTTCAAGAAATGGAAGTGGCTTTGGCAAGAATGGCTGACCTCGCTTGATCCAAAAAAAATCGGCGTTATGTATGCTATTGTTGCTGGTCTCATGCTGCTGCGTGGCGCAGTTGATGCCGGCATGATGCGCACCCAGCAAGCCCTATCTACCGGCAACTCACACGGCATATTGTCATCCGATCACTTTCAGCAAGTTTTTTCAGCACACGGTACGATTATGATTTTCTTCGTGGCTATGGGCCTGGTATTTGCGGTAATGAACCTCATCATACCGCTACAAATCGGTGCTCGTGATGTAGCCTTTCCATTTTTAAACTCAGTAAGCTTTTGGTTATTCGTAGCCGGCATGATGCTCATGAATATCTCGCTTATTATTGGTGAATTTTCACCAGCAGGGTGGTTAGCCTATCCGCCGCTTTCAGAAGTTGCGTACAGCCCTGGCGTAGGAGTGGATTATTGGATATGGGCGTTGCAGATCGCAGGTATCGGCAGCTTACTTTCAGGCGTAAATTTTTTGGTGACCATTATCAAAATGCGTGCACCTGGCATGACACTTATGAAGATGCCGATTTTTGTCTGGAGCTGCTTAGGAAGCCTTACATTGATACTATTCGCGTTTCCTATACTAACGGCTACGCTGGCCCTGCTGGCACTTGACCGGCTGCTTGGTATGCATTTCTTTACCTCCGAACTTGGCGGCAACCCAATGATGTATATTAATTTGATTTGGGCATGGGGCCACCCGGAAGTATATATTTTGGTACTGCCGGCATTTGGCATATTTTCCGAAATTGTGCCTACATTTTCTGGAAAGAAATTATTCGGCTATACCTCCATGGTGTGGGCAATTGCAGCCATTACCTTTTTGTCCTTCACGGTCTGGCTACACCATTTCTTTACCATGGGAGCCGGCGCGAATGTTAATGCGTTTTTCGGCATTATGACCATGATTATTGCCGTGCCTACTGGCGTGAAGGTCTTTAACTGGCTATTTACAATGTACCGCGGACGTATTCGTTTTACTACGCCAATGCTGTGGTTTATGGGCTTTGTGACTACCTTTACGATTGGTGGGGTGACCGGGGTGTTGATGGCCGTACCAGCAATTGACTTCCAGGTACACAACAGCCTATTTTTGGTAGCGCATTTTCATAACATGATTATCGGCGGCGTAGTGTTTGGTATGTTTGCCGGGCTGACATATTGGTGGCCGAAATTCACCGGCTTTACGCTGAACGAGACACTTGGTAAATGGGCTTTTGCGTGCTGGTTAATAGGCTTTTTACTAGCCTTTATGCCACTCTATGCGCTTGGCCTGATGGGTGCCACGAGGCGGCTTGATCATTATGACGCTTCGCTCGGCTGGCAGCCACTCTTTATCGTGGCGGCTATCGGTGTAGCAATCATCGGCCTTGGCGTAGCCTTACAACTAACACAATTTGGTTATAGCATATGGAAACGTAAAGAAAACCGCGTAACTGGTGATCCGTGGAATGGCCGCACCCTCGAATGGAGCACCACGTCACCGCCACCATTTTATAATTTTGCTACTACACCACATGTAGCTGAGCGCGATGCGTTTTGGGCAGTGAAACAAGCGGGTAAAACCACTTTGGCTCCTGCCGAAAACATATATTTGCCTAAAAATACCGGGGCAGGGATTATTATAGCTGCCTTTGCATTTATAGGTGGTTTTGCGATCATATGGCATATTTGGTGGCTGCTAGTCTTAGGCCTTATAGGAATCTTGGTAAGCCTGATTGTGCGTTTGTCGCAGGACGAAGTTGAATACGTAGTTACAGCAAGTGAAGTTGCCAAGCTTGAAACCCAACGAAGGAAACAGCCAGCATGAGCAACACCGCTACACCCACCACCCACTTGCCCCACGACACTACCGCTAAAGCTGCCTTTGGATTCTGGGTATATCTAATGACCGACTTGGTCTTGTTCGCTACATTGTTTGCTACCTATGCGGTACTACGAAACAATACAGCGAGTGGCCCGGCGGGCAAAGATATTTTTGATATGCCTTACGTATTAGTCGAAACCATGCTGCTGCTAACTAGTAGTTTCGTGGCCGGCCTGGCGATGTTAGCAGTATACAAAAAGCAGAAGAACCTCGTGCTGGCATTGTTGGTTGTTACTTTCTTGTTAGGGGCCGGATTTTTGGGAATGGAATTATACGAATTCAACCATCTCGTTCAGGAGGGGCATAGCTGGCGGATAAGCGCCTTTTTGTCGGCCTTCTTTACGCTCGTGGGCACGCACGGACTGCATATTCTCAGTGGCCTTACCTGGCTAGCGGTACTAATGGGGCAGGTGATACGTAAGGGCATTACCATGCACACCACCCGTCGGTTAATGTTGTTTAGTTTATTTTGGCACTTCCTTGATATTGTCTGGATATTTATTTTTACTATCGTATATCTTATGGGGGTAGCTTAGTATGTCACATCAAGCTAAACAATATACTTCTTCTGACAGTGGTGCTGGGCACGGCACGATTACAACCTACGCTACAGGGTTTGTGCTATCCGTAATCTTTACACTATTAGCATACTGGGCAGTCGTGAATAAAATATTCGAACGCCGCGAGCTGATTGCCGTCATTGTAGGACTGGCCTTCGCTCAGCTAATGGTACAGCTACTGTTTTTCCTGCACTTGGGTCGCGAGTCAAAGCCCCGGTGGAACCTTACGGTATTCTTCTTTATGGTCATGGTAGTTTGTATAGTGATTATCGGTTCGCTGTGGATTATGAGCAACTTGGATTACCATATGATGCCGCAGCAAATGAACGAATATATGCTACAGCAAAATATGAAAGGCTTTTAGTTGTCCTTGGTAAGACAATATTACCTGTTGACTAAGCCAGGCATCATCCGCGGTAACCTCATGACCGCCGCTGCCGGATTTTTATTTGCTTCAAAAGGCCATATTGACATAGGGTTGCTGGCTGCTTTGCTGGCTGGTACAGCTCTGGTGATTGCATCAGGCTGCGTGTTTAATAACTACCTTGACCGCACCATTGATAAAAAAATGGACCGCACCAAAAAACGCGCTTTAGTTACTGGAGCAATTTCTACCAAAAACGCGCTGCTTTATGGAACATTTTTAGGTATTCTTGGCTTCACTATTTTGAGCGTTTACACGAATCTCGTTACGGTGATTGTAGGCGTTATCGGGATCGTTGATTATGTAGTTTTATACGGCATCGTTAAACGAAAATCAGTCCACAGTACACTTATTGGCGGTATTTCTGGTGCCACTTCGTTAGTAGCAGGCTATACAGCAGTAACCAACTCCTTCGATACGATAGCTTTACTGCTGTTTCTTATTATGGCCTTTTGGCAAATGCCTCATTTTCATGCCATCGGCATATATCGCCGCAAAGATTATGCCGCTGCCGGATTACCCATTTTATCGGTTAAGCGGGGTATAGCTGCTACCAAACAGCAGATTATTTTCTATACTTTAGGTTATATTGTTACAGTCGCACTGCTGAGCCTATGTGGATATGCGGGATATACCTACCTTGCAGTGATGTTGCTTATAACTGGATCGTGGCTCTACATCGCCTTGCAAGGCAGAAACGTCAAAGACAATGTCAAGTGGGCTCATAAAGTATTCGGTGTTTCACTTGTGGTACTGCTGGTGTTCTCTGTAATGATTTCCCTAGATGCATGGTTGCCCTAAAACGTATATACTGTGCTTATGATTTTGCTACTTCACATCATTATTGCGCTTGCAAGTATTGCATATACTACATATACCTATATTACTCCTTCAACAAACAGACTACGCATTGCTTATAGCCTGGTAGCAGCCACCTTAATAAGTGGTACTTATTTGGTTGTAAGCACTCATAGTCCATTGCTCAGTTCATGTGTAACTGGCCTAGTATATCTTATGTTCATTTCCGTAGGTATTATTGCTGCTTCTCGCAAATTAAAGCACTACGAGTAATTTTGTCTCTAAAAAAGATTGCCCTCAAGGCAATCCAGACATATATAAGTTCACGTTCTGCGTCTATGATAAGTGAAAAATATGACAGAGTAAAATCTAAAAAGGTTAAAGGGGTAAAGGGCATGGGCCCACCTGTACGTACACACTGTACAGTCCCTGTTTTTACTGTTCCTACTAGCTGTAGGGGTGGGTGTTGGAGATCACAAGGACGATTGTGATTATGCCCGCTATGCAGCCAGTGCCGATGGCCATGATGATCGCCCAGATCTGTGCTTCATCTGCGTCCGTTAGAGTATTCGCTCTTCGAGCACTCCAGCCGCAGCAGAACAGGGCGAAAGAGGTCGTGGGAACTATGCCCCATGCCAGACTCTTCTTGCGTGACCATCTTCCTACGGTGCGTCCTTGCCAGTAGCCGAGGCTACCCAGCAGTACGTACATCGCCGCTATTCCAAACATCAAGTGCTCGGACATTTGTCGCTTTCGTGTATAGGTTTTACTCTGTCAAAGTGCTGCTCGGAGACAGAGACTTGCTCATAAAACTCTACGAACTGCATTTTATATTATAACATATCAGTCAATTTTTTTCAAAATTTTATCTTTAAACTTTAACTCTCCCAACTAAAAATGATCACGAATGTGGTCAAAAGAGTAATCCCAGTCAGCGTTGGCTTTTTTATGGGGGTTAAAGATGTGTTGTGGATCAAAAATATCTTTTACTTCTCGGAATAGTCCGACGATCTCTTTGCCAAATTGCTGTTCAAGCCATGGTCCGCGAACGAGGCCGTCATTGTGCTCCCCAGAAAGAGACCCGCCATACTTTAAGACTAAATTATTAACTTCTTTCATAGCTGGCAATATCTTCTGGCGCTCTTGCTGGTCCTCAAGTTTCATTAACGGAATAATGTGAAAGTTACCGTCGCCCATATGCCCGGCAATGGTGGCAAATAACTTGTATTTTTTAATTATTTTACGCAGTTTAGGCAAAAACTCAGGCAAATACCCTGGGTTGACTATCAAATCATCAATAAAAGGCGCTGTGTGTTTATCCTTAACCTTGCTGCGCAGCAATTGAAAACTCTGCCTACGCATAATCCAAAATTTTTCACTCTTTATTTCACTTTCATCTTCTTCAAAGCCGTTAATCTCATAGTAGGCTCGTTTCACGCCCAGATCTTTGTGAAGAGCATGTATTTTGCTTTTTACTTCTTCAACCGTTTCACCGTTAAACTCAATCATCAGAATAAGTTTCGGTATCCCGCGAAGCAGCTGCAAACCATCAGGTATAAGATTAAAGAGCAGTCTGACAAACGCTTTCGTGCCAAGCATTTTATGAAATGCCGGCAAAAACTTTATAGACAAATACAATGTTTGGTCGTCAAATGATTCAAACGTAGCCGGCTTGTGCTTGAGCACAACGTTAATAACTTCACCCAACCGATCAATGTCTTTCATAAATAGTACTAGTAATCCAGAATGCGGACGAGTGGGGGTCAGACGAAAGGTAACTTCAGTGGTGAGTCCTAACGTGCCTTCCGAGCCGACAATCAGGCGGTTCAGATCAAATATACCAGTCTCGCGATCCCAAACATCCCATAGTCCATATCCCATGGAGTTTTTACTGACTTTCGGCTTGGCAGCCTTGATAGCGTCATAGTGCTTTTCACACAACTCATAGACTTTCTTATATACTTGGCCTTCAAAGTCTTTTTGTGCCATTTTTTTATCAAGCTGCTTTTTATTGAGTGGTTTCACAGTACGTTCCACACCATCCGACCATACTACTTTTAACGATTCCACCCAGTCGGCAGTTTTGCCAAATTCAAGCGATTTTTCGCCACCAGAATTGTTATTAACTAATCCACCTAGCGCTGCTAAGCTTTTACTGGCCGGATAAGTGGGCATTAGCGCATTATGCTTGAAAGTAGCCGCTTCGAAATCCCGATAAAACACTCCTGGTTGTGCAGTAGCTTTTTCACTGGTAACAGATTTGATGTTATTAACATATTTTGTAAAATCTACGATCACTGAGTCATTGATGGCGCCGCCAGCCATGTCGGTGCCAGCTGAACGACCCGTTAAAGATAACTGGGGCAAATGCTTTTTTTCTTCGGCAGCAATTTTCACTAAAAGAGAAACATCTTTGGCGTCTTTCGGAAATACTATCAGCTCCGGAACAATTTCAAATAAACTGGCGTCATGGCTATAAAAGTCTTTGGCAGAAGCACTATCATCTAAGTCACCGCGAAATCCGGCGTCGCGCAGTTTCTGTTTGAAGCTGTCCATATATTAGTTTCAGCATAAACCTTATGCTTTACTTTTGCAACAAGGTTATGGTTAGTGATACAATCTGTCTATAGACAGGAATATCTGAGAAACTAGAATGGCGAAACAAAAAGTAGTAATTGTTGGCGGTGGATTTGGAGGCGTACGAGCAGCCCTAGAGCTCGCAAACGATGTCCGATTTGATATCACACTAGTGTCCGATAAAACTTACTTCGAATATCACCCCACACTCTACCACACGGCCACCGGGGGCTTAACTTGCCAATCACAAGTGCCACTATCTACCGTGTTTGCCGATAAATCCGTGGAAGTCATCGTAGACAAAGCGGCAAAACTTGACCGTAAAGCCCGTATACTTACTACCGCAAGCGGTAAGACACTGCAGTACGATACCGTCATATTAGCTCTGGGTGTGGTAACAAATTACTTTGGCATAAAGGGGCTACAGGAGTACGCATACGGCATTAAGTCAATTTCTGATGTTACTAAATTCAAAGAACACATACATCAGCAGCTCATAGATGAGCGCAAGCCAGATATGCATTATATTATTGTCGGTGGTGGCCCAACTGGTATTGAGCTGGCTGGAGCTTTACCTTCGTACTTGCATCGAATTATGAAGAATCATGGCATCCGAGAGCGGAGCGTTAAAGTAAACCTTGTAGAAGGCGCGCCTCGTTTGTTGCCACGTATGCCTAAATCGACCTCTCGCGCTGTGCAACGACGCTTAAAGAACCTTGGTGTAAGGCTACACCTTGGCAAGCCCGTAGAGGGCGCGACGGCGGATGCTTTGGTAGTAGGGGGCAAGCCGATACGCAGTCACACCATTGTTTGGACAGCGGGCATGGCTAATAATCCATTTTTTAATGAAAATGGATTTGCTTTCGGGCCGCGAGGTAAAGTGGCGGTTAATGTGTACCTACAAGCAGACGATAATACATATGTTATCGGTGATAATGCTAACACACCATACAGCGGGATGGCGCAAACCGCTGTCTACGACGGAGCATTCGTCGCTAAAAATCTCAAACGAATACTAGATGGCAAAGACCCTAAGCCATACAAACCTGAAAAACCTGTTTATGTTACACCCGTAGGGCATGGTTGGGCAGCCGCTTTGTGGGGTAAAATTGAAATATTTGGTATATTTGGATGGTTTCTCAGAAGTGCAGCGGATGCAAAAGCCTTTAGCGAAATAGAGTCTCCAATGGAAGCAACAAAGCATTGGTTTACGGAATTTGGCGAACAAGAAGACTGCAAAGTTTGCAGTCATGCTATGGCATCTTAAAAAATTCTGCTAAATCTGATTTGCTATTATTCATATGATGAAACCAAAACTTATAATCATAAATGGACCGCTTGGTAGCGGCAAGTCAACTCTGGCCAAAAGGTATGCTGACGATCACCCTTTAACCTTGCTATTAGATATAGATCATGTGCGGTCTTTTATCAGTGGCTGGCGAGAATATGACAAAGAATCTGCCCAAACTGCAAAATATATGGCTACTGAAATGGCCAGGATAAACCTTGCAAAAGGTCATGACGTGATCATACCGCAGATTTATCGACACCAAGAACAGTACACAGTATTAGAGAATCTTGCTAATGACTGCCAAGCTAGCTTGTATGAATTCCTTTTAGATATCTCTAAAGAAGAAGCCATCAAACGCTTCATTGACAGAGGCATAGCCTAGGGTAACCCTGATGGCTTCAGGCCTGAAAGTACCATTAAAAAACAAGGTGGTATTATCAAATTAGCTGAAATGTACGATGAAATGATGACAGTTACAGCCCTAAGACCTCGGACTCTACGCATAACGCCAGACTTAGGAAATATAGAAACAACCTATACACAACTCTTGAATAACCTACGTTCTTGAAAAAATTCATAAACATTGTGTTTTATAGTAAAGTTATACTGGTAGACAGCTATGAGAGCTACACGCTATAGGTTTAGCATATGCCAGATCTTAAGATTGACCATGACAAACTAGCCTACGGGCTAGAGCAAGGTATGGGGAATACCCTTACTATTTTTGCTGACCTTGAGCCTGAGAGAAGGTTGCGAACAACAGCTTGCGGATTAGCTTCTACGGCCATCCACCTTTATGCCCAACAAAGTGGCATACCCTCACGACTAGTAATATCAACTCCTCGACTTTCATTCGACCCTGAGATGCAGCACGTCATACCGCTTCTTGGTGATGACCAGCCCGTCGCTATAGAAACAACGCCAAGCCAATTTCTTATGTACGTCGGCCTAAGCATTGCATATGAAGACACTACAGGAGACAGTGTTTTCCCGCCAGAAAAAATATTAAGCTTCCCACTGCATGAGCGAGAAGTGGTAGTTAGTTGGCTCACAAAAGCGGCTCTTGACTTTCAACGAATTAATAAGCGGCCCCGCAGCAAATGGCATACCCAGCTTGGTAAAGGACCGTTAGCTACCAGTTCTGCTTCAGTCATACAAGATGCTTACGAACAAATTTGGAATCCCGAGAATTTTACTCCATGGGTTCCACCAGATTATGTAGTAGAGGACGGAAGGATTGTGAGCCGATCAATCCCTGAGGACGCCATTGCTGCGGTTAGTACGACACCTGAGTGCTTAGAGTGTTAAAATAAGGGTATATGGGGAGTGAGTTATTTGACGCTGCTTACGAATTGGTGAGCAAAAATGGAGGACAGAAAAAAGCAGTTGATACGACTGAGGGTCCGTTATTAGTTATTGCTGGCCCAGGAACAGGCAAAACCCAAATTTTGAGCGTGCGTGTTGGCAAGATTTTACAGAACAATCCCACCATTTTACCGAGCAACATCTTATGCTTAACTTTCACCGAAACCGGAGCCGCTAATATGCGGGAACGCCTAACACGCTTTATCGGCCAGGACGCCTATAACGTCACTATCAGCACCTATCACGCCTTTGGCGGTGACCTAATTCGTCGCTTTCCAGAATATTTTACCCAGACACGCTTACAAAACCCGATCGACGAGCTAGGGAAATACCAGGTCGTATCTGAGATTGTCGAAGACATGAGCTATCGCAATCCGCTTAAGCAAACTCGTCATCATTTGTATGATCTTATCAGCACTATTAGTGAAGTAAAGCGAGCGCTACTCTCTAGTGGTGATTTACGGGCAATTGCCGCAGAAAATCTTGATTCTATTCACACTGTCAACGCACAATTAGCAGGTATTTTTTCAGATTTCAAAATCATGCCGCGCAAACTTGATGTAGCGCTACCGTATTTTGTGAAAACTCGTGAAGTGCTGGCAAAAAACATACCGGCCAAGCCTGCCAATTCACACTTGGGCAGCTTACTAGGGGTGGCAATACAACAACTTGATAAAGCCATTGACGAAGCGAGAACGCTGGGCAAAACTACAGTACTGACGGCCTGGAAAAATAAATGGCTGGCTAAAAGTGCAAAAAACACTTTTGTGTTGGCCGGAGAGCTAGAAACCCGGCGCATCGAAGCGCTTGCCGACGTACTAGATACCTACGAAGCTTCATTACAAAAGCGAGGGCTGTACGACTTTGACGATATGATTCTTCGAGCAATTGATGTCCTGGAGCATAACAACGACCTCAAATACACCCTACAGGAGCAATACCTATACGTATTGCTCGATGAATTCCAGGATACCAACGCATCACAGCTCCGTCTTGTCCAGCTTTTAACAGATAACCCTGTGCACGAAGGTCGTCCCAATGTGATGGCCGTCGGCGATGACGACCAGGCAATTTATGCCTTCCAGGGTGCGCAGTATTCCAATATGGTAGATTTTCACAGTATGTATCGTGAGGTTGAAGTAGTGAATCTCAGTGAAAATTATCGATCTCATAAAAATATTTTGCATGCTGCTGAACAAATCGCTGAACAAATTGACGCAAGAGTATTTACTAGACTCGCCGGTATGACAAAAAAACTTATCGCTGCAAATGATGGCTTGCCAGAAGCAGAGATCACTCGTACAGAATTTGCCAGTGGCATTGCCCAATATGATTGGATTGCCGATCAAGTAGAGCATAGAATCAAAGCAGGTGTGAAGCCTAGCGAAATCGCTGTATTGGCCCCACGACACAAACAACTAGAACCGTTGGTAACATACCTGAATGCTCGTAATATTCCGTTGCGTTATGAAAAACGCGAAAATATTTTAGAAGCGCCAATCGTGCTCCAGATTATCACTATGGCTAAGCTCGTACAGGCCCTCAACCATCAGGATATAAGCCTAGCCAATACGTTGTGGCCACAGATTTTAAGTTTTGAATTTTGGGGCATACCTACCGGTGATATTTGGCAAATATCCTGGCAAATAGCTGCAAAAAATGGTCAAGAAAAACCAAATTGGAGCAAGGCGCTGCTCGAAAACAAAAATCCTGCATTTCACAACGCTGCCCTACTATTTTTGGCGATAGCTAATTATGCGCCACAGCAAACCTATGAAACCATACTCGACTACCTTATCGGTAACACAAAGGTAGATACCGGTGAAGCAGATCTGCCACAAGCAGTATCCCCATTGAAAGATTATTACCTGAGTCAAACTATGCAGCGCCAAAATCCTAGTCTCTTTTATGAAGCTATCTCGCACCTAACGGTATTGCGAGCCAAGCTGCGAGAACATCAAGGCACCCAAGACCAAACCTTACTATTATCAGATCTTCTCCGGCTCATTGATCTGTACGAAGCAGCTGAACAACGCATGACCAACACTAGTCCGTACGTACAGGAAAGCAACGCTGTGCAGCTTATGACTGTCTTTAAGGCAAAAGGACTGGAGTTTGAGCATGTATTTTTGCCGTCTTGTCAAGACGAAGTGTGGGGCGGGTCAGGCAATGGCGGCAGCAATAAACTGACGTTGCCTGCAAACCTGGCTCCCATTCGACACTCTGGAGCTACTGATGATGAACGACTCCGTATATTCTTTGTAGCAGTGACTCGGGCTAAATATGGCCTGCACATTACGAGCCACACCAACACTTACGCTGGCAAATTAACCAAGCGGCTAAAATACCTCAATGAACAACAGCAAGCAGATAAAACACTAAAAACTCTGATATTACCTGAAGTAAACCAGCTTGTCGTGCAAGCCGACCACACTGCACCAACGATAGAAAATCTAGAACTTGATTGGCACACAAGACATATGCAATTCGCTGTACAGCCAAACTTGTACGCACTTCTAAGAGAGCGACTCAGTACCTATCAGCTAAGTCCAACGCATCTTGCTACGTTTACCGATCTAATTTATGGCGGACCGCGAGCTTTCTTTTTCAATACACTGTTGCGGTTCCCTCAGGCTCCTACGGTAGACGGACAATTTGGTAACGCTATCCACGAAACCTTAGAATGGGTACAATATCAGACTGATCAAGCTGGCTCAATACCTAAAATAAAAACGGTTGTGGACTTTTTTACTAACCGCCTTAAGGCCAAAAAACTAACAGCGGCTCAATTCAAAGTCGAACAGGAGCGTGGTGAAATAGCTCTACAGGCATATATAACTAGCCGAGGCTCTATCTTTAGGCCAGGAGATAAAGCAGAAACCAACCTTTATAGCGAAAATATAACCATAGACGATATACGTCTAACTGGCAAAATTGACCGAATGGAAATTAATAAAGAAGATAAGACGATTGTGGTCGTAGACTACAAAACAGGCAAAAGCTTTTCAAAATGGATGAGTGATGCCAAACTTCACAAATATAAACAGCAATTATATTGCTATAAATTGCTTATAGAACATTCGCCAACTTATCAGAGCTACACTGTCACAGAAGGTCGGCTGGAGTTTATTGAGCCGAATAGCAACAATCAAATAACGCCTTTGTCATTAACTTTTGAAAAAAAGGAGTTAGACCGCACCGTTCAACTGCTAAAAGCTATGTGGCAATATGTTCACACACTTCAATTTCCGGATACTAGCAAATATCAGCCAACAATAGCTGGCATCAAAGCATTTGAAGAAGATATTATAAATAGCTCAATCTAAAAATCCCGTCACTTTCTGTTAGTGACGGGATTTTAATTGTAAGATATGCTTATTTCTTTTTCTTTGCAGCAGGCTTTTTAGCGCTACGTCGTGAAACAGCCTTTTTTGTAGAAGCTGCTTTTAGAGTAGCGGGCTGTTCTGCCGTTGCGACAACCGCTGCCTTGTAGCTCGACGCGAAGAGCAAATTATATAAGTTAACACCGATAACCGCACCTAATACCGGACCAAGCACGTAGCTACCCCATTCCCAAGAACGAGCAGCCAAAGCAACTGCTGGGTTTATAAAGCCAGATGAACCAACAGACGCAATCATAATACCAAGCGTCAAAGAACCACCGATAACTATAGCCTTCGTTATATCGTTAAGCCTTTGGAATACCGCTGCCGCAACACCCATAGCAAATACTGCTGTACCGATGGTTTCAGATACGAGTACTTTGGTTTCAAATTCACCGTGATTACTCCAGTGCTTGCCACTGACATAGCTAAAGAGTGCGTAAGCAGCTAGACCACCTAGTATCTGTACGGCAGCATATAGCACTAGCTGGTAGGTAGTAAGTTTGCGTACAGTCCAGAGACCCAGTGCAATAGCAGGATTAAGAACCGCGCCTGAAACCCCACCAATAGCCAATACCATCAGAAGCAGCACAAGACCGGCTCCAAACGATATGAAATAGCCAATCCCTATATTTGATGTGCTGATAGCAAGTACTGTGTACGCCAAAATTGCTGTACCCAGAAACTCAGCCACCAACATGGCAACTTTTTCTTTTGTAATCATAAAACCCTCCGTTAGTTGTATAGCAAAATCATACCTGGACAAAAAAGGTTTGTAAAGAGCTTATGGTTTAATTTGTTGACGGGGCATACGGAGAACGAATCTTTGGCTCCCATCGGTTAATGCCATTAGCGTTGCTACAGTAGTCATAACTCGAGCCATTACAAATCGTTTTCTATCTTGAGCGTCATCTTGGCGGGGCAGTAATTTCTTTGCCATTTCAAACGAACGCCATATATCATATCCGAAAGCCTGCATGCCGTTATGTTCCTCGGAAAATCGATTAGACGCAAAAGTTGTCTGAGGAACAAAATTTACAATTACAATGCATTCTTCGTGACTTCCTTGTAGAGTTGAGACACTTTTCTTGGAAGTTTTTTCCAAAATATCAATAATTTTTTCACGATCTCGAAAGTAATCACTAGCTCTACCGTTTACGACTACTGCTGCGCCCATATTGCGCAAAAAAATGTCTCTGTCAAAATCCTTACCAAGTAAAACCTTAATGACACGCTTTTGATCATCAACCAGTGCTGGATCGGTCATCCGTGCAAGTACCACGTCCATAGCATCAATTGCTCCACACCCTACCGCTTCTTTATCTGTACTGTTCTCATCACGATGGCCGCCAATAGCCAGCCCATACCGCCCAAAGCTGTTGATCATGGCTTCGGCGTCTGCCAAAAAAGTACCTCTAGTAAGATCATCTTTATCAACCCCTAAGCGATACGCAAGTGCAGCGCCTGGTGCGCCACCTGGTACTTGTGGCCCCAAGTTTGCTTCGTCCAACTCAGGGTCATGTCGCCCATCAATACACCGCATGCGGGCTTGGGGATTAACCGTAACGTAAAAATCATTTAAGTTTTTTACAGCTTTCGATATGGCAAGTGGAGTCGTTAATCCTGTTTCTGCCATCTTCTTAGCTGAAACCGGTCCCGGCCATGCTGAGGCACTTAAAATGCCGCAGTCGATAAGAATTGACTGAGTATTTTGTCCAATAAGTGATTTTGGTATAAGTTTTTGAGAGTTCATATTTTGTTCCACGTTTAAAATGCTTCTATTTGCTTTTCTTATTTTATTTAGCGACGAGTACGGCGTCGGAGTTGTGCCACGTGCAAACGGACTTCGTGACGATCTACCAGGCTTTGCGCATGCTCTAGACTAACCTGATCTTTGGCTTCATGCTGCATCTTGCGGGCTCGTTCTAGAGCTTTTTGTACTTCAGCTTCGTTCAACTCATCGGCATGATCGGCTTCATCGACAAGCACACGCAAGGTGTTGTTTTGCACCTCGATCACGCCGCCGTTGGTAGCAAAATATTCTCGGTCTCTGTCCGGATCTTTAGCATTACGGCGAACTGCAATTACACCGGTAGTAGCCGCACTAATAAGCGGCATATGGTCTTCAAGCACACCGATTTCACCATCAAGCGTCGGCAAAACAACCTCATAGACATCGTCGTCAAACTGTTTGCCGGTTAAACTAACAAGCTGAAAATGGATCACTTTTATTTAGCCTTCGCTTCTTTTACTTCCGAGATGCCACCTTTCATATAGAATGCGCTCTCTGGTTTGTTATCGTGTTTGCCTTCCAAAATTTCTTTGAAGCTCTGGACAGTGTCGGCCAATTTTACATATTTACCAGCGTTACCAGTAAATTTCTCAGCCACAAAGAATGGTTGACTCAAGAACCGCTGAATACGGCGGGCACGAGCTACTAATTGTTTGTCTTCTTCAGACAATTCTTCCATACCAAGAATGGCGATTATGTCCTGGAGATCTTTGTAACGCTGTAATACACGTTGTACTTCGCGGGCGACGTTGTAGTGATCTTCGCCTACAATAGCCGGATCAAGAATGGTTGAGCTACTGTCGAGTGGATCCACAGCCGGATAGATACCGATTTCGGTCAGCGCACGGTTCAATACAATTGTTGAGTCCAGGTGGGCAAAGGTCGTAGCCGGAGCCGGATCGGTCAAGTCGTCGGCAGGCACATAGACCGCTTGGATCGAAGTAATTGAACCTTGTTTGGTCGAGGTAATACGCTCTTGTAATTGACCCATTTCTTGGGCCAAGTTTGGCTGATAACCCACTGCTGACGGCAAGCGGCCAAGTAAGGCAGACACCTCAGCGCCAGCCTGCGTAAAGCGGAAAATGTTATCAACGAATAACAACACGTCACTACCTTTATCACGGAAACCTTCAGCTATCGTCAAGCCCGAAAGCGCCACACGGAGACGTGCTCCAGGCGGTTCATTCATTTGTCCAAACACCAGGGAAGTGTTTTTCAGCACGTCGGCTTCTTCCATCTCGTAGTAAAGGTCGTTACCTTCACGCGTACGCTCACCCACACCGGCAAAAACAGAGTAACCTGAGTGGAACTTGGCGATGTTATTGATAAGCTCCTGGATAAGCACAGTTTTACCCACACCAGCACCACCGAAAAGACCGACTTTACCGCCCTTGGTAATCGGCGCGATGAGGTCAACTACCTTGATGCCTGTTTCCAGTACTTCTACAGAGCCTGATTGGTCAATAAGCGGTGGTGGTGCGCGGTGAATAGGGGCTTTTTCTTTAAAAATACCACCTTTACGGTCAATCGGTTCACCGGTTACGTTAAACATGCGGCCCAACGTTTCTTCGCCCACTGGCACGCTAATGGCCGCACCGGTATCAACTACTTCTGTACCGCGCTCTAGGCCATCAGTAGAGCCAAGTGAAATCGCCCGCACGCTTGATTCGCTCAGATGCTGTGCTACCTCAAGCGTTAGTGTAGTGTCGCCATGCTTTACTTCCAATGCGTTAAAAATCGCCGGCAAATTATCGGTTGTAAACTCAATATCTACTACCACACCCACAACCTGGGTGACTTTACCTGCATTTTTCTTTTTTGTTGCTGTCGCCATTATATTACTCCTTCTTCTGCTTCATACATAAATTGCTCATTCGGTGCGGCGCCCCGTATAGCGGTTGCAGCAAGCCGTTCTCTTTCTTCGGTAGCTTTATCAAGTTGCCCATATAACATTTCCGGGGTCATAGGCCACGCTTGCGTAGTTACTCGATCAGAATTAGGAACTTGCTCTACCTTTAGACCATCGCCTTGTATAACTCTGAGTTTAACCATTTAATGCCTCCGCTCCGCCTGAAATTTCAGCTAATTCTTGGGTAATTGCCGCTTGGCGGGCTGTGTTTAGTTCAAGCGTATAATCTTTGATAAGATCATTGGCATTATCAGTGGCGTTCTTAGTAGCAATCATACGCATCGCATGTTCGCTAGCTAGACTCTCCAATACTGCTTGCCATAACTGTGCTTCAATTAAGCGGATTGTTACTTGCTGTACAACGGTTTCGACATCCGGCTCGAAATTAGTTACCGGTACTACTTGGTCGTCGGCCTGAGGTGCTGGAGCAGGCAAAAGCTGCACATTTTGTACTTGCTGGACAATAGTAGATTTGAATAACGTATATATAATACGTACTTCATCAGCAGCACTAGTTTCGTATTGCTCCATGACCATGTTGAGTACTGGTCGAATATCGTTAGCTGTTGGGTTATCACCGAACGGCTGGTAAGCAGCCACTAGATTTGCCTCGTGTAAGCGACGCACAAATTGTGCACCCTTGCTGCCAACACTGATAACATGGGATTTAACCTTATTATCACGATCTTCGCGCAGATTAACCGTGAGTTGTTTCAGCACATTGGCATTATATGCGCCAGCCAAGCCAGTATTGCTTGTTACGATAATGTATAGGCGGTTCTTAATAGTTCGTTTGCGAAACAATGGCTGACGCTCCACTTCACCCTGAGCATTCAAACGCTTCAAAAGATCGTAGGCAATTTGGCCGTATTCTCGGCTTGATGCAGCATGTTCCTGGGCGCGGCGCAACTTACTGGCCGAGACCAGCTCCATAGCTTTGGTAATCTGGCGAGTATTGCTGATTGACCGGATCTGGCGCTTAAGTGTAATTGTGCTGGCCACTAACTATTACTCCTTGGTTACCTTTTTGGTAACTTTATAGGTGCCGGCAACTGACTTGGCGACTTTCAGGATGGTTTCGTTTTGAGTATCGGTAGGTTTATCGCCGGTGTTTACTGCCTCAATAACTTTGGCATGTTTACTTTTAAGCTCGCGGTGCAAAGCTTCTTCGGCAGGCTTGATCTTCTCAAGGGGCACTTCATCGAATATACCTTGAGTTACCGCATATAGGCTAGCGTACATTTCCCAAATCGCATAGGGGCTAAACTGGTGTTGCTTTAGAAGTTCGGTCAAACGCTGGCCACGCTCGATAGTATGACGAGTTTCGGGGTCAAGGTCGGTAGAGAACTGGCTAAAGGCTGCAAGCTCACGGAATTGCGCTAGGCCAAGCTTCAAACCACCACCAACCGCTTTAATAGCTTTGGTCTGCGCGCTACCGCCTACACGTGATACCGAAAGACCAACTGAAATTGCTGGACGGATACCCTGGTAGAATAGGTTGGTCTCCAAGAAAATTTGACCGTCGGTAATAGAGATGACATTCGTTGGAATATACGCCGAAATATCGCCAGCTTGGGTTTCGATAATTGGCAGGGCAGTGAGAGAGCCGCCACCAAGCTCATCATTCAACTTCGCTGCGCGCTCAAGCAAGCGAGAATGTAGATAGAACACATCACCCGGATATGCTTCACGCCCCGGTGGACGACGAAGCAAGAGTGACATCTGGCGGTAAGCTGCGGCATGCTTCGTCAGATCATCATAAATAATCAACGCATGTTGTTTATTATCACGGAAATATTCACCCATAGCCGCACCAGCATACGGCGCAAGATAGAGCATAGCTGCCGGATCAGACGGGCTGGTAGCCACAATAATTGTCTGATCCATCACACCTTCGCGCTTCAATCGTTCTTGCAATGCTGCAATTTTGGACAATTTCTGTCCAATGGCTACGTATACGTTAATTACACCGGTTTTCTGACGGTATTGGTTAACCATCGTGTCCACAGCAATAGCAGTTTTACCGGTTTGGCGATCACCGATAATTAGCTCGCGCTGGCCACGGCCAATTGGCACAGTGGCATCAATCGCCATCAGGCCAGTCATCAGTGGTTCATGCACGCTTTTACGTGACAGTACATCTGGAGCAGGGCGCTCTACGCGACTGCGCTCTTTCGCCTTGATCGGATCGCCGCCATCAAGTGGATTGCCGAGCGGGTCTACAACGCGCCCAACAAGCTCCGGGCCTACTGGCACTTCAAGGACCGAACCGCTCAAGCGAACAGTGGCACCGGCTTTTACTTGCGTATCATCGCCTAGAAGCACCGCACCAATTTCGTCTTCGCCCAAGTTGAAAGCAAAGGCAGTGATTTTTTGTCCGTTGGCAGCCTCTATTTCAAGCATTTCATTATAGCCGGCAGCGCTTAAACCATAAATCCAGGCAATGCCATCGCCGACGCGGGTTACGACACCCACATTTTCAATTTCCGGGCGCTGCTTGAGTTCGGCAATAGCCGCCCGAATATCTTCTGAAAGTTCTGTAATTGATAAATCTGTGCCAGACTTCATGCTTTTATTTAATAATCCTTTCCTACAGCGGTAAGTTGTTTAAATTTATTCAGCGTTGCTTCAATCGACAAATCAAGCTGCTTATCAGCTACCTGTAAGCGCACGCCACCGATGATAGTAGGGTCATGCACTTCGATAACGTCCACTTGCTTGGCTTGCGGATATATCTTTTTCGCTTCTTTGATAATGTCTCGCCTTACTGCTTCTGTAAGGAGATGAGCACTTTTAGCCACTACTTGCACGTAGCCGGCCTTTGCCCAGTCGCTCTGTACGTCGCGCGCTATTGAATCAAGGTCGTTTACCCGGCGTTCACTCAGCAAATAAGCCGCAATTTCTTTGGTCAGCTTCTTTGAAACCCCCTTTGAGAGAGTTTTATCAGCAATAGTGCGGGCAATACGAGTGCGTGACTGTTTCATCTTTTAGGCGTTTTGTCCTTTCAGAGCACGTTCGATAATCTCAGCGTCTTTCTTGGTATCGACTTTTTCTTCGATAATCGCTTCGGTTGCGTCCGAAATAAGCCCGACCAGCTCTTTTTTGAGTTCTTTGCGAGCCCGAGCAGTATCCTGACTAATGCGTGCTTCGGCTTCGGCTAAAATGGCTGCTGCTTTTTCTTTGGCTTTGTCTTCAGCCTCACGGATAGCTTGGCGACTGGCGTCTTGAGCATTGACGATGATGCTATCGGCTTCCTGGCGAGCGTTATGAAGCATATCAGCAACTTTTTCTTCCAGGTCAGCTTTTTCTTTTTGCATTTGCTCGCCAAGTTTCACGCCGCTTTCGATAGTTTCACGCCGTTCACGTAACACCTTCAAAATCGGTGCAAACGCATAGCGTTTGAGCACCAAAAAAGCCAGCACAAAAGTAATAAGCTGGATAACAAAAGCCTTGCCATCCACGCCCAGCGCACCCAGTCCCGAAGAAGAACTCTCCGCCCCAAATTGTGTAAATAATGTAATCATACTTTTAAACGTTTACTCCTGAGATGGAAATATTGGTATATGAGTGCAGTTTGGCAATTTTTTCGAGAATCGCACCGCAGCGTACTTTACGGTACGTGAGGAGCGAGTCGGAGAAAAATTGTTCAAAATGTACCATATACAAATATTTCCTATTTGACGATGAAGATTGATGCAAAGGCTAACAACCCAAACAACTCAACAATAGCCACAAAAATCAAAGCCTGACCCAAAAACTTTGCAGCTTCAGGGTTACGGCCAACTGCCTGTAAATAGTTACCGCCGATAAGACCAATACCGATAGCCGGACCGATGAAACCGCCGCCAATCATAAGGCCTTTACCGATAATCGCTGTATTTACGGTTTCTGCCAAAATGTCTACCATTATTTTATATAACTCCTTATTTATTTACTTTATTACATGCTTAAACTTGCCCACGTACGCTCCCAGAGGTCTGTACCCCTATTGTTTCAGGAACGTCTTGCTCGGTCAAGTACTCGTCATCGGTGTGCTCAGACGCGTGGTTGACCGCTATTGCAAGATACATGGTACTCAGGATGGTAAAAATATAGGCTTGTAGCGCCGCCACAAACAACTCAATAAGGAAAAAGGGCAAGGCAGTCAGGGGTGCAACGGTATGACCCAGGTAGGCAAACACGGCTATTACGATTTCGCCGATAGTGATATTTAAGAAAAGTCGAAGCGACAAGCTCAACACACGGGTAAGGTCAGTAAATATTTCGAGCAATCCTATACCAAAATACAATGGATTTTTCGGGCTGCCGATAAAGAAATGGCGGATGTATTTAAGCGGGCCGCCAGCTTCAACTATAGAAGCTGCATATACCATAATCATCGTTACTACGCCGATAGCCAAAGTGCCGTTCAGATCACCGGTAAAAGGTCTGAGCAAGGGGTTTTCGCCCGAACGAAATCCTTCGCCGACAAACGGCAGCAGCCCCAGCCAGTTATTAAGCAAGATGAAGAAAAATATCGTCACAAAAAACGGCACGTACTTGCGGCCTACCTTTTTGTCATCAAAGGCACCCTCTACCAGATTGGTAATAAAATCTACGCCTATCTCGATGAACTGTATCAAGCCGCCTTTAGGCTTCACTGTCACACGACGAGCTACAAAAATAAGAAGCGCGGCGATAACAAGCCCACATATCCAACCATACAAAATAGAGTTGGTGATGGTTACGCCACCAATTTCCAAGACCCCAGCCGGTGCGACGTGTACGCTGGGTCCGCTTTCAGCTACTTGTTTAAATATACCTACTATCACTTCTTATCTTTCTTTGGTGGTGGTATGTTGTTGGCCACCTGCAACGTGCGCCATAACACAAGCGCTACGCCTCCCATTGCCAGGATAAAACCTACAATCGTTAACAGTGGCGTCGTATGAAGCGCGTCATCAAGTTTAAAGCCTCCGATGATGGGCACCAGTACCACTATTGCTAAACGCCAGCTCATATCCAAGGCCATACTTACAAATACCGAACTCGGGCTTTGATTAGCGGAGGGTTCGGTACGTTGATTGGCCAGCTTATCTTGAGGCGAAGGCGTCGATTTCGGCGCTACCGTCTGCTTCATTACACCTTAGTATAACATTTGTGATTTATATCGCGCAATAGCCTCTTGTAACTCCTTACAGAAGTATGCGTGATATACTGTATACATATGAGTAAAGTGGTAGTTTATAGTGCGGATTGGTGTGGTTTTTGCCACGCCGTGAAAGAGTACTTGAAAAAGCTTGGTGTTGCATACACCGAAAAAAACGTAGAAAACGACCTCGCTTTAGCCCAAGAAGCTGTCACAAAGTCTGGCCAAATGGGTATACCGGTGGTAGATATAGATGGCGAAATTATTGTGGGATTTGATCGCCCCAAAATCGATGCAGCCCTTCGTGACAAAAATCTCATTCTATAACGGTTCACATTGGACCTTCTTTCAGAGATAATAGTAGGAGAAGCCTATGGAAACACCGACAGGAAGCGCCCCAGAACGCCAGGAATTACAAGATTTTACCGTCGACCAAATCTTTGAAGTATTCACGCGTGAAGAAATTTTGGAAATAGATGCGTACTTTGATGACCATATTGGGACAGACCAAAGTGACGAAGAGGGGAGCGCATTTACACTTTTGTCACAACCCTTGCCACCAGGTTTTGCTCCAGATAGAGCTGACCGACATCATATGCTGCTCTATAACAGACTTTCAGCCAAACCAGCAGGTCTTCATAAGCGATTCCAAGAAGATATACCTGCTAATACTTTACGAGGACTACGCACACATCATTCTCCCGAATCGCAAAGAGCACTTCGTTTACGGTTTGTGATTTTGGCGTGTGTTATGCGCCTTGAGCAAGAAGCAATTGAAGCGCGACTACTAGAAGAAGAGGCCGGATCCGTCTAAACGATATATACTATTCCTATGGCGTTTGAGGATTTCAAGACCAAAGAATCGGTGGTCATTGTTTATACCGGCGAAAACAAGGGCAAAACCAGCGCTGGGCTTGGTTTACTTATGCGCACCCTGGGCAATCGTGGCCGGGTGGCATTTATCCAGTTTATAAAATACTGGGGAGTCAGCGAACATATTTTTATACGTGATATCCAACCGCTTTTTAAAGATCAGCTTTATTTTTATAAAGGCGGAAAGGGGTTTTACAACGCCGGCGAACTCAGCGAAACCTTTGTGACACCCGAACAGCACCAGCAAGCTGCCGCCGAAACTTATCAAGAAGCCTTACAAGCCGCCCAAAGCGGTGCATACAATATGGTAATCTGCGATGAAATTAATAATGCCGTACACGATGGGCTGCTTACTGTTACACAACTCAAAACCCTTATTGAATCTCGAGCACCAAAGACTAGCCTTTGCTTCACCGGGCGTAACTTCCCAGAAGAATTACTAACACTTGTAGATATTGCTACCGATATGAAAAAACTCAAACACCATTTCGACGAAAAGTTCATAGCTCAAAAGGGTATTGATTATTAAACTTCTAGTTCAAATTCCGTTGACATGGCCGCCCGAGCTAGCTTGACTCGTTCTCGATGACGCGAAATATCCCCCCTAAAGTCTGCGGGATTCGGAAGCTGAAGTCTATCACGCTCACGAAGATAAAATTGTAGTCTTTCGATCCATTCGTATGGTACGTATGGGGCTGCGGGTGGGTCTCTAAATTTCTTTAAGGGCTGCTGGTAACGTCTTAAAAGATTTTTTAAACTTTGCGATTGAAACACATTCTCATCAGATCCAACTGTCATAATTTGAGTGCCCTGGCCAACCAGCGGAGAGTGATACAAAACGTTCCGACACTCTTCACATGGATGTAAAGTTCGAGTTCGACGATACATTACAGCCGCGATCTTCTTCGGATCGGCGGTAGCTGCCACCACAATTGCTAACAATCGCGTAAAACCCATGTCTTCGGCCGTGGCAATAACGTTCATCTCGGCACAAAATTTAGGAATATCTTCAACGTCATGTTCGTCTATTTCATCTTCGTCGAGACGCAGTTTCATATTTGCAGCTGAGATTGCGGCAGTTTCACCAGTTTCGGCATTAAATACATACCCAGTAGCACCTACGTCGAATCTTCGGTACGATTCTGCAAGCATGTCGGCAGCATGGCGCGCACGCTCTACGCCTACCACTATATGGCCCAACATCAGGGCAAACGGGTCACGCTCACGTTCACTCGTAAGATACTCTACAGTCGGTTCACCAGTGAATCCATCTGGTTTCTGATAAGCCATCTATATATTATATCATTTATATATAAATAATTCAATGTTGTACTACGCTTTAACTTTGGTAGGATCTACACGTGCAGACTCAAGACGTGAGGTAAATACGCGCGACCAAGAAAAGCTGTCTGCCAGAGGGTCATAACCACGATACAAAATACGAGCTGGAACATACGCCACCAAAGCCAACGCTACGACGCTATACATGTGCTTACGACTATTTAGTTGGTGTTGGGCATAGGTGTGCGGACTCATAAATACATAGTTTGCAAACTGTAAAAATCCTACATCAGTACGGCGTGCCGAAATAGTAGCATGTAGACGCTCGTCAAATACCACTTCATGGCCATGTTCTTGCAGATGAATTGCTAAATCAAAATCTTCGTGCATATTGCCCTTACGGCACAGCACGTGTCGAATTCGCTGCCAAGCCGAACGACGCATAGCCATACTGGCCCCCTGTAAAAATACCGTGTCTGATTCACCCAACAAGCGGGCAAGCCGGCGACGGAAAAACAGATCCAAATTATCTACAGTTTGTGACAATGCCACATCATAATGCATCACACCAGAAACCGCAGCTACTGGTGAGTCTTGGAAAATTTTCTGTACGTTCATAACCCAGTCAGCAGTTAGCAGTGTATCCGCATCAATTCGTCCTATGATGTCGCCGCGAGCTGCGTTAAACCCTCGATCACGCGCAAATACCACGCCCTGGCGGTCTTCACGGATAAGTTTCACAAATGGGAAAGATTGCGCGATTTTGGCAGTTTTATCGGTAGAGTTATTATCTACCACGATAACTTCGTAAGGCTTGGTGGCTTGTTTCTGGATTGCTGTCAGGCACTGTGCCAAATGATGCGCTTCGTTATACGCCGGAATAACAATGCTGACCCGTAATGTACTTTTCATGTACATATTATTTTAGCGTATGCGACAATATATGTGCAGTGCAGATACAAACTACTTATAAACAAGTAAAAACTTTTTTCACCAAACTATGGCACAAATTTATCTGGTGGTGGCGAAAAGGGTGGTGGGCCAAAACTGTTACTGTGCTTGTTGGGCTAGTACTTATATCCCTTTTGAGCTTGTACGGAGTATCCCGCTGGTATGTGACGTCAAACGCAGATAAGCCTTTACAACTTGGCGTTACGTTTGTGCCAGATTATGCTCGTAGCCTCGGCGTTGACGCCAACCAAACAATGGACGCCCTTATAAATGACGTTGGGGTAAAGCGATTTCGCTTGGTAAGTTACTGGAACAAGCATGAATATCAGCGAGGGACTTACGATTTTAGCGACCTGGACTGGCAATTTAAAAAAGCCGAGAAAGCTCATGCTAAAGTTTCTTTGGCGATAGGGCTTCGACAGCCGCGTTGGCCAGAGTGTCACATGCCGGATTGGGCGCAAAACCAGCCAGCTTCTGTGTGGCAACCAGCACTTGAGAAGTACATTAGTACAGTAGTTGACCGGTATAAAGACTCGTCAAGCCTAGAAAGTTGGCAGCTGGAAAACGAATATTTTAACGATTTTGGGAAATGCCCAGATCATAACCGTAGTCGTCTTGATAAAGAGTTTGCTGTGGCCAAAAAGCACGACTCTAAGCACCCGATCATCTTGTCACGCAGCAACAATAGCTTTTCACTAGTACTTGGTGAGCCGCAGCCCGACATTGTGGGTATGTCTGTGTACCGTAAAGTATGGGATGCAAAAATTACTAAGCAATACTATACCTATCCCTTTCCCGACTGGTATTACGCAGGATTAGCGGGACTGCAAAAAATATTCACGGGCAAAGATAGCATGATACACGAAATGCAAATGGAAGCCTGGCCGCCGGATGGCAAGTTTATAGCTGACATTTCTACTAAAGAACAAAATAAATCTATGAACGCTGATATGTTCGCTGGGCGCATACAATTCGCCAAAAACACTGGTATGCGTACGATTGATTTATGGGGCGCCGAATGGTGGTATTGGCGGCTGGTAAAAGCCCATGACCCAAGCATCTGGAACGAAGCCAAGAAGACATTTGAGCATACTTCCTCTCCTTCAAGCTAAAAGCTTTAGCTCACAGGAGAAAAGGCAGAACAAAATGTATGTGTAAAAAGGCGAGCAAATGCTCAAGCACATTTTACAGCCGCCAAGGGGTATGAATCGTCGGTGTTCACCCCCTGTATATAGTTGCATTCGTCAGGCTTGTGGGGCCTGTGGCTCTGAAGAAGTACGACCACGGTGACGCGTCGCCAGCCAAGCTGGAAGGATGTCGCCCAAGAAGACCACGGTCCACCAGACAACAGCCAGCAACCCGAAGATGATGTACGACCAGTCCATAGGGGGTATGGGTTGACGTTGCACCACCCGGCGCAGGATGACCACCCACAGCCCTACGACCAGCGAGCAGATCGCCCACACGACCAGGATCTCGTCCCAGCCCGCTTGACGCGGATGACTAAAGTCCAGTGACACAACTGCCTCCTTGCGGCTTTGTTCTGCCTAAACGTATCTCGTATGAGACTACGCATTTCCATAATAACATTACTTACGAAGAGAGGTGTACATGCAATAATACACCTATGACACGTACTCCTACTGATTTTGGTGTGAGCTTTTCCCTGAAACAATGTCGAGGTTTTGGGTTAAACCCAAAAGAAACTTTAGGATGGCTGATCAACGAAGCAGGATTTCGCAGATTCCGTTTAATGAGCTACTGGAATGAGCATGAAAAAGAGCAGGGGAAATATAATTTTAGCGAATTAGACTGGCAAATTGCTATGATCCGAAAATCCGGTGGTGAAATCTCATTATGCCTGGGTGTCAAACAACCACGCTGGCCGGAATATCATTGGCCAAAATGGACCGAAGGTCTAACGGAAAAAGAACGGAGCGAGAGGTTACTTGCATATATCGACACAGTGGTAACACGCTATAAAGATGAGACTTCTATCACAAGTTGGCAGCTAGAAAACGAAGCGCTTTTGCAAAACTTTGGTGTCTCTATACATATTGATAGAAAACGTCTGCGCAAGGAATTTAATCTGATCAAACGCCTTGATCCGACTCGCCCGATCCTTATGAGCACCAGTAATGGCTGGGGTATTCCACTTCGGCGGCCCATACCCGATAAAGTCGGATTTTCCTACTACCCGATTATGTATAAAAACGGCGCATACCATAAAACTGTCCAGAAACCGTGGTTGCACCGATGGCGCAAAAGACTTATTTACATTGTCTGGCGGCGATCTAGCTTCATTCACGAATTACAACTAGAACCCTGGGGGCCAACAGCTATCTGGAAAATGTCTATTGAAGAGCAGAATAAATCTATAAATATGAAGCAAATTAAGAACAATATCACTCAAGCCAAAGCTATCAATGCCTATCCGATAGATTTATGGGGCGGAGAATGGTGGTATTGGCGTCTAAAAAAGGGCAATGATTCAAGTATCTGGGATGCTGTTAAAAAATCTTTATAAGTGTAAGAAGACAGAGCAGAGATCATAAGTGGTGATGGTTGCCCATTGGCAGTCTGTATGTCCGCAAGAGACAAGATCATCGGCGTCTCGTCTCTGTGTATCGTGTAATTAGCCCTCTGACTAGTACATGCCTTGCATGCAGTAGAGGATGTAGCCAAAGCCGGCGATCACGGCCAGGCCGACGACCAATATTCCAGTCGCTATAGCTATGGGCTTGATTTTTTGCATGAGTCTGTGCTCCCCTTGTTGGAGTTTCAAGGCTCGGAGTAGTTCTGGAAGAACCATGTCAAGAGTGTCATGAAAGCTACTGACACCGGGCCAAGCAAGAACATCACGACCACGATTACTGCCACCACTGACGTCCAGTAGTGCTCGTCTGCACCAGCGGGAAAGTTGTGACTTCGGATGAGCAAAAGCCAGACAACGGCGAATGCTCCCAAAGCCAGCCAAATGCCTATCAACATTGTGACCTTGGAAACCTCCGCTCTGTCGGTACGATCCTCCCTATGAGAATACGTAGCTTAAAAATAGAATAAAAACTCATAATTGTCAATTGCATTTATCCGGTTTACAATAAAGTGGTTATGGCCAGGAAAAATCAGCAAACAAAGCAGATCACCAATCGGCGAGCTCGACATGACTATGAGCTTGGCGATAGTTTGCTGGTGGGCATAGAACTAACTGGCCCAGAGGTAAAAAACCTGCGACTTGGACACGGTCAACTACGCGGTGCATACGTAACCGTAAAAGACCATGAATTATTCCTAATAAACGCTACTATCAATGGCACTAGCGGAGCACCTATGAGCGAAGCGGAGCAAACCCGTACGCGTAAACTCTTAGCCAAACGTCGTGAAATAGACAAGCTGATAGAGCAAAAACAACAAGGGAAAACCATCGTACCTCTCGAAATGCTCGTAAGCGGACGCTACATAAAAGTCCGCATATCCGTAGGCAAGGGCAAGAAACGTTATGACAAACGTCAAACCCTTAAAGCCCGTGATCAATCACGTCAAATCAACCGTGCCCTAAAACCCTGATTATCGATACTCGGGATTTGGCGGGATGAAGCCAGTTTTGTTGCCTTTGTCCCACTCGCTGCGCTGGTTACCATAGGCCGGGATACCACTATTGCGCTTAAGTATGTCAGCCATATGCATGAGATTCCACGACATAAAGGTGGTATTGCGGTTAGTAAAGTCGTTTTCCGGTCCGCCAGAGTCCTCGTCGAGGTAACTCGGGCCTGGACCAATTGCACCGATCCAGCCGGCATCAGCTTGCGGCGGAATTGTGTAGCCAATGTGCTGCAAGCTGTACAAAATATTCATCGTACAGTGCTTTACGCCATCTTCGTTACCGGTTACCAGCGCGCCGCCAACCTTCCCGTAAAATACATATTGACCTTTCTCATTGACGCCGCCAGATTGCGCATAGAGCCGTTCAATAATTTGCTTAGTAACGGAGCTGTTGTCGCCCAGCCAGATCGGCCCTGCGATAATTAATATGTCCGCTGCCTGGACTTTCTTCCAAATCTCTGGCCACTCGTCATAATCCCAACCTTGTTCGCGCATATCAGGATACACACCAGTGGCAATTTTATGATCTATTGGGCGGATGACCTCTACCTTTACGCCTTGCTTCTCCATGATGGATTGGCTGAGCTTAATAAGGCCTTCGGTATTGCTTTTTTCAGGGGATTTTTTGAGCGTGCAGTTAAAAATAAGTGCCTTCAAATTACTGTAGTCAAAGTCATTTTCCTGTGCATCTGCCATACATGCCCTCCGTTAGCTTTAGATTCATTTTACTCCAAAAAGACGCGTGAACTATGAAACTATTTACAGACACCCCTAAAAACGCTAGAATAACGGGGTTGTATTCTTTTGATTCATCAAAGGAAAAGAGCAATCCAAGTCGGCGAATTTACTTCGCGACCTGGTACGATGAGAAAAACCTTGGTTTGTCTCATTACGCGTATTCCGGGGTAGCTCAGCGGTAGAGCGGGTGGCTGTTAACCACTAGGTCGCTGGTTCGAATCCAGTCCCCGGAGCCATGATAGAGACCCGTGCTGAAAAGCAGGGGTTTTTATCTGTAAATCGTTGGTTCTAACCATTTCTTGAGCATTATTCTGTCGCTCATTCATTTGCTCAAGCGGAATGAAGTATTTATTAGGGGTGAATTGAATGGTTCGATCTTTGATCGTCAATACTTCACCTAGCTTCACAACCACAGTTCGCTTTTTCTCCAAATCACCGCTATCAAAGTCTTCCTTTGCATATCTAGCAAACGTGAACACCTCATCCGCCTTTGCACGCCAGTCACGTGCCTTGTACTCGTCCTTATTACGTTGATTTTGTAGTTCTTCTAACTTATCTTCGAGTGTACTCATTTCTGCATAGAACCATGAGTCATCATCAGCTTCACCGCTATAACGCATTCTCCGCAGATTGTTAATAGAGTTCTGAGCTTTCTCAATCAATTTTTCATGTCGGGCACTTTTATCTTGGAATTTCTCTACAACCTCATCTTCTTCTTGTGCAAGTGCTTCGATTGCCAGCTTGTAAAAATCTGGGTCGATAGTGAATTTATTTAGCTTGTCTTTGATCTGTTCAATTAGTAAATCTTCATTCACATGCTTAGTAGGTTGTGAGCACTTCATAGTCTTGTTCTTGCCAGTGCAGTGATAGTAGACATATTCCTTTTGCTCACCAGTAGACTTAATTGTTTTACGCTTTTGCTCTGCTGTAATAGCAAAACCACACTCACCACATCTGAATAAATTTCTGAGTTGGAAGTTATAGGTCTTGTCTTTGGGGCGAGTTGTATGAGTAGGATCAATTATTTGTTGAACCCGTTCAAATTCTTCGTCAGTGATCATGGCAGGGTGATTGCCTGGATAGAGCGTTCCTTTGAATGAAATCTTGCCACAATAGAAAGGGTTCTTAAATAAAGCACAAATGCTTGAGTAAGCGATAGGACCACCACCAGTTTTTCCACGAACTGGTGTAGTTAAATGTAGCTCTTTGTCTGCAACATGTACTAGCTGTGCCATTGAGTAAGTACCAGTGAGCATCTTGTCCCACAACAATCGCATAGCATAAAAGCGATCAGGATCAGCAATTATGATCTTCTCAAGTCGGTCATTCAAATAACCTACAGGTGGTACACCAGGCTTGTTTCCTTTTTCGACTTTAGATAGCATTCCACGCCTTGTATTACTGCTTAGTTCACGAATGTACTGATTAGACATTCCAGCTTCTACACTGAACACAATAGCGTTATCTTCGGGGAAGTAGCTTTTTTCAGCAGTTAAAATATGTTTCAGTTTTCCATCTTGCAGCAGTTGCTGTATACGTCCACTGTCGGTTGGGTTGCGGGATAAGCGATCTAATTTCCAGCAAATGATGCCATCAATTTTACCGTTTTCTATTTCTTGTAATAATTCTGAAAAGACAGGTCTTGCTTCAGGTCGTTTTGCAGACTTACTTTCTCTAAGCGGTTCACCGAGAATGCGTACATTCTCTCGTTTTGCCGTTGCTTTCATAAATGACACTTGATCATCTAATAATTGCACTTGCTTGTCTTCGGTATCTGTAGACTTCCTTGCGTAAAGTCGATAACGATACGATTGTAAATTTCTTGAGTTCATATTTCTCCTTAAGTTGTAATAGCTTCTGAATTATTTAATTTTTTAATGTAGTTTCTAAATGAATTGATCTGCTGCGTTTCAGCAGGGAATTTCTTATCGAATTTACTTTCAGGGGGTCTAACAATTAGTATGTAATGCTGTCCGCCGTTGTTGATGGTTACGAACTTCAGCTTGTGTATATACATACTATTCCTTTTTATGGACTGTTAGACAATTAGATGTCTATATTATAGTTCTTTCCCTGTTATATGTATATCGTTATATTCATCTTTATATGTAGGTAGCTTTATATAAAGATACCTGTATATAGAGGTATCTTTATATATAAAGGTCATTTAATGTAAAGATACTAGAAAGGAATATCATCTAAGTTGATTGGACCGTCTGGAATATCCTCAATTACGACATCTTGCGTATTTGAATGCTCGATCTGAGCCACTTCAATACACCTTTCTTCGATCTCTTGCCATAGCGGTAGTTTCTTATTAAATTCCACTAAGAACTTACCTGGGACTCTGGGCACTCCTGGTGGCACGACACCCCACTTATCGTATTTAGGATTTGGTGGGTAGACCATCATTCCATTGATGTATATTCCCATTTCTTTGTCCCACACTTTTACACGGTAACCGAACTTTACATTTGAGGGAGTAACCTCAGCATCTATGTTAAATAGCTTAGGCATCTTGGCTCTCCTCTGCATCTGTCGATGCAGTTAGTCTGACTAATTCAGCTAATTCAGAAAGCTGCGATTCTGCTTCTGTATAACCAATTACTTCACCATACTTATTGACGTAGACAGCTTGAAAGCGTTCTACTAATTTCTTACTTAATGACATATTGAATCCTTGATTCAAGCTCAACCAACGGGACGATTAAAGTTAGATGAGCTTGGATTATTCGTCCTGCTCACCATTAAAGATCTTTAGATGCTTTAAGTCGCTGTATCGGTTTAATGTTGTTTCAAATAGTTCTTTTCGGTTCAGTTCGGTTCAAACACGACTCGACAAATAGCACCGTTTTCTCTAAGCTGTAAATCTAGTTCAGTCCTGTCTATCCGCTCTAAATCCGCTTGATGTTTCGATACATAAGGACGAAACAAGATTGTGTCACCACTGACAGTAGGGAAAAATAAATCCCTGAGTACAGGTGTGAAGCCAGCACTACTAATAATGGTGCTGATATTTCTTGATGTCTTTCCTAAATCTGGCTTGAATTTCTTATTGGGATTTTTCATAGATTGTTCTAATAATTTTTCAGTGATTGATCCAGCATGAACTTTTTTGAGCTTAAGAGCATGATTTATTAGAATAGTTCCATCTGGCTTATAGGTCAGACCGTATTCAAAAATCTCCCAGCCATATTCAACCTTTTTTGAACTATTTTTATTGTGGGTATCCTTAAGTATTTCAACGTATTTAACAGTGAGATCATGTGCAGTTTTTACTATCTTTTGTTGATCATCTGTATAGCTAGGTTCTTCTGCACCAGAAATGATACAGAGTTTTTCCACCCTTAAATTATGATTCTCTCCAAAGTCATCAGTATCATTGATATGATCTGCCAGTGCCTCAGTTGAGCCTTTGATTACATCGAAATGCTTCCATATTGGATCAGGTTTGATTTCCTGTAATTCTGGATAACGTGAGTATATTTTTTCAAGTTCATTTGTTAAGAGGATATATGCACGATTTAACCCATCAATATCGCTGTCTTTAGACAAATCCTGTCCTATTCCTACATATATCAGAACTATGATTCCTTTTACTGAATCGTTCAGTGCCTTTGCTACTGCGAAATCGTTATTTCTGGCTGAATACTCGTTTGCTTTCATAGGTTGCTTTCAATTATAGGTGATTACTTCTCGTTAGAGCCAATTTGAGATAATAGTAATAGAGACTAATACAAAAAAGTGAGGATAAGAAATGATTAGTAAAACAATAGGGAGACGTAACAAAGTAACATACCTGACGTTAATCAGGTTAGCTCGTGATATTCAGAATAATTACACAGTAAGTGCTGCCTGTCGTAACGCAAAAATTAGTCGTATGACTTTTTATCGTTATCTCAATAACGAGCCAGAGTTTACCGAAATGATTATTGAAGCGTACAAAGGGCAATCCTACATACCATTATATTTCGATAGTATTCGCATGTGACAGTTATGAGAAAACTCAGCTACTTTCGCTTAGATTTTTGCATTTTTCTGTAACATGACTATGCTCGCTTTAGCAGTAGCTCAAAGTATTTTGTGCCACCAAATGGAATCTTTTGTTTGACCTTATGTTTACCCTCAAGTGCATTGGCAGAGAATAAAATAAAGTTTCCATAACGTTCATTGATTTCATCTATTGCTGTCGTAAGCCACTCTTGTTTATTTACTTCATCGAAGATACTTTGTTGGCTTCTAGTAGATGGTTCAAGTTTATATAGTGTAATTCCCATAGCTGTGATGATCAGATGTTTTGGACGTTGATTGAATAAGTAGAGTGCTTTGGCATATATGTCACGATCAGTGAAGAACGGTTGCTTGTGCATCTTACGAACATACCAATGATCACCAGTTTGAAACATAGCCCAGACATACACACCTCGTGCATCTACATTGTTATATCTGAGCTTTTTGCCTGTCGTCTCACATAGATATTGAAAGCGAGGAAGTATGACACTGTCATCTGCTGAACGCACATCAAGTACAAATTGTCGTCCTACATTACCGAGTTTCGTGATTACATTATCGACTTCATAGCCTCTAAGTCGTTGATACCAGTCTTCACCGATCACACTACGAAATACCAGTCGTCTGAGTGTATCGCTAGAAGCATTTAAGAATTGCATCGGCGAAAATATACCAGCAGCGTTTAACCTAGCTTCAAAGTGACTAGCGATACCCGTCAGATCAGTGAGTTGTTGCTCAGCATAGTATTTCTTGATGTTGCGAAAATCAATCACGTCCAACCCGTCTGGCTTGTGCCAGCCAGCAGCTTCTTTAGCTAGAAAGCGATTAGTGCCTATACCAACATTGATACGCATGTGACTGCCTATTTCTTTTCGGACACGCTCTTTTATTTCCATTCCTATTTCTGTCAATGGGCGTTTATGTAAGTCAGCAGTACCGTGAAAATCAATAACTCCTTCATCGATACTTTTCATCTTCACATCAGGAGAATAATCTTTCATTATTCGACATAATGCCTGGTATACATGATGGTATTTAGGAGGGTCGGTTTCTAACATAATAAAATCTGGTATGAACTGCTGCACCTCGTCTAATCTCATTCCCACTTTTACGCCTAAAGCCTTTGCTTCGTAAGATGCTGCAATTACACAGCAGTGTTTTGATATACGATTTGTAACGCCTATTGGTCTACCCCTAAGACTCTTGTGTGCTTGCTGTTCAGCAGTTGCATAAGCACTGTTAAGATCAATGTGCATAATTTGTGCTTCTTCTTTGCTAATCTCTAGGTTCATAATGTCCCTCCAATAACGCCACTAGCGTCCAAGTTAATCCCTCTGCATCAAATTCCAAACGGTAGTCGTTTGTACCATCACCAACATCAAATACATGTATCATTCGATGCCCCTTACTCGTAGGGTGTCTAAGGCAGAGTTCTGTGAATATAATTTCTTCGTTTTTGTATTTCATTTTGTACGGAAAACAGAGCGTACTAACATCACCACTCTTGCGATAAAGAGTGACCACATCAACACGTTCATTTAAGTAATGAGTTGGGTCCATTAGAGTTTTCCTAGTTTTGGATTTAGAATGAATATATGTGCGGAAGATACTTGTTAGATGAAGCAGACCAAATTGCACCACGTTTTCATGTTGAAGACTGGGATGAAGCGAAGTTGAAACCGAACTATAATGTAGCTCCAACGATGGTAATGCCTGTGATTACGCAGTCAGATGACGGCAAACCCCAAATCGAAATGATGCAGTGGGGTATCACTAGGTTCTTTGGTAAGGATGCTAAGAAGATGCTTATTAACACAAGGGCGGATAAAGCATTTGGTGGCTTTTGGAAAAAGACTGTATGCAGCAGACGTTGCCTTATCCCAGCTAACGGATTTTACGAGTGGAAAGGCAGTGCTGGAAACAAAACGCCTTACTTCATTCACCCGAAAAATGAGAAGCTGTTCGCTTTCGCAGGTATTTGGGATACATGGAAAAACGATGACGGTCATGAAATTAAGACTTTCTCGATAATGACCACTGAACCAAACGCAGAAATGCGGGAGATTCATAATCGAGAGCCTGTGATGTTACACCGAGAAGACGAAACTTCTTGGCTTGAGCCATCGAATGATAGTCCAGACGCTCTAGAGCGTTTCTTCTATCCATACGAAGACAACGGTTTAGAAATATATGAGGTTAGTAGGGACGTGAATGTCGTCAAGAACAATAACGGTAAGCTATTCCTCCCAATCAACAGTCAGTGAGTGTGCCACCTCTGATGTGTTAATAAGCCTGTGGACGATGGAACACAAGAACTCATGACCACACGACTAATTTGATTGTAGCACTAGATTTTATTGTCGCTGTTATTTTCTAGTCTCTTTTTGTCTTGATAAATGTCGTAAATCAAATTTGCTAAGTCCCTAGCATCTCGCTTCATTCGTAAATTGGTTCGAGCTGTATCAAGTGCATCTTTAGCTAAAATATCAAGCGTTGATATGACTTCAATGATCTCTTCATCGCTCATGCTAAGAGCATCATCACCTAGTATATTTCGTGCTTCTTCGACACTAACAGGAAGCTGATTTTTACTCATAGAATTATATTATCAGCATTAGTCCTGTTAGGATCAGAGTGTGAAGCGAACGAAAAATAATAAACCACCGATAAGCACAGAAGAAATAGTTACAGTCATATTGCCTATTGTTAGCAACAATAAATAACGTTGGCAGCGTAAATATAGCTAAAAAAATTTGCGTAGCGTTACTCAAATTAAATTATCACAAAAAGATGAACGGTATTCCTGTAGATAATGCCCCCTGAGACCTCACAGGAGGTCGTAGAAGCGGTTTTAGAGCAAAAGATGAGTATATGTATAGTATGGACAAATTAGCTATTTTCTTGTGACATAAATTTTTCGAGTAATAACATGATACTCGCTTATTTTCAAATGGGTCATTACAGAGTAGAATAAGGCTATGAAAATTAAGCAAAGTCCTCCGTATGCACCTCTACTTATTGAATCAATGCGGTCACTTGGCTATTCATTTGATACTGCTATTGCTGATCTCATAGATAATAGCGTTAGTGCTCAGGCTAAGAACATCAACATTTTGCTAGACCCGTCTGATGATCCGCAACTAATTATATTCGATGATGGTAATGGAATGGATTCAGCATCACTAGAAGAAGCATTGCGGTTCGGTAGTCGAGGTCCATTAGAGTCTCGTAGCGAATTTGACTTAGGACGATTTGGGTTAGGTTTGAAGTCTGCATCTTTATCTCAATGTAGACGTTTAATCGTAGCAAGTAAGCATGATGGCAAGGTCTGCTGTTTTTCATGGGACTTAGATGAAGTCGAAAAGACTGGTGACTGGTCTGTACTTGAGTATGCTAATGATGAAATAAGCCAGCTTCCATCTATTGACCTATTCGATTCGGTTAATTCTGGTACTTATGTTTTGCTTCAGAATTTTGATCGCATTGCAGCATCATCGCATGACGTAAAAAAGACGTTGGACACGCTAATTGAGACTGCTGAAGATCATCTTTCATTAGTATTTCACCGAATTATTAGTGAAGATCGAGTCAGTATTGCAATAAATGGCAGACCTATCGAACCTAAAGACCCTTTCTTGGAGAATCACAAGTCTACTCAAAGACTCCGTGAGCAAAGCATCAGTATTGATGACAATAAGATCACTTTACAGCCATACATTCTTCCTCATCGAAATAAGCTATCGAGAGATGATTTGAAGAAAGTAGGTGGTTCTGATGACCTACGAACTAATCAAGGCTTTTATATTTACCGTTGTAAGCGATTGATCATTTGGGGTACATGGTTCAGGTTGCTGAGTAAAGAAGAGCTTAATAAATTGGCTAGGGTTAAGGTGGATATACCAAATTCACTTGATGAAATTTGGAGCATTGACGTAAAGAAAAGCACAGCCAATCTACCAGATAAGATTCGAAAGAATCTGTACGGTAGCATTAAAGAATCTGTGTTTGGAAGTAAGAAAGTTATCGAGTATAGGGGTAAGTTACACAGAAATGAAGACATTAGCTACATTTGGCAAAGACTGACTGAACGTGATGGTGGAGTTACATATTCAATAAATAGAGACCTCCCTCAGATTCAGCTTCTGACGAACAGTCTAAACCAGACTGGACAGCGTGTGCTCGAAGCATTACTAAAGAATGTTGAAGAGAATTTTCCATCAAGTAGCCTATATCTAGATGTAGCAGACGGTGAGATAAGTACAGTCATTAAAGATAGCCAGAAGATATTAGATGAATTTGAAGTTCAGTTAAGTTTTGCAGAGCAACTTGGGTTATCACGAGATGAATTGATTGGTATGCTCGTTAAGACAGAACCATACGCTAGCAATGAAGAAATTAAGTCTAAGCACAATAATCGACAGGAACAGTAAATGACAGAGGACGCAAAAACATTCAAAAGAATCGTACAAGACTTACTCGATAAGCACAGTGCTAAGGATTCAATAAGTGACACTCTTATAGATGATGAAGTAAATAAGGCATTCTCAGCAATTAGTGTACTGGGACTAACAGTGACTGATGAAGAGAAAACCTCTGTACGAAATGAATTGCTTGCGGACAATAAAATTCGGTTAGAGCCAGGTATTGCGATTGTACCTAGAACACATAAGAAATGGTTCGCTGACAAAAAAGCAGAACTAGATTTAGATTATTGGAATCGATTCAAAGAATTACTGATCAAAGATAAAGGCTTCCCCGTAAATGTTGTAGCTGAAATGGACAATGTTTCTGACGAGATTGTTGATTTAATTGGTGATCCATCAAGAACTGAAGAACGTGAGCAAAGGCGTGGGCTGATAATCGGAGATGTCCAGTCAGGGAAGACAGTTAATTATAGTGGCATTATTTGTAAAGCAGTAGATGCCAAATTCCGTGCTGTGATTCTAATGACTGGTACGACTAATGATCTCCGCAAGCAAACACAGATTCGTTTAGATGAAGCATTCACTGGCATTGATACTGGCAGCGAAACACTAAATTTCATTGGTGTAGGTCAGTACAACAAAAAGCTAAGACCAATTTCTTTCACTACAGTTGATAAGGATTTCAGCAAGAGTGCAGCTAAGCAGTTAAGTAGTGCCTTATCTCAAAGTGACGGTGATCGTCCTATGCTATTTGTGATTAAGAAAAACGTATCAGTTCTAAAAAGTCTTTTAGATTGGATCAAGACTCACAACCAGTATGGCGAGAACAAGATAGATGGTTCTGTTCTTATGATCGATGATGAGGCAGATTATGCTTCGGTCAATACAAAGGCTGCTGGTGAAGATCGTAGCAAGACAAATGCGTACATTGAAGAACTACTAAATGTATTTAGATTCGCAAGCTATGTAGGCTTTACAGCGACACCATACGCCAATGTTTTTATTGATCCTGAATCTGATGAAGATATGGAGAAAGAGGGTTTGTTCCCTAAGGATTATATTTATACCCTAAATGCACCTACGAATTATATTGGTGCTAGAGATATTTTCCCGAATGATGGTAAGTACCATAAAATGCTTCGGACTATTGATGATGGTGAAGATTATTATCCTTTAAGGCATAAGAAAGATGATGATCTTGGAGAAATTGCTCCAAGTCTTCGAGCTGCTGTTAATACATTTTTAGTAGCGAATGCTATTCGTGATTTACGAGGAGATCAGAATACTCACCGCTCGATGATGATCAATGTCACTCGTTTTGTGAATACACAGCAACTTATTCGCAAAGCTGTGAATGAATACGTAGATGACGTAAAGCGTTCCATTAAGAATTACGCTTCATTACCTACTGCTAAGGCGTTAAGAGATAAGAATATCAGTTCTCTGCACGAGACATTTAAGCGTGAATATAGCCACAAAGAATTTACTTGGGAACAAGTTCAGGCGATTCTTTTTGATTCAATTCTACCTATTCAAATCTACGCTGCACATGGTGGTGGAGATGACTTGAATTATGAAGAGTTCAATGACGGTCTACGAACGATTGTAGTTGGCGGACAAAGGCTCTCACGAGGCTTAACACTCGAGGGTCTTATAGTCAGTTACTTATACAGAAATTCAATGGCTTACGACACTTTAATGCAGATGGGGCGTTGGTTTGGTTATCGCAATAACTATGATGATTTATGCAGGTTATGGATGGATGATGTCAGTCAAGATTGGTACGCATTCATTTCAGAAGCTACTGATGAATTGCGTGAAGAGGTGAAAAGGCTACGAGACCTGGAAGCCACTCCATTAGACTTCGGTCTGAAAGTTAGAAATGATCCTGATATACCACTCATTGTGACAGCAAGAAATAAGATGCGATCTGCACAGTCTAGAACAATCAGTAAATCGCTAAGCGGTAAGGCTGTTGAAACGCCTTTCATTTTCAACAATGCACGCAAAAATGACACAAACCTTAAGGCTGTTCTGAGCCTGACTGACTCAATAGAATTTAAGCCATCGGACAATCAATATGCAGCGTATTCAGTACCAAAAGAACGAGTTCTTTCATTCTTGGGTAAGATCGAAGTGCCAACTGCGAACGCTCAGTTTAATCCAGAATCCATTGCACAGTTCATACAGCAGTATGCAGGTGCTGAATTAAATGAATGGGACATCGTTATTCTTTCTGGTAAGGCTGAAACGAAATACGATCTTGCACAGAATATATCTGTGACCCCTAACATTCGAAAGTTCGACTTCCTCAAAGGTGATGGAAGCGTAATTCGAATGAGTGGTTCCAAAAGACGCTTGGGTAGCCAGGGCAATACAAGATTTGGGCTTACGAAAGAGCAGATCGATCTAGCTAAAAAATTAGTACACGACAATCCTGAGCGTGGTGCTGTTAATGACGATGACTATTTTGCGATAGACAGGAAACCCTTGTTAATGATTTATTTCGTAGAGCCTAGTCAGGAAAGTAATGCAGAGGACTTATCTAAGCTAGATGACTTCAATGGGCAACCGCTAATCGGTTTTGGTTTAGGTATTCCAAAGTTAGGAAACGTAAGCACGAAATACATTCGTTACCAGACCAATAAGATACATCAGGAGTTTGGTGGCATTGATGAATACGAGGACGAAGATGACTGAGATTACTGAACGCATTCGCAAGCTACTCGAAAATCAAGAGTCAGAATCTTATAGTCGTTATGACGGTGAGCATCCCTTTGATGTATATCTAGGTGTTGATCAGTCTGGTCGGAAGAGCCTTGCATTAGTAATGAACGCTAGGAGAGAAAGTGTAACTTCGACTAAGACTATTGATGCCCAATTTTACAGGCGTGAGGACGGTCAGTTGATGCTTTGTTTCTCATTGGTTGATGACCAGCTCAGAGATATTTTCTATAAGTTCTGTGAAGATATAATTGAAAGCTCTCGACTTCATCATAAGGAAGATGGCTTTGCACCCGTAATCGAACGCTGGGAGACTTGGATCAAATTCTTTTCAAAGACTTCTTTGCCTTTGTCTGAGAATGAAATACTAGGTCTGATAGGTGAAGTTTACTTCTTGCAAAATGTAATGATACCTAAATTCGGTCAGGACATAGCATTAGATTCCTACATAGGCACTGACCGTGCACATAAAGACTTTGAAGTACAAGATACTTGGCATGAAGTGAAGTCGATACATAATGGTGTTCGATCTGTGAAAATCAGTTCAATCGAACAATTAGACTCTGAATTAGTTGGCAATTTAGATATTCTGACATTCGATCAAAGCACTTCTACTTATGAAAATAACATTACACTCAATAGCATTATCAGCAATTTTAGGGAATCACTTGATCGTAAATGGCAGTTAAAATTTGATGAGAAGATGCGTAAAGCTGGTTATATCGAAGATGAGAGATACGATGAATATAATTACCTGTTTGTGAGTTTAGACGAATATCATGTATCTGATTCATTTCCTAAATTAAGTAAATCTGATCTGCCAAACGGTATAACCAAAGCCAGCTATGAGATTGATATTTCAGCAATACAAAAATTTAAGGCAGTAAAATGAACCTAGAAGACTTTCGTGCAGATTGGGTTGGTGATCTACGAGTTGCAGCAGAAGCTAATCAGAGTGATCCTCACAGCGAATTTGTAATAGATGCAGTAGACCAGCTTCAAGAAGCAGAAGAAGTTGAGAATGTCGAACTTGGTTACTTTGAGGGTATAGGACCAAAGGGTAAAAAGCTAATGACAGATGGATACGCTTTTGATTCTGTCGATAAGTCGTGCGTTGTACTAATCAGTGATTTCTCGAATAGTGATGAAATGGAGACATTAAATAATACAGACATTGATAGACTGTATGATCGTATGAGTAATCTTGTCGAGGCTGCTCTTAGCGGATATATAGTCGATAATAAGTTCGAAGAAAGTAGTATAGGCTATACCTTTGCAGTAGATGCTAAAAGACTTTTCGATAATGGTGAAATATCTAAATTTAGGTTCTATATACTCACGGATAAAAAGCTGAGTGAGCGAGTCAAGAACATTCAAAAGAGTCCTATAAATGGTAAAAGGGTTGATCTTAATGCTTGGGACATCAACCGCTTCTACCAGCTTTATACATCCACTCAGGGTAAGGAAGAAATTGAGATAGATGCGAGTTCAGTTGATGGAGGTGGCATACCTTTTGTAAGTGCCACTCAAGGTGATGATTATTCATCTTATCTAGCTGTAGTACCAGGCAGGTTCTTAGCTGACATTTATCTTCTTTACGGTTCTAGACTACTCGAAGGAAACGTTCGGTCATTCTTGAGTATTCGTGGAAAAGTGAATAAATCTATCCGAGGAACGATACTGCAAGAACCTGATATGTTCTTTGCGTATAACAACGGTATCGCAGCAACTGCCACAGCCATTGAGACTACTTTTGAAGACGGTAAGCACCTCATCACAAGAATCAATGACATGCAGATCATAAATGGCGGACAGACTACTGCTTCGATTGCTAATGCGGTTATACAAGATAAGGCAACACTAGATAACATATTTGTTCCAATGAAGTTGTCTGTAGTGAACCATGACAAGGCAAAGGAAATGATCCCTGTTATTTCTAGAAGTGCCAACAGCCAGAATAAAGTTGATGAAGCGGACTTCTTCTCAAATCACCCTTATCACGTTCGTATTGAAGAATACTCACGCAGAGTCTTAGCGCCACCAATAGACGGTAATCAGTATCAGACTACATGGTTCTATGAGCGTGCACGAGGTCAATATGTTCAAGAGCAAATGAAGCTGACACGTTCAGAGCGAAAGCGTTACCAACTCAAGAATCCTAAAGCACAATTATTACGGAAAGTAGACGTTGCTAAATTCATAAATTCATACGAGCAAAAGCCACATATTGTTAGTCGTGGTGCTCAATTTAATATGAGAAATTTTGCTGAATCTATTTCAAAGGATTGGAAACCTTCAGATCAAAATACTAGCTTTAATGAATACTATTTCAAAAAGTTAATAGCACTGGCAATCTTATTCAAATCAACCGAGAAGATAGTTTCAGCTCAACAGTGGTATCAAGAAATTAAAGCATACCGTGCCAACATAGTGACTTATAGTATTGCAGTAATAATCAATCAAATAGAGAAAAAATATCCAGGCAAGACTATCGACTTTCTTCGTATCTGGAACACTCAGGAAATTAGTCCAGAGCTTGAAGCTCAGCTCGTGAAGACTACTCGTGAAGTTTTCGATTTCATCACCCGTGATGACCGTACAACATTGAATGTTACTGAGTGGTGCAAAAAAGAAGATTGCTGGAAGCGTGCCCAAGACTATGACTTTACCTTGTTGGACAGTTTTGCTTCAACATTGTTAAAGAATGATGATGAGCAAGAAGAAAAAGAGATTGCTCAAAAAGAACAAAAAGTTACTAATCAAATTAGTGCAGAGATTGAATTAATAAATCTTGGAGCTGATTATTGGAAAAAGGTATTAGACTTTGGCAGGAATGACAGATTACTGAGTGAAATGGAAGATGGTCTACTAAGCGTAGCTGCTAATTTTGATACCACTGGAAGAGTTCCATCAGATAAGCAAGCTAAGTTAATTATGCAAATCAGAAGTCGGCTGTATGAAGAAGGTTTATCTCGTAATTTAGACAGCAGCGTAAAGTAAGTCCTTATGCTATTATTACATCAGTTATGATTAAAGTAATAGAAACATTTAGTGGTATTGGTGCTCAGTCTAAAGCACTTAAAAACATAGGGTGTGATTTTCAGATCATCGGTACTGCCGACTGGGATATTCATGCCATTATCGCTTATGATCTCATCCATAACGGCAAACAAGACCTTTCGAAGTATGAAAACGCTACTCGTGAAGAATTACTTAAGAAATTAGAAAATTCTACTCTTAGCATGGACGGAAAGGTTCCAACCGATTGGAAGAATATAAAGATACTGAATGTTGAAGTTCTACGAAGACTCTGTGCTGCAATTGATAGGACTAACAACTATGTGAGCGTAACTGACATGAATGGTGCACTTTTGCCCGTTGATATGGACGCTCTCACTTATTCATTCCCATGCCAGGATTTGTCGGTAGCCCATGCTTGGCATGGAAAGACAGACGGTATAGACCGTAGTGCAGCTAACCGCTCAAGTCAGTTGTGGGAAATTGAACGAATCCTCAAAGAACGAAAAGCTAGTCCACGACCAATGCCTAAGTTCTTGTTAATGGAAAATGTTCCGAACATAATTTCTCGATCACACAGCAAGAATTTCGATGATTGGAAGCAGTCTCTTATAGATTTAGGTTACTACAATCGATTCAATGTTCTTGTATCAAGCAATTTTGGTACTCCTCAAATTCGCAAACGTGCTTATCTCATGAGTTTTTATACTGGTGGCAATAAGAAGCTCGAAGCAAAGCTAGATAAGTATTTTGCTGCGAATAATCTTGAAGATGTTCGCATGAAGCCTTCCGAGCTCTCGAAGTATCTAAGGGTCGACTACGACAAGGAAACTTTTCGACAAGAAGCTAATGAGGCACAGCCCAATGACACTCCTTCTCGTCGAGACATATTTATCAAAAGCGTTAAATTGTTTGACGGAAGTAATTATTCAAGTTATGTACCGACAATTACCACAAAGCAAGACCGTAGACCTAATTCTGGTGTGATCGTGTATGATAGCAAGCGTCCAGGTAAAAGTACATTCAGATACCTAACAGCACGTGAAGCATTACTTCTTATGGGTTTTGAAGATAGTGATTATGAAGCATTAGTTGATGGCAACTTCAAGAAGAACATCACGACCAATTTCTTCACTACAACCAAGATAGTTAAGATGGCGGGTAACAGTATTGTTGTGCCAGTTTTGGAAGCAGTATTTACTCAGATGCTGTATGTAGATCAACATTTCTTGTCTAAAGTAACAAACGAAGAAACAGAAGAAGTAACACAATTAGCAGGAGAGCTTAGCCTCGCCACATCCTAAGGAGCTGAAAAGCATTTATGAGCGTTTATGAATTTGATGACCTGCAGAACGCTCCACTCATCATAGATGCAGTTTATAAAAGTAAAAGCACTCTGTTTGGAGATGGTCCGCTTGGTAAATTATTGCCTAAGATAGGTAATCAAGGTGGTTTTAGGACTGTTAAAAGACAAGATGGTAGCGGTCAACTTGCGTACATAGTTTTGTACACCTCAGGGACGGAAATAGATTGGCCCGATTCCCTTGATGTAGAAACTGGCATATGGCGATATTTTGGTGACAACCGCACACCAGGAAAGTCGTTACATGATACTCCTGCCAAAGGTAATCGTTACTTAAGTGATATTTTTGCCAAGATTGATTCACCAACTGAAAGGGCCGATATACCTCCATTTCTAATTTTTCAATGGGCTGGCAATCAATTTGATGCGAAGTTCCTTGGAGTAGCCGTACCAGGCAATCCAAATATTCCTCCTGATAAAGAATTGAATGCGATATGGAGATCGAAAAAAGGGAACAGATTCCAGAATTATGAAGCCTATTTCTCTGTACTAGATACAAGCCGTGAAGAAATATCAAAAGAGTGGCTTAAGCTCTTGATTAGCGACCACAAAAATAGCATTTCGTATGCACCCGCAGCATGGAGACAATTTATTGAATTTGGGAGACAGGGAGTAAAACCCCTACTTTCCCCACGAGGCTCTGAAATTCCAAATAAAGAGCAACAATTACCCCACGACGTAGATGGTAAGAAATTATTACAGAAGATTCGTGATTACTACAAAGACAATCCTTTTGGCTTTGAATTATGTTCAACGAAGATAGTGCAAATGATGGACAATAATTTTGAACTATTTGAACTAACTCGCCCTTGGCGTGACGGTGGTAGAGATGCAATCGGAAGATATAAAATCGGAAGTAGCCACAATCCTTTATTAGTAGAATTTGCACTGGAAGCAAAATGTTACTCTGCCGATGTATCAGTCGGAGTTAAGTCAATGTCACGACTGATTTCTAGGTTACGGTATCGTCAGTTCGGCATACTTGTCACTACAAGCTACGTACATTCACAGGCATATAAAGAAATTATTGAAGACGGGCACCCAATCCTAGTTATTAATGCTTCGGACATTGCAAAAATTCTTAGGGCACAAGGAACTAATCACCAAAATGTTGATGTCTGGTTAGATCAGATTGAGCAAGATAATATAGCAAATTGATTAACAGATAAGACTACTAAGTGACTTAGTACGATAATAAGGCTAAATCGACCTTAATTGTGGTTATAACTTCCTCTATTGTGGTGAGCCAAAGTTAGAACCAAATTAACAGAGACGAAAGTCTCTGTTTTATTTTTGGGTTAACTCCATGAACCATTTTCTCGCTTTGCTATTATTAATTTATGAGTAATAAACAGTGGCAAGAGTACTTTTATACAGAAGTCCAATTAGCTTGTACTGCAATTGCCATTCGAGATGACGAGGGAACTGAATTTATAGGTTCAGCAGCCTACTTAGCACCAGGTCTATTTATTACTGCAAAGCATGTCGTTGAACACCCATTAATCAAAGTAGGCATATCGAAAGAAATATATGAAAATCGAAAGTTTGGTCAGATAGATGGAAACTATGGTACAGATAAATTTAGAATAGAAGCAGTTCAACTCTTAAAGATAGAAGAGAAAATTGCTCAGCGTTGGCCACTTGAAAAAATGCGATTTTCACATGATTTTGATTTCGCCATTTGTACTACTAGTCTCACTGACGGCCCAATTACCGACCTGATAGACAGCTTACCAGTAATTTCAGTAAACATACATCCGATTCCATTCGAGCCAGACATTATATCGTGTGGCTTTTTTGGAAAATCAACTCATACAAATGATGCAGCCGGCACAGACAACCATGATCTAACATATCAGGGAAGAAAAGGTAAGTTAGTTAATTTTCATTTAGATACTGCATCGGTTGCGGGATCGGCGGTATATGAGGCAAATAATAAAATTGAACATATGATGAGTGGTGGACCGACCTTTAATCATGAAGGTTCAATATTAGGTGTTAATAGTGCAGGGTTAGAGCTAGTTGAAAATGGTGTTACGAACAGAACTGTAATTACTCCATTGATTAGGGCTATGTTTATGGATTTCGATTATTGGATAGATGGATCATGGGGCAGGACTACTTTATTCGAGCTAGCCTCCAACGGTACTATTGAAGTAATTGGCTATGAACATCTTAGTCAGAATGAAAAACATATAGTATGGTCTCCTAATGCCACCTGCGATTATTGTAAAAGAGGTACTGAGTTCCATAGCCAATAGTCATTTAATGGCTCAATCTGACATATCCATTTTAATAGTAGTTATAACTTCCTCTATCGTGGTGAGCCAAGCCAAGAAAGACAAAGTCAGAACTGTAGATATGGTTCTGACTTTTTCATACCCTAAGTAGAATTGAAACCATCAATGGAAGCAGCTATACCGATCTGACTAAACCAACGAGTACACCACGGATTTCAAATTCACTTGAGTCAACAATAATCGGGTTCATCGTAGAGTTTCTTGGCAATAATGTAACTTGTCCGTTTTCATCTATGCCACCGAATTTCTTTAGCGTAGCACCGCCATTCACAATAGCTACTATTGTATCTTTTGGGCTACTCATATAGTTTTGAGACTTAATAATAACTGTGTCGCCATTCTCAATGTTATCTTCTATCATTGAATTCCCGCAGACTTTTAGAGCGTAATGACCATGTGGTGATTTAACTAAATCGGTCGATACAAATATTGGCTCTGGGTCTTCAAGCGGTTCTATTGGCAGGCCGGCCGCGATCTCTCCAAGAAGAGGTATTCTAATGAGCTTCGGAATGTTATGTACCCTAGTATTCCTATCTTTTCTGGAGACGCTATCGATGAGGCCTTTACTGCGAAGCGCAACAAGATGTTGATGAACGGTTGATACAGCACCAAGACCCATATGGTCGGCCATTTCTCTGAGTGAGGGGGCATAACCGTTGTGGGTCGTATACTTCTTTATGTACGAAAGTAATGCTGCTTGTTTTTCGGTAATATTACTCATTTTGTATCTGTCTAGTATTATAGCACAGACTGTATACCGAAAATATATACGAATATGTTTGACAGTAATTCTTGTGTGTCATATTATAGTTGTAATCCAGATCCCTCGTATACTGAGAGACTAACGCGGGAGCAGGTGTTAATCATTTATAAGAGAGGGAAATATGACACTCAGAACTACTACGCATCTCGGCAATCACTTATTCGCCGGTCCACACACAACTAACGGTACGCTTCCGTCTATATCCGGCGTATACATAATCACAACCCTAGCCCCGAATCAGCAGCACAGCGTTATAGATGTTGGTGAGTCAGAGAATGTACGTGAGCGTATCTCAAGCCATGACCGCACTAGTCAGTGGCAAGGAGCGCAACAAAATGGGCTATACGCTTGGGTGTTGGCAGCAGAGGAAGCCTCTCGTATGTTAATAGAGCGGGCGCACCGCCTGGCTTATAACCCCGTCTGTGGAGTACGTTAGCCATGGCAAGATGCACAGCGCCCTATCAAGGACATCGCACATCAAGTGGAAGGGCCAGCTGTCCAGCTTGCGGAGGCCGTGGTCGTTACGGTGGTTATAGCTCTTATTCTTATCCAAGCTACCGAACGTCTTACGCTTCTCCAAGCTCTGGCTACTCAGGTGGGGGCTCTAGCTCTGCGAGCAGAGGCAGCAGCAGGTCTATGAAGCCTAGATGGTCAAGTCCTAGTTCGGGCGCTTACTATACCCCGGAAGAAATTAGAACCCTTGAACCCGTTCGCAAAAACTATGAAGAGCGCATGGTAAAGCCCGATCTTCGAGATGTCTTCCTTTGCCATGCCTGGGATGATCGAAGTGGCGTAGCAAAAGAGCTCCATGACATACTAGAGGCAAAAGGTGCATCTGTTTGGTTTAGCGAAAAAGACGTAGCATTAGGCTCCCTATTACTCAGGGAAATTGACAAAGGTCTAGCCAATTCACGAATAGGAATCGTTCTGGTTACACCAGCATTCCTAAGACGAGTTGCTGGAGCTGGCATTGCCGATAAAGAGCTCGCAGCATTATTAGCACGGGATCTACTTATCCCAGTTGTTCACGACACAACTTTTGAAGAGCTTCGTGATGTAAGCCCACTGCTTGGCTCAAGGAGCGGGCTAAGCACAACGGAAGAATCATTAGCTGATGTTGCGCTTAAGATAGCTGAGCTAGTAAGCAATACCCAATAAATCATAGAGATAAGGCTGAGTCCTGTTTGATTGTAGTTACAACTTCCTCTATCGTGCTGAGCCAAGATCATATATTACAGAGAATCCACTAAGCATATAAGCTGGTGGATTCTTATTTTTGCTATCATTAATTAGGCATGACAAAAAATGACAAAAAAAAATGAGTGTAGCCGATGAATATAAAGAGCGAACCGCCAAAATATTCGATGAACTCGGCAAATGTCTTGAGGGGCAGTTTAGAGACCTCGATAATCCGAATGATTACTACAAATCTCTGATGGGGCTGAACTATATTATCCAGCAGAATGTCTATCACATACTCAGTGATTTCAATATGAAGTATAGAACCTATCAGACGGCAAGCTCTGTAAGACTTGTGTTCGAGTGTGTAGCTGATGCGACATATCTGCAAAAGAACACTACTGAATCTGTCGAGTACTATAGTGCTCAACAGAAAATCCAAACAGATCTAAAAGCAGCAATTTCTCATGCAGATAAATGGAAGGTGTTTAAAAAGGGTGACATAAATACATATGGCAGTCTCGACAAAAAAACACTTTCACGAATAAAAGGTGCGTATGGCAGTGATGGTCTAGGCGCTTACAATTTCCTATGCTTCTATACCCATCCAAATATTGCAGGTGCTTTTTGGCACAAGGTAGACGAAGAAAAGGGATATATAAACCTATACTTAATTGAAATATTAAATGGAGCAGTCCTACAGTGGCTTACTGTATTGAATAACAGTATGCTCCCTGACTTCAATGGCGCAGAATGGTCGGGGTGTCTTGGAGAAGTTTACGGCACTACGTTAGCCAGGATAAACAATGGAAAAGAGCAAAAAACAGGAATGTAAACATCCAGTAAAGTTCGTGAGCGATATGGGAAGCAAGATCTTGTAAAATATTACATTTTGTGGTATTTTATGTTGAATGGGTCGTGTTTTCCAATATTCTGAAATTGAGGCGGGCTTAGTACCTGAATTAGCTGACTTTCAGGCTGCTGCTGACGCCTTTAGCGCGCAGTGCTCTGATGCTATAGAACAGGGACATATTGATGGTGCTTTCATATACGGCTCAGTAGCAGGCATGCTTAATGCCAGTGCACGAGCAATACCAAATCGACGAAGCGACATGGATTGCTTCATTGTTATCACAGACTATGACACTGCGTCACTCGCTACGCTAAGAGGAATCGCTAGATCTGTTGAAGATGCTAGTAATCAAACAGTTGTGGCGCAGCCAATTGTATATCGACGGGATCAGTTAGCAAACGGTCACATTCCAGGTGCACACGAAATGGACCCAATGTTTGGGACAGATTTAACGGGTAGCGGACGCTTTGTTATAGGCGAAGACCCGGCTGAGTACATGCGATTCCCAAATATACCTCTTTTCGATGCATACAACTCTTTTGTCGCGCAAAAGAGACGCAAACTTCATAATGGTCTCGCGCAAGAACCTGAAACCGAAGAAGGCGTCCGCACCGTACAAAGATTTTTAGAACTACCTGTATCTATGGGTCGCAAAGCTGTACAAGCATTGATTCTGGAAGAGCAGTGTGATGAAGATGGTTTTTGGGCTGCCGACAAAAAACAGGTGCTCGAAATGACAATCCAGGCCTTATTTTCCGGCGAAGATCATCCTGCCAAGCTTATGGAAAGGATCCTGGGCTATGACAAGCAATATAACGACTTATTAAGCCAGGCACTCTCAGGCCAGCTCACCCAGGCGGAATACACCGCGGCCTTAAGGAATCTGGCCGATTACAAAACAGGCATTGAATGGCTGGACTACGTTCACAAAGCAATTAGTATGAAACTCGGTAATCCCGAAGACGTAGTACGGCCATGGTCCCAACGTACACCTACTAGTGAGACCGTATAACTACCTTATTAATTTGAGATTATGCCTACTAAATCGCGGCGGTTTTTTTATAATAAATGAATAAATGTGCTTGCAATATTTTATAAAATATACTATAATTATATAGCTGAATATCCAATTGGGTCTATGCCCACAGAGCGGAAGGATTCACAAATGAGCCTCTCCAGCACAGTCTGGGAGCGTGAAAACGACTACGCCTATCACGCCATGAGCAAGAACCTGTATGCCTTCGCGGTGTGCGTGTTCACGTTCCTCGGCATCGGCGCGAGTCTCGCAGCCTCCATCGTCTCACATGACTGGAAGCTCGAGACCACGTGGGATCTCGTCTGGCTGTTCCTGCCGACCTTCGTGGTCGCGATCACCGGCTGCATCATCGCCATGAAGAGCGACAACCCCCTCGTCTCGATGCTCGGCTACGCGATGGTCGCGATCCCGTTCGGGCTGATGCTCGGACCAGTGCTCGCGGAGTACACCACGGCCAGCATCGTCAAAGTCCTGGTCATCACCACGGCCATCGTCGCCATCTTCGGCGTCGTCGGCGCAGTGATCCCGGACAATCTCGAGGGCCTCGGTTCGTGGGTCTCCGGCGCGCTGCTGATCCTCCTCCTGGGCTACTTCTTCGTCCCCATCGCACACTTCTTCGGTGTCGAGACGGTGACGGCGCTGTCGGTCCTGGACTGGGTCGGGATCGTGCTGTTCTGTGGGATCGTCGTGTTCGACTGGAACCGAGCGATGCACCTGCCGCGGACCCTCGACAACGCCATCGACTCGGCGCTCGCGGTGTACCTCGACTGGTTCAACATCTTCATCCGGCTCCTCTCGATCATGGGCAACTCCAGCTCTAGCTCGAGTGACTAGGGATAGGAAGCTCCAGGAGGGGGAAAGACTTGAGTGCAGTTTTGCTCTCGTCCGAACCCTTCCTGGCAGTCCCTAAACATACTATGAGGAATAGTATGTTTAGGGACTGAAATTTATAGAAAATTTAAAGCACGCCTGGTGGGCCAATGTTTGTTAAATACCACAATTTGATGGTATTTTTATTTTATGAAAATCCTTGGACAAGGCCATACGGGAGTAGTGGTCGCAGACACTCCACATACTGTTAAAAAATTCTACGTATCCAAGCCTTATGCCGCTGAAGAACAAGCAAGTCTCGCTTTCCTTGGAGAAATGCAAGACCAAGGCTTCAGTATAGGCTGTACAATCCCAAAGCTAGTAGAAGTCGTAGGTAAAGGAGAATGGACAATACGCGACAAAGTATATACCTACTCCAACCGCATGGAACGTGTTCCTGGTACTTGTGCCCACCTCTCAGTTGCTAGTTTCACTGAAAAACAAATAAAAGTACTTGGCCAAGCTTTAGGTGCTATCGGGTTTGCTATGCATTCGCAATCCAAAGCCTATATAGCTATCTATAAGTCTCGATTTGGCGAGGAAGATAACCCTCTCTTGGTGCATATTGTCAAAGATAAAGTCGCACAAATCTTACGCGAAGAAACTGACCAGAGTATTACTGAACGAGTAAAAGCGGCCTCTGACTATCTGCAAAAACGCTGTCGATCACTTGTAGCTGAAAATACTCTCAGTCACCTGGATTTTACTTTATCGAACACGCAAATTGACGACAACACACAGGTTATGGGTATCGTTGACTGGGGTGGTTTCGGACTAACACATCCTTCGCTTAGCCTATATCAGTTGGCTATTTACCCCATATGGCCACATTTTAAGCAGCAGTACCAGCAACAAGGAGCAACAATACGTGAAGATATCGTCTACGCCGCAGCCGCTATACACTTAGCCTGGACGCCGATAATATGTAGAGAGCTTGGTATATCGCTAGAGAAAGAGGGACCACTAGAAAGCTTTGACGCAATGTACGAGCGTTTCGAGGCTCAGCTTTGAGGTTCAAGCCATTAATCTGAGTCAAACGATACAAGAGATATTTACTTAGGCAAAAACTCTAGGATAAATACAGTCTGCTATTATAAATCTATATAAAGGAGCTTGTTCATGAAATTTCAGAAATTACTCATAATAAATATTAGTGACTCAGCACTCGATTCGACATATTGGCAACAACTTAATGCACTAGCAGAAACAATAGTTAAAGTACCCAAAGACGACCCGTCTATCATGTCCGAATTAGTAGATACGGACGGCTTGCTAGTGAATTTTGGCATCGATGTAACCAAAGCAATGGTAGATACGGCTCTCAATTTAAAATACATTGGAGTCCTGGCAACAGCATTTGGTAAAATTGATATAGAATACGCGGCCTCAAAAAACATTCCTGTCTGTAACTTAGCAGGCTATAGTACTGAATCCGTAGCAGAATTTACTATTGCCACAATTCTTGAAAATATTCGCGATCTCGAAGAAGGCAAACAACGTGGACGGAGCGAGAACTACGATGAGAGCGGAATCTTTGCCCGTGAGATAAAGGGTAGTAATTTTGTTGTGTTGGGTCTAGGAGATATTGGAAGTCGTGTAGCAGAATTGGCTAAAGGATTTGGTGCAAATATTTCATATTGGTCGCGGAAAAGTCGTAACGAAATATACAACTACGGCGAAATTGATGAAGTTATTGCAAAAGCAGACTTCTTATCAATTAACCTTGCACAAGCACCTGAAACAGAACAAATTCTATCGGCTGAAAGAATTAATACTCTCAAGCCTGGGGCGGTTGTGGTCAATACCGCGCCTATGGAACTCGTTGATATCAACGGGCTAGCTACACGCCTTGCAAAGGGTGATATGACCTTTATTCTTGATCACTCCGATGAGATGACAAAAGAAGAACTTGCAAAGCTACAACCATATACAAACTGTATTATTTATCCACCTATTGCTTACATAACCGAGGAAGCACGCCAAGCAAAGCAAAATATGTTTATAGGAAATGCTAAATCATTTCTAGAAGGCAAAATTGTAAACAGGGTAAATTAATAATATTCCTTTAAGGCAGTGTGTTATTGGTTTTGATATACTAAAATCATGCAAAAAATAGCCACACGAGTATTTATATACGCTTCTATTACTTTTGGTATCGTAGGGATACTATTAGTCCTGACAGCTTCAGGTCCAGATGAGCCAGACTCCACTCTAAGCCAAGTGCTTATACGACTTCTCTTTATAAACGTGTTTATTATCCTGCCTTCTTTTGCGCTCAGTATTGCCGGTAGGTACCTGGACAGTAAATCTAAATAAAGTATCGCCAGTCCAGTAGATAATTCCCGCTTCTAATCCCCTGATTAGCTGCTAGTAATCCATTGTTGTAAGATATAACCATGATAGATCACGTCACTTTATGGGTTAAAAATATTGATGAAAGCAAAAAATTCTATGAAGCAGCCTTGGCACCACTTGGATACAAGCTCCTAGAAAACAAGTCCGTGCCCAAATGGATCGGCTTTGGGCAAAAAGAAATTGAACGTGAAAGAGATTTTTGGCTTAAGGAAGGGCCTGTAAGCGGTAGCGCAATTTCTTGCTTTGCTTTTAATGCTAAAAGTAAACAGCAGGTCGATGATTTTTACCAGGCAGCCATAAAAGCTGGCGGGCAAGACAACGGCCCTCCAGGCTATAGACCAGAGTATTCTACCTATTATTCTGGTTATTACGCGGCATTTGTCCTTGATCCTAATGGCTACAATATTGAAGCTGTGTGGGACGACCTGGAAAAAGGCGCTCAGCCTATTGAAGGCTGGAAAGCTTAATCACTTTAATCTAGCTCTTGTTTGATATTATGAGGGCATGGAAGAAGCCCATATTCTAGAACTGGCTAGGAATGTTTACCCCCAAACTGAGCAATCACAGATTTCTAAACTCAGTGGTGGTTTTAGTTCGCAAGCATATAAAATTGCTGCTCCGGAGCCATTCGTGTTACTAGTACAGCGGGAAGGCGGTGTAAGCCAAGCGAATTATGGCCATGCCTACGTGGCTATGAAATTATTACAAAAACATAATATCGGGCATGCACCACAGGCGTTATGGCTGGAAAGCAATCACGAAGCTATAGCGATCAGCTTAGAGCACGGCACTCCGGCTGATGAATTTGACTTCAAGAAATCCAACATTGATACCGAACAGCTATCTATCACTGTCATTGACAATATTCTTGATGCCGGGACGATAAGTTTAGAGGAATATCGGCAGCTTGCCGAAGAGTTGTCAGTAAAGCCGCTCGATCCAGAAACTCCCTCGCACGCAGCAAAACTGTACGGTACAGATTGGTTAGAGATCGTTGAGCGTTCTTGTCCCGACAAGGATATCGTCAAATGGCTAAAACCGCGTGTAACCCAATCAGTTGAGATTGCACAGAAAATCGGTGAACATCTACCGACCTTTGGTCATGGCGATCCAAGTAATCCGAATATTTTGGTCAGTAGTGGAGGTTCGTTTACTTTAATAGACTGGGATTCGTCTCGTTTTCACACAACTGGACCGGAATTTTACGTGGCCTATACAACTCATTTGACCGACTTTATGAAACCCCATCGACAAGCCGTTATTAGCCATGTTGCGAAAAGAATCGGCGTTACTGAAGATGAATTCGCCCAACGAGTACTTAACTTCCGCCGCTATTCAGAAGTTTTTGATGTCAATTGGGCGGCTATGATGATGGCGAAGGCTGCTGCCAGTGAAGCCGAAGGTAGCGTTGAACACTTTCGACAAATTGCGCTTGAGCGCATAAAAATCTACGAAAATTCTTTCGAGAAGTAACGCATTTTTATCTGGTATAATAACCTCATTGATAAGTCCAGATACCCAAACAGCTCTTGGTCTCTAAGAATAACTGTTTACTGGCTCAAGTAGATGCAGAGACTCACTATTAACTAAATAAGGAGTCGATTTATGAATCATGTCAAAATGACAAAAGATGAACAGATGGACTGGTACGAGCGAACGCACAAAAACTGGCGTTCGTGGGGTTCGTGGTTCAGCTGGGGTTCTCCTGTTGGATTAAGCATTTTTGTGCTTGCTCTAGCAGGTGCGGCATGGATTATTGCTCAAATATAGTGGGAGCAATAGCAAAAAAACAGAGCATGGTAGGTGCTCTGTTTTTTTATTACGGTCTCAAGGAAGTCTGAGGATTACTTTTCAATGAAAGTAAGGGCGTAGCCAACTCTACCGGCTCTACCGGTACGACCAATGCGGTGCACATAATCGTCGTAAGTTTGAGGCAAGGAATAGTTAATGACATGGGTAATATCAGACACATCTAGGCCTCTGGCTGCTACGTCAGTAGCTACGAGCACTTTCACTTCGCTGCTCTTAAACTTTTTAAGTACACGCTGACGCTGTGACTGTGTTTTGCCACCGTGAATTGAGTCGGCCAAAAATCCTCTGGCAGCAAGCTCCTTCGATAGCCTTTCGACGGTACGGTGAGTGTCATCAAAAATGATTGTTTTGGCGGTAGTCTCGTCTATAAGGATGTCGTGCAGCTTATCGAGCTTATCGGCTACATTATGGGTAACAATATTTTGATCAACATTATCGCTTGTATCGCCTGACTTGACGGATATATGAATAGGGTTTTCTGAGAAGTTTTCGATGATGCCCTTAACTCTAGCATCAAGGGTAGCCGAAAAGTAGAAGCTCTGCCGAGCACCATTGGTGTGACTTAAAATGTGAGTGATATCGTGCACAAAGCCCATATCCAGCATGCGGTCAACTTCGTCAAGCACAACCAAGTTGCAGTCAGATATCTTCAGCGAGCCACGCTCTAGGTGATCTTTGATCCTGCCGGGAGTGCCGATGATAATCCGCGGGTTGTAGCGCAAATCCCTAAGCTGGGGGCCCATGGCCGTACCGCCGATCAAAAGAGCACCGTCTAGGCCGCTGCCTTTACCAATCTGGCGACATTGTTGTTCAATCTGCTCTGCGAGCTCACGGGTCGGAGCCAAAATGATCGCTTTGGTCGTCGGCTCAGTTATAAGGCGGTGCAAAACCGGTATGGCAAAAGCGGCTGTTTTACCAGTGCCAGTATTGGCAATACCGAGAATATTTTTGCCAGCCAAGCCATGAGGAATCGCCTGGTCTTGAATGGGCGAGGGATCTTGAAAGCCCATAACTTGCAAGTTGCGCTTAATGAGCTCGTCCACCTCAAAATCCTGAAAGCTATGCATAGGAGTGTAAGCTTCTTCTAAGCGAGGCTTGGCACCTTGAATAAACTTCGACGGATGAATATAGGCTTTCTTGGGTTGGCGTCCTTTGTGTTGCGGACGACGGTTACGAAACCCCTTAGCCTGGCCACTGCGGCCAGAACGATACGCTTGTTTTTGATACATAAAAAAAGAATCCTTTGTTTTAAGTAAGTAGTGAATTGACTGTTTGCAATGAATATCGAGTCAAAACTTTCGCAACTTACCCAAGGATCCATTAAAAACAATAACTTCAATTATAGCACAACTTTACCATGAAAGCAATAGCGTTTCTGATATTCATTAAGTGGGTTTGATTTTGGCCTCTTCGGAAAACTCTTAGAAAATGCTATACTATGGTTTAAGCAAGTGATTACTATTATCTCTCCGTTGTCATCTTAGTCTTAAAAGCTAAACATCATCGCGAGCAGCAATAAGGAACGCAAGCGATACTAATAAAGAAAGGATTTAAACTAATTATGGCAATGAAACTTTACGTAGGCGGCCTCGCATACAGCGTCACCGATCAAGAGCTTAATGACTTCTTCGCAGCAGAAGGCAAGGTAGCCAGTGCAGTAGTGATCAAAGATAAATTCAGCGGTCAATCAAAAGGCTTTGGGTTTGTTGAAATGGAAGACCTGAAAGAAGGTCAGAACGCCATTAAGTCACTGGATGGCAAAGAACTCAACGGACGAGCAGTTACCGTAAACCAAGCTCGACCACAAGAAGATCGACGCCCAAGCGGTGGTAATCGCAATTTCGGCAATGACAACAGCAACCGTCGCCGATATTAAGTAGCAAGTATTTTTTATTTTCGATTTAGTTTGTCCCCTGGAATTTGACTAAATATTAATTTTATTGTATTTTTAGTCTATGAGTCGTTCGAATGAATGGGGAGAATCCCTAGAAAAAACGATAGAACGAAGCCAAGCGCAGGGAGGGCTCCTTGTGTATTCAATGATGCCGGATGAGGAAATTGAAGTGACTATTGCTGGCTTAACCGAAGGTGATATTCGAGTCGAAGAAGATCGTACTGTTAAGGCAGTTTTAATCGAACAACGTACAGGTAAACTTCGTGTTACTGAAGACACTGCGGCTGGGGATAATTGGGCGGGCAGAGAAATATGCTTAGGCTCAAGCGTATTTTCCATTGGCGAAATAGAACTAGTCAGAGGAGGCTTGCTGCGAGGCCTCATTGCTCGTAATCAAGGTGTGGTCGTAGATTTAGCTGCCCAACATTTCGAGGGAAGAGAACCAAATTATTTAATGGCAAAATACCAGTCATTAAGCTTGGAGGGTCAAGATATCTTCTAAATTTACTGATAATAAATCTAGAGAGTAGAGCGATGGTACTTTCGGGCAAGTGATTCAATAGAGCGCCTACTCTCTTGGCAGATCTTTTGGTCTAAGAAAATTACCTCGTCTATGACTTGAGTGACTTTAAGTGTCTGAGCAATTATGTCGGCAAGTTCTTTCATGGTATTTTCTTTGGCACCGCCGAGAGTTATTGCAGATGTTCCTAAGCGTAGACCGCTTGTCATATGTGCACTTAGCGCGTCCTCGGGTAATAAATTCTTATTGGACAAGATGCCCACAGCCTCCAACACTTTCGCCACATTGTCGCCGTTAAATTCATCTTTTATGGCGTGTACGTCAATCATAACAATGTGAGAATCGGTACCTTGGGATCTCTCATCATATCCTACTACCGGAATACCCTGTCCATGAAGAGCAGTAGCAAGCGCCTTAGCATTTAATACGACTTGCTTTGAATACTCTTTAAATTCCGGCTTCAGGGCTAAGGTCAACATCGCCACCTTAGCCACTACACTTGGCGAGTGATCCTCAGACTGTAAACCAATATTTAAAGACTTGGATACAAGCTCTAAGAATCCATCATCTCCATCTCCTGCGACAATCATCCCACCTTTTGGCCCCGCTAGCGTTTTGCTAGTACTAAATACTACTACGTCTGCAACGGTAGTAGGATTAGGATATGCGCTGCCTGCAATAAGCCCAGCAATATGAGAGACATCTGCTATAAGACGCGCGCCCACAATATCAGCAATTTCTCTGAACTTCTTAAAGTCAATGGATTTTGGAAAAGCTGAATAGCCCGTGATAATAATATCGACATTATGTTCCTTTGCTTTTTTGAGAATATCATCGTAATCAAGCTCAAAGTTTTTGTCTGCACTATAATGGAATATTTCAAAACCCATTGCCTTATTAAACATTGTAAGACGAGAGTGAGTAATATGACCTCCGGGCTTTAAAGATAATGATAGTATCTTTTGTCTGCCTTCGTGCTTGCATGCAAGCAATGCCGCCTGTATCGCTTGAGTTCCGCTGTGAGGCTTTAAATTCACATAGCTAGCTTCGAATAAAGCTCGCGCCGCAATCTCACCTAAATTTTCAATATCGTCGTAATGAGCAGTTCCTGTGTGATACCGTTCGTAACGATAGCCTTCCGCTAAAGTCTCAACAAAAGGGCCGCCGCCAGCAAGAGATACCTCTTGCGGATGTAAATTTGACGGCGCAATCATGTTAAGTGTTGCTTCCTGCATATCATGCTGATCGTTGGAAGCCCGCTGATATTCATGCCGTAGCTTTTGAAGGAAATAAGGAGTTCCGGGAAGTCGTTTGTTGGCAAGCGCCACCATATACGTGCCGCGTTCTAAGCCACCGTTAGGGAAAAGTAGTTTTTTCCCGAGCACACTAAAATCTTTTGCAATACTGTTAAGTGCAGTCAAAGATAAACTGCGCTTGTTATTTTTTCCCAGAATGCTATCTGTAAGTGCCACTGCTTCAAGAAAAGCCGCATGCTTGAGTGCTTCTCGCTCAGAATTACTAGGTGTTGTATTTGTCATGGCAAGTCGATGAGAAATTTCCTGAAGAACCAGTCCGCTAAACTCAATCAGTGAGAGCTGATATTGTTGATCGCTGTTATACGACTGAAGAAAGTCATCGTAAATAATAACAATCCCATCACCAACGAGTAAGTTATTAATGTTTTTCGATCTTTCTGCGCTAGCTCCTGGAAAAACAGAAGATAAAGGACCAAAGACAATATCATATTTAGTAACTTCGCTATCACACAAATCGTCCTCTGATAAAACATGGTGAATATCGCAATCTAAATCCTGGAGTGCCTCTAAGAGATCTTCAACTAGATAGTGATTACTACGCCCAACTTCTAGTAAACGAATAGACTGCTTTGTGGCTTTCTTAATGTACTCTTCAACTTCGTTAGAAATTTCTTGCAAGGCTTCTGTGTATCCGGGGCGGGCCTTAACTGCTTGTTTGTATAGCTGGAGATCAGAAACAATTTTTTCGAAGTCCAGAGACTGTTCTCTTTGCCAGTTAGTAACGAATTTGACTCTCTCAAGAGGGTCGAGTATTTTAAGTTTTTTAACAATGTCTAAATACATATTTCTTAAGACGTCTTTGACAATTTGATATAATTATATTCAATTATATCATAGGTGTCCTCGTTTTAATATTGGGGATATTAGCGATATGAGACAATGAAGTAGTGAGCGAATGGCAACGAACTACCCGCAAAAATAAACCCTACACACTTGTTCCATACACTCCAGAATGGGCAGAGGAATTTAAAAAATTAAAAACACAAATATCACCGCTATTTGGTGATAACCTGATTAGCTTTGAGCACGTGGGTAGTACATCTATACCAGGGATGCTTGCAAAACCTCAAATTGATGTATGCGCTATCGTGAGAGATCTTGAAATAGTTAAGGCCAGTCGCGTTAAGTTTAAAAGACTTGGCTATCAGGTCAAGGGAGACTATGTTGGCCAACACGAAGAGTATTTCACGTTCGATGAAAATGGCGAACGAAAATATAATATTCACACCTTGCAAAAAGGTAACCCCGCGATTACGGGTTATTTGAGTTTTCGCGATTATATACGCGCCCATAAAGAGGCTAGAGATGCATATATAGCTATAAAAGAAGAACTTCGAAAAGAGTATGGGGAAGACGACTACAACTCCTACGACTGGCAAAAGGGCAACAAAATGGAGAGCTTAAAACAAGAAGCCAGAAAATGGTACAAACAAAATTCCAGCAAAATATAATTTCAAAAACTACTCTTTTTATTCCACTATTGGCAACATCTCGACAGGTACGTTTAGTATTTTGGCCAAGCGTCCGATTTGCTGAAATTTGCAATATTTTATTGGTTCGCCATCAGCACTATATATACGATAGTAGTGCGGAAAGGTGACTACTTCTCCTTTAAAATTTTGAGCGTTTGTTGGTTTATTAATACGCTTAATTATCCAACCTGTAGGCTGCTCATCTAAAATGCGCTTTATTTTCGCGTAGTGATTAAAGGTCATTATCTTAATTATAGCAATCTGTTATTGAATAGGCGTACTCTCTAACATAATAACTTTAGGCCAGCCTTCTTTTATAATAAATTGCTTTCGCGCTTAGAATAGCGTTTAATAAACGGGTGCTTCTGGACAGTTTAGCTTTTTTAACCCCAGGTTTTGAATGGTGGCATCTTCCATTGCTTTTTCTAGCAGGATTAATCGGTGAAAGTTTTGGTGCCTTAGTAGGAGGAGGAAGCATCGTAACTATGCCAGCCCTATTACTCACAGGAGTACCTTTGCAATCAGCAATAGCTATAGATACTGCAGCCTCAATAGGTACAGAGGTTGGGATTTTTGCAGAAACTCGTAAAAAAGTTATCGCTCACAAAAAAATGGTTCTATTGCTTGCCATACCTCTGACACTTGGCGGTATCATAGGAACCTATCTGTTGTTAACAATTCCTGGCGACGTTATTAAATACCTCATGGCTGCCACAATTACTTTCATAGTTATACATGCCTATGTCAGCAAGAGGCCTAACTCTAAGCGTGTTAGTAAAAAAAGCTATGCGTTAATAGTAGGCTTCCTTTTTCTAATAGGTATTTATTCAAATTTTATGGCAGCAGGTGAAGGAGCATTTAGTCGCATTGGTCTCATGACAATTCTGGGCTGGTCATTTATGCAAAGTCAGGGCATAAAAGCAACTGCAACCATGCCATCACGCATCTATTCGCTTGTCGTAACTGGCGTTGCTGGCCTTATTATCTGGCCATATTTGATAACAATGTGGTGCTCAAATTTCTTAGCAGGCAAATATGCAACCAGATTCGTAAAAAATGTTCCTGATCAATACATGCGAATTATGCTGACTATTGTCAGTGTAGGATTTGTTATGTATTTGTTATTCTTTTATTAAGGCGGCTGAATCGTGACATTATTCGTGAGAAGATAACCCCGCTTACTAAAACTATGTGATTGTATGACTATGACTTTTTCGATTCTGTTCTGGAATATATGGCTTGATAACCAGTTGCACGGCAAAAAAGGTGCGACTCACTTATTGTTTGAATTAGATCGCCTAGCGAATCAATACCAGCCCGACTTTATTGGTCTTAATGAGGTGTTGAAATATAAACATGATGATATACCTTTTGTACTTGAATTTTTAAAAGATCAGCTTGGCTACGCCCACAATCATTACACCACTCTCTCTGCTCACGATGATAATTGGTTCGACGGAGCAGCGTTCTGTTCTCGTGATAAGATTGATTCTATAAAAGAATTTCCGCTTTCAAAAAACAGCTATGCTACCCGAAGAGGTTATGAGGGTTTTAATCTACAAGCAATGGCTGCACATCTGCAACTGACTACACGACATGACCTTGGAATAATTGTGACACATGCTATGCCCCTTATTCCTGCAACCACTGATATATTAGGAGATCATTACAGAGGCACCCATAAACTCAGTCAACTTATACATTCCCAAGAGTATTCACGTAATACTATTCTTATAGGAGACATGAATGAGCCGAGGCTTATGCCCAGATCGCTTAGGGGTAAACTTGCGGATGTCATGCATACAGAAACTGGTTCGTTTTTTAATCCAACTTGGCGTCATAATGCCCACCGCTTAACTCCACTTAGATGCAATTTGGACTATGTGTACTGGAGCAAGGACAGCGATTTTTATCTGAAGGATTTTAAAGTGTTATCAAGCAACGTTTCTGATCATAGACCACTTCTAGCTACTTTCGCGCTCAAAGCCCAGGATGAATAACAGATAAACTCTTTTGTAACTTGCTATAGAGAAAAGTTTTTGTTTTCTTATTTTTGCCTGTGTATACAACCGACCCAGCAGCAGGGGCGGCGTTTTCCCACCAATAATTCTGTAAGTACTCGTTCTATATGATTTTTTCGGGTTTCGGGTTTTTTGGTAGTGATAGTCCAGCAAATCCATTCATTACGAGCCAAAGGCGTGAGATCTTCCCACCTTTCTACAACAGATTTATCAGACTGAAGTGCTTTTCGTAAGTCATCCGGCACTTGATGCACCACGCCTTCGGATAGCTTTGGTATAGTCATCACTTTATAGTACCCTAGTTTTTGCCTTGCTACCAAGAAGTGCTGTTTTGTGCAGCATAAAAATTAAATAGCTAGAAACTTATCTGAGGATTATGTTTGTCCAGCGTATAACAGGTCGTGTGCGCCTTAGTATAGATAGAAACGAGGTGTGCTAATTCATTTTGGGCATCAGCTAATTCTTTATCGGTAGTCGGCCCAATCGCCTCTAAAACCAGAATGCAGTCTTTGGTTTTTTCGGTCAGTATAGTGCGAGCAACTTCACGCCAATTCCAGCGACGACAAATGGTACTTTCTTGGTCTTTGTAAATTACTTCTCCTTCAGGTGGCGCCTGGGCATAGTCTTTGCCAAGCACCACTACAGGTTTTTCATTTTTGTCGGCATACGTGAGCTCTAAGTCGCCAACCATATGATCCAGGTCCTCGCCACCAGCAGGCAACATATATTTTAGCGAAACGAAATTGTAGATATCGACTAAAGGATTTATCGCCCCTATATCCTGACCTTTGAGGATCCTCTTGTACAACGCCTCTATTGAACTAGGGTAGTCTTTTGGTTTGGAGCCAAATTTACGATGAGCTTCGCGCCATGCCGCTATTTTTGGCTCCTGAGACAATGGCTTATCGGCATATATTTGTCGTATTTCTCCAAGTAATTGATTGGTTTGATGAACTAAATCACTATTACTAGTTTGATTATCGGCACCTTCCACCACGATTACTGCAAGGCGAGGATTATCAAAATCTTCAAATATTTTAGGATTTACGGTAATTACCATTACCTTTAGTTTATCAGATAGCACCGAGTACATTCGCACTAACAAAACTTTGCAAGAAATAAGGAAGTTAGCAATAATTGTGTAATCCAGCACACATTTATTGCAGCGGGATTTGTTATCATAATGATAGGAATAAATGGGTAAATTGGAGGATTATATGGCACAAAAAATTACACCAAACTTGTGGTTCGATGGCAACGCCAAGGAAGCGGTAGATTTTTATACCTCTATATTTCCTGATAGTAAAGTGACTTCTACAACCAACTATCCTAATAGTAAAGAAGAAGGATTAGCTGACTTTCAGCTTGACATGGCTGGCAAGGTGTTGACTGTTGAATTTGAGCTGGGAGGCATGCAGTTTACCGCAATCAATGCCGGACCGGAATTTAAATTCACCCCGTCAATCTCGTTCATGGTAAATTTTGACCCCGCACGTGACGAACAAGCTCAGGAACACTTGGATGAGTTATGGAGCAAGCTTATTGAGGGCGGCGAAGCACTCATGCCGCTTGACGAGTATCCGTTTAGTAAACGATATGGTTGGGTTAAAGATCGGTATGGCCTTACGTGGCAACTAATTCTGACTGATCCGGAGGGCGAACCACGGCCATTCATTGTACCGTCGCTGCTGTTTACTGGCCAAAATACCAACCATGCCGAGGAGGCCATCGGTTTTTATACATCTGTATTTCAGGACGCTAAGCAAGGTATGCTCGCTCGTTACACTGAAGACACTGGACCCGCCAAAGCAGGCTCACTGATGTTTGCTGACTTTACACTAGCGGGTCAATGGTTTGCCATAATGGACTCAGGAGTCGAACAAGATTACACTTTTAATGAAGCGGTGTCTTTATCTGTATCTTGTAAAGACCAGACAGAGATTGACTACTTTTGGGAAAAACTTTCAAGCGTACCCGAGTCTGAGCAGTGTGGCTGGTGCAAGGATAAGTATGGTGTAAGCTGGCAAATCGTGCCAGAAAATATAGGTGAATTAATGAAACGCCCCGATGCCTTTACCCATATGATGCAAATGAAAAAGCTCGTTATCAGCGATTTCTAAACACGCTCTATTCAAATTTAAAGAGTTCTTTTTGTGCTTCTTAATTTTTCATTAATTTTATGCTTATTAAGTGGTATAATAAAAAATACATTGATAAACGAGGGAATCAATGGAGCATTTCGTTAAAGATATAGACACTCCCGATAGTCTGCTCTTAGAAATGTTCGATAATCTCCCAAGTCTAGCCTGGATGGCAAAACCTGACGGATATGTCTATTGGTTCAATAAACGGTGGTATGAATACACCGGGACGACAGCCGAAGATATGGAAGGGTGGGGATGGCAATCTGTACACGACCCCAAGACATTGCCGCAAGTGCTCAAACGGTGGAAAGAAGCTATAGAAGCCGGTAGGCCCACAGAAATGACCTTTCCTCTGAAAGGTACAGATGGTATTTTCCGCCCATTCTTAACTCGCGTAGCGCCTCTCAAAAATAGTCGAGGTGAAGTGCATCATTGGCTAGGTACAAGTACTGATGTCACTGAACTCGTTAAGACTGAGCAAGCTTTGCGTGAGAGCCAAGAGCAAGCACAAGCCATTTTTGATCACGCGCCAGTAGGTATCACCTACGTAGATAATAGTGGCGAATGGCTCATGGTTAATAATCGTATATGCGAAATTCTGGGCTACAGCAAACAAGAGTTGTTGGGCGGCCTCACCTTTAAAGACATTACTCATCCTGATGATCTGTCTACCGATTTGCAAATGATGGATAAAGTTAGAAAAGGTGTGATTGACGGTTACACCAGAGAAAAGAGATACGTACGAAAAGACAAAAAGACAGTTTGGGGCAAGCTGACTGGTTCAGTGGTCCGCGATCAAAATAATCAACTGAAATACTTTATCGCCATCGTCGAAGATATAACAGAAGTAAAGAAAGCCCAAGAAGAGCAGCATAAGCTTCAACGTATTGCCCAAGAACGCAACGAGTTATTAAAAATAAATAAAGCCAAAGATGAGTTTATCGGTATTGCCTCTCATCAACTTCGGACACCCGCAACAGCAGTAAAACAATATATCGGTTTATTGCTTAACGGCTTTGGTGGCGAGCTGACCGAAGAACAGCGGCGTTACTTACTAATCGCCGACGAGAGCAATAAACGCCAACTGAAGCTTGTGAACGACCTGTTAAAAACTGCACAAATTGACGATTCCAGCTATAAGCTACAGAGGAGGGTGGTCAGTTTGACGGAATTATTAAAAGAAACTATACAGGCGGAAGAGTTCGTCTTAAAAATGAGGGAGCAAGTGCTCACAGCAAAAGGCTTAGATAAGGATATTACTGCCAAAGTGGATCCTATCGAGATCAAGTTAGCAATCTCCAATCTGCTCGAAAATGCCAGCAAGTACAGCGGCCCCGGTAAGGCAATCACAGTGAGTCTTGTAGCAAGCTCCAAGTCTGTCTCCATTTCGATTGAAGACGAAGGTGTCGGCATCGCAAAAGTAAAACAAAAAGAAATTTTTGATAAATTCACCAGAATAGACAATGAGTTTTCAGACACCGTAACTGGCACCGGACTAGGCCTATACTGGGTGAAGCAAATTGTTGAGCTTCATGGTGGTACGATTAAGGTAAAATCTGTACTCAAAAAAGGCTCGAAGTTCACCATCAAACTACCTTTATAAGAGCTTGAATATGCTATTAGCAACGAACGAAAGGCTTAATCCAAAACCATTCTAAAGCTGAGCAAAAGAAATGTAAGGATCCCAGGGCAAGCGTTGTATTCGTAAGTTATTGATTCCAATTGTCTCATATTAACGCTGTTATCTTATAAAAATTGCGTCAAGCTTACATTGCATCTAGTCGTGCTCCGTGATACCATTTTAGTATGATTTCAACCATAACGAAGCACCTCGTGATTGTCCTCGGCCTCAATGGGCTGTGCTTCGACATGGTTGAAGCCTAAGACTTACAAGTCTTTCGCGCAGTCCTATCAATCAGGCTTCAACCGCCTGATTTTTTAATTTATAGAAGTTCATAGGAGATATAAAGTGGAAACAGCAACAAACACCGGCGATACAGAGACCCATGCCGCCGAACAAGACGAAACTAGAGGCCAAGACGAAGTAGCAAGACAGACTGAGGAGAGACCTCGAGCTCTTGGGGCCCGGATGATCTGCGGAGTTTCTTATGCAGGAGAAGATCCCCGCTTTACCTACACTCCACAAGCGTCCACGTACCCAAATTATCCGGCGTGATCTTCTATTAGTGTAAATAGCTCTGGCTTTGTAGTACTGAGTGCTTGAAATTGTTCGCGTAGTTTTTTGGTAATAGGGCCAGGTTGCTTTGATATTTCTATATCGTCCACATGGCTGCACCAGGTTATATCCGCTGCGGTGCCACTAAAAAACACCTCATCAGCTTCATATAGCTCTTGTTTCTTGACCTTTCTTTCAACAACCGAGATACCAAGTTCCTGAGCAACTTCAACAACAGTTCGACGAGTAATGCCCTCGAGAATATCACTGTCCAGTGAGGGTGTAACAATCTGCAAATCTTTTACAATAAATAAGTTCATCACCGCGCCTTCACTGACGTCGCTATTCTTGTCGAGCATAATAGCCGAATCGAAGCCTGCTTTATTCGCTTCGTGAATTGCTAGCGCTGAATTCAAATATCCACCAGTGGCCTTGGTGCGGGGCGGAATAGCTTTATTAGAATTTCGTTGCCAGGTTGAAAACATAACTTTCAGCCCCTTGTTCGGATCAAAGTAATAAGACATCGGGAGCATATAGATCGCCAGTTCGTAATTTCCTTTAATGTGCGGCGATAAATTGGTGTCACTCCGATAGATGAGTGGCCGGATGTATGTTGTGCCTTTGACATTGTTTTTCCGGGCAAGCGATAAGATTATTTGCTTTACTTTTTGGTGATCAAAATCGTAGTCAAACTCCAAAGCCTCGACACTATCTTGTAAACGACGGAGGTGATCGTCTAGCCTAAAAATTGCCATACCTTTATTTGTTTCAAATACTTTGATGCCGCCAAAAATACCAATGCCATAATGCAAGGCATTGGTCATAACAGAAACCTTAGCTTGTTCTATAGGCACAATCTTGTCTTCGAAGTAAGCAAACGGATACGGCTCAGACGCTGGTTTTTTGCTCATATAGTCCTACATTATAGCGTAAGGCAACTCTAATCCTAAAACGACGTAACTAAGCACGCACAACTCTAGTAATAGCAGGGCCAGCATTAGGGGAACGAGGGTCTGTAATACCACCATGCTCACGAAGATCTTCCAAGCCCAAGAAAAGACCAGCGGGGTGAGTAATTGGAAAATCTTTGTCTGGTGGGCGAGATGTACCTGTAGTTGTAAGAATAGGGGCCCCAGGAATAACGGGCAAGTGAGCAAGCCGGTCTGCCGCTTCGTGAGCAAACCTGAACCGAGACTCACAACACAACACATTGGTTAAATTTAACAACGTGACGCTCGCCCTATAGGCCCTTAATACTCTGCCAAGTCGACTCATATCGCGACTGTTGGCAATATCACCTTGCCAAGGGACAATTGTTTTTTGCCTGGCCAATTCACTTGCTTCAGCAAAAGCGTCCGCAGAGAGCGCTGGGTGCCCAAGGCCAGCTAACTGCCAATAACCCGCACGCTCAGTTATAGCATCTTTTCTCCAACTGGGAACACTGTTGAAGCCCATTTTTTCATACCATTCTTCAATGCTTTCTGAGGTTCGAAGCGTAGTCACATATTTTGCCATATAGGCGATCATTTTAGGAGACTTATCAAGCATCAAAATTACTTCTTCTGGTATGTAACGAATTGCAGCCATAAGCGCACTCTCACCAATAAGAATCGCTGCTCTATTTTCTGCTTGTTCGTATTCTGGCATTAATTCACGTGATTGCACTCGATCAAACGTAACAGCCAAGTCATCATTAGAAACATGATATGCGACTTCAGCAACCGACACCTCATGAGACGGCAATGCCGCATGATGAACTATACCTACTAATTGTGTCGATCTAGTCCCTAAATGTACATAGTCGGCAGTATGGCTATTTTGCACATCAATTTCTGCAGTATCTCTAGTGGACATAGTTTTATATTTTAACATTTTATTGAATTATTTACAATATATCTTTATAGTTCAAATTTATTAGATAATTGACTATTTTACATTTTTATATTATTGTATTGTAATGCCAACTGACTTGGAAGTATATGATTCTCCAGATCCTAACCCTGAAACAGGTGATGTTATAGATGATGAAGCCTATATACATGCAGTGTATGATAGCCTTGGGATAGAAGCCGCCCTTGACGACTACTTAAATCCTGGTAGTGAAATAGAAGAGGCTGATGTTGAAGCCGTGTTAGCCAGATTCTCAGCTGCCCTCGCGAGTGCAGCGCTTATCAATGGCCAACTTGACGTTGCGATAGTACGTATGGGGGTAGATCATCTGACAAGAAATATGAACGAAGTATGTAGTGCACGTTATGGCTACAAGTCAGCAACATTATTACAAAGCTTACTCATTAGAGCCGGAGTGGCAAACCCTCAGCCCAAGCGATATGTCCGCGAATTAGATGATCGGTATTGGGGTATTCAATTTCCGGAAGAATATACGGACGAAAGACAGGCTACAAGAAGCCCAGACGAAACAGAAGTCCAATACTTAACTCGACATATTCATCAATCTATAAAAGGTCTGGTTTTTGCTTATTTTACACATGTACGTAGCTACTAGTAAGCATAGGTGTGATACAGTTACGATATGAAAAAGCTGCACCAAGAAGGGTCTGCAAGCGTCCTTGTACTTTGTGTAGGTTTAGCCGTGGTTGGAGTTATTGGCTTTGGCGCATGGCATGCGCTCAAGACAAACAAGCCTGCTCATACGTCTAATGCTTCTTCTACGCCTTCAAAAAAACTTGCAGCTGACGAAGTAGAGGTTTCAGGATCGGTAACTTTTGCCCGACAAGGGCCGACTGATGCGGTCATAGGCACTGAGCCGACTACTGCCACGCTCCTTATAGGCCCCGCGTCCGATTTTTCCGATTGGAAACGACTTTCATCTGTCAAAAGCGAAGTACTCGATCCCGATACTCTTGCAATGTCACTAATCAAAACGCAACAACCAAAAACAATTAAAATGTTTGAAACTCCAAAAGGAAAATATACTACTACCTTAAAACTAAATACTGATGTGATGTGTATAAAGGGGCAAGACATCACTTACACAGAAAACGGCGAACAGCATGAAAGAGTAATGCCTCTCAGCTGCAAGAAGTTCTTTGGTCTTAGTAAAAAATTTACAGCAGACATTGGACTGATAGGTTTTGGGGCAAATGGCATAGATTGCCCGGAGTATGCTTGTGCCGAATTTGATTTCTAAAATTAGTACTACATTATTTTCATAATCTAGTACTTAAATTTGACTAAATATTAATTTTATGATATTTTGATATATTATGCGACGTTCACGTTTTCGATATACTCGACATGACTATGAGCGTATCCAGGCCAATACATTAGGTGTGCTGCTATCAAACGAAATAGTGGTAGATCGACCAAACACTCACGCCCACTTGATCGGACCTGATCTAGAAGCAGCACTTTTGCTTGTAGATGCTAAAGGTAGAGATTATCTTGTAGAAGAAGTAGACTGCGGACGACATATTGGAGAGGCAAAATGTGTCGCAACTAAGCCAAGTGATGCTATAGGCTACGCTTATAGGCATGGACGAGAGGGGCCAACGCGTTTTGTTCTTGGTCGCACTCCTGAACCCACTACACATGCTACAGTAGTATTAAAACGCAGCGAAAAACCTGGTATTATGCTGCTGATATCCGCGTGGGCAGGGCCAAAGTCTGAACTTGAGCCGTGGGATGAACAACTCCGGGGAAACGAGACAGCCCTTGCCCAAAGTCAAGCTTTCTGGGATACTCATGCGCTTGTGTTTGATCCGGATGAGATCGATTTTTCTAGGCCATTTGGAACAGCCGAAGAAATGGCTGAGCATTTAGTCTAATTTACTGTTTCTTTTTAGACACGTGCTCGATCATACAAAAAATTTGACGCATGCTTTCGGCAATAAAAGCACTTTGTATAATCACTCCCATAATTTCTTCGCCGTATACCAAGTATGCCACTTTGTCTCCATACACATTAATTTCTACCGGTGCCGTGTAGTCTTGAGGTTTTATCCATGTGCGGAGCATTTTATAGGCTTCGTCGTGTAGACTCTTGCGCAGGGTAGCTGGGCCTATGGTAAAGGCATGAGTAGTTATGCCAAGCTCGGCTCGTCGCTTTTTATAACGCTGAAAGAAATCTTCACCCATAAATTTTATATCCGCAGATGTACGCATAAAATAAATATCTTGCTTGGTGCGCAAAGTATCAGTATAAATTTCTTTTAATCCTTCAAGACCTTGCAGTAAGCGAATACCAGGTTTTTCGGTAAAGGTATAGAAATAACTAAGCATCTGAGGCATGGCATGCTTTACTTCTTGTTCAAGCTTCGTAGTTGCTTGTCTTTTTTCTTCGACTAAACGCTCAAGTGCTATAGGGTTTAGAGCCTGGTAACTAACTTTTTTGGTATTTAATTTTTCTATAAGACCCAGCTCTTCCAGTCGTCGCAAAATCATATAGGCATTCGCCCTTGATTCGCCGGTAATTTGCGCAACTTCTGGTGGAGTAAGGGCTCCTTTTTCAATAAGACTTAAATAGGTAAGTGTTTGACTCTTGGTTAGGCCTATTTGTTGCAAAAGTGAAGGATTCATATGAAGAATTGTATTATATTATTTAGAGAATGTAAATTATATTTTTACAATTTTAATAAAATTTAACACCTTGGTATTTATATTTGAGATATTATTTTTGACACAAAGAAATAATATTTTTACAGTACTTGTGTAAACACAGGAGCCTATATGGAACAGCTTACACCTGATCAAGAAATGAGAATGAAAGAATTTACGACCTTTCTAGGTACGGTAATAGGTCCCGAAGATCTATTTCCGCCCGACGAAGAGGAAGGCGTACGAGAACCATCGCCTCCATTTTCACCATCGCCTCTTGAAGCAGAGGAAGCACTCTGTCTTTTATAGGTAAATGCCTTGATCGCTGTGTGCCTCAAACAGAATAAGCAAAAAGCTTATGCTACACTGGTAGTAAATAAGCAATAAAATGATCAAGCAAACTATCCACCGCCTACTGAAACATCGGCATTTTTGGCGTGAAGTTGGTTTTGATGAACTAAGTGAAATCTACGTCAGTATGATGTTTCGCAGTCTAGCGTTGAGTTTAACCGGCATTTTTGTGCCACTCTATATGTTAAAGCAAGGCTATTCGGTCCATGATACGATGTGGCTGATAGCCTGCTATTTTATTTTTCGCTCAATATTTTTTGATCTATTTGCAGGATTTTTAGTTGCCAAAATCGGCCCCAAACACACTATCTTAAGCAGTTATTTATTGCTTATTATATCCACTGGATTTTTCTTAACGTTACCCAGTATGCACTGGCCGCTCTGGCTGGTGGGCGGTATATGGGGCGGTACGAGCAGCTTGTTCTGTATTCCGTTCCACGTGGATTTTTCTAAAATTAAGCACAAAGCCCATGGCGGTAAAGAATTGGGCTATGTGAAAATCATGGAAAAATTCGGTGGCGTTATAGGGCCGCTTATCGGTGGTATAGTCGCGACACTGTGGGGTGGGCAATATATCTTTTTAGTAGCTATCGTTATGCTCGTAGCAGGGGGTTTACCGTTGCTTCGAACTGGGGAACCAGTAGCTACGAACCAGAAACTTCATTTTCGTAATTTTAGTCTCAAAAAAATGAGACGAGATATTTTTTCCTTTGGTGGATACGGTGTGGAATTGACCATTACTGGGTCTATCTGGCCGCTCTTTTTGGCTACCACTATCCTTACTTCCGGTGCGGCGTATGCCAAATTGGGCATGCTAGCCTCTATTTCAGTTATTGCCTCAATGCTAGCCGCATACACCATAGGCAAACTTATCGATAGTCACCGTGGCCGGATTTTACTTAGATTCGGCGCTATTGCAAATTCGCTCGTACATTTGTTCCGCCCATTTGTAGCCACATATCCAGTGGCATTGGCAACTAATATCGCTAACGAGGGCGTGACTGTTTCATACCAAATGCCCTACACCAAAGGTATGTACGACAGGGCAGACGAGGTACCTGGGCATCGGATTGTGTACTTTGTAATTATGGAAATGACCAGCAGTATTGCTAAGGCTGTGGTCTGGATAGGCTTTACACTACTTACTCTAAAATATACCGATTACACGGTGCTGAATATTGGCTTTTTGGTTGGGGCACTTGCTTCACTCATCATAGTGACTGAAAAATTTAGAGCATTACGCTAACAGTTAAAGCATTTTGGTATACTACAAAGTATGGAACGTGAGGATACCCAAACGCAGGCTGCGTATATATTTTTGAGAGCCGCCGCTTATATTCGTCAATATGGCTGGCAAGAAAAAGGCATGAGTGCACACGGCAAACCGCGTTGTTCTATGGGCGCGCTTGCTTCAGCCCACCCAGTAAAAAGGTGGGATGAAGACATGGCCATTTTAATGTACGAGGCACTCACCAATTACTTGAAAGACACTAGCTTAACTGCATTCAATAGTAAAGCAGGCTCAGGTGAAAAAATAGCTCGTTTGTATGAACAGGTGGCGGCATCTCTCCTAGCCTCCAACGTAACCTTCTCCGGTAGAACTGCTTACGCTCAGCCCGTTTAATTACATAACGAACATACTCCTATTTATAAGCAAAAGAATTATTACTATATACCTTTGTTGCTAATGCGTCATATTTAGAATAAAATATTGATATATACAAGGAATTTTGTTGTGGTATATCGCTTACGGGAAGGGGCAGGGCTAAAAAGTGCTCGACTAAAACGCCGCGTTACAACCGGGGTATTAATCATATGCTTGAGCTCTCTCGGAACAGCAACTATGGTGGCTGCTCAGCCGAAATTTGATAACGCATGGTTCTCTAACTTATTAGCAAAGTCTCATATAGGCACCGCCCGCAACGGGGTTGCTATTCGTGCAGGAGAGAATACGTCTACTACTAGCAATCACTCTCCTGCAAAAACGGCACTACCTATTGGCCCAATGCTTAACATGGGCAACACCGCTTGCGCTACAAACTCCACTAAAACACCTGGGCTTGCTAACAGCAAGCTCCCACAACTACAAAAACTAGCAGAATATGAAACCATTTGTGGGGGTACAGTGACAAATACAATGATGATATTTACCAGTATGCCGGCTTCGTCTACCGAGGCTCGTTCAATGTCTCAGTCAATGGCAAATACATTACAGGAATTTGCACACTATAGGATCCGTCCACTAGTTATTCTAGAACCAACCACCACAAAAGGGTTGATCAACTTTAGCGCCTATCATAAAGGTGCTTATGATACATATATGGATGCCTATTTTCAAAATCTGAAAACTCAAGGAATAAGCGATGCTGTCATGGGCATCTGGGTACCTTTTCCTGAACCAAATATTCCTGAATGGGACGATACGACTATTGAAGACACTGCGGCCAACATAGCTAAAACCGCAGCTCTACAGAAAAAATACTTCCCAGCTAGTAAGGTAAGTGTCATGTTTGATAGCATGAGTTATCCAAGCGGCAGTCATGCTTGGAAAGGAGGCAAGTACACAAGCCTCATGCCCTATCTCCGCGGCATCCCAAAAGGGTTGATAGATAGTTTTGGATATCAAGGATTTCCCTGGACACCACCAAAAAATGAAGGAGGCCTATCTCAGGCTAATCTTTCTGCCGGTACGTTTTTACAGTCAGGAATAGCTATTGAAGCAGCACGAAGCTTAGGGGTACGTGATATTTGGATTAATACCGGCTCTTTTGGCCGCTCACACAGTAATGTACAAAACCAAGAAGTCGTTGCAAGCCCTGAAATACGAAGCCAAATCTTACAAAGCGTACTTACCGAATCCAAGAAAATCCAAAGTGCCGGCTTTCGTGTATCATTACATTTATTTGCCGAGGACAAAGCAAAAGTAGCCGAAGGTAATGACTGGTCGTATTGGTCCCCAGGTCAAAGCACCATTAGTAACGCTACTCCCGTATTTAAAGCATTTGCAGCCAATACTCGTGCAAATGGCTTTGATTTCTGGCTATTCGATGTAGTTCACTAAAGTTGTGGCGTGATTTCGTCAAGCGCTTGGTTGTAGGTAAGTACTGTCAAGTGGCTTGCGGTAAGAGCATTCATTTGAGCTGCAAAATCGGTCTTGGTAGTATCATAGTCGCCCGGATCATCAGCTACACGATGGTATACCAACACTAGCCAGGTATTAGTTGCTTTGGCATGATCAAGCCAGCTTTGATATTCGGCAAGCGTAGTTGTTGATAGCATATTCTGTACACGCACTCGGTAAGGGTCAAAGTTATCTTTAGAATTGTAACCCTCATCAACTGTGCGATGTGAACGATACAAAGTCTTTAATATATTATTAATTGCTTGGTTGTAGTCCCCGTATGGTGAAGCAAAGTTACGAACAGGTTCGCCAATAATACTCTCAAGCACATCTTGAGAATGGGTTACTTCGTAGGTTGCATCCGCTAAGGATAGTTGGGTAAGTTGCGGGTGGGTGACAGTATGAGAACAAATTTCATGTCCGGCGTTCTTAAAAGCAAGTACATCCATAATTGCGCTTGGAATACCTTCAATATAGTCAGTTGCATAACATTGAGTAGATTTAAAACCGTGGCTTGTGAGCACCGGCAAAACAGAGTTAACATTATCTTCATGACCATCATCAAATGTAAGCGTTACCAATGGACGACTGAAACCAACCGGCTGGTATGGGCTAATACTGTAGTCGTCGGTTTGCACCCAGCCGTTGTTTGAGACGAAGAAGAACACGCTTGCAGATTTTGCGTCAACAGGCATTGTAAAAGTATCACTGTATAGTTGCCACTGATTGGTGTCGCCGCTTGGCTGTGGATTAGGTAGTCCGTAGTACTGTTCGGTACCGTCAGCTTTGGTAAACATAGCCACAGCATGCGGCACGGTATTTGTTTTATAGTACGTGCTAATCCGGTATTGGGCACCAGGCGTAAGCGAAGTAAGCGGATCAAACATCCACTTTGCGTCACCGTCGGTATAATTACTAACAGTAACTTTCACACTCTTATTGCCGCTGTGGCCTTCGTTCAGGTATTCATATTTGGCTGTGTTGGTACCCCAGCTACTACCACTCCAATTTGCAGGGTTGGTGCCATTAGCTGTCTCGAGTGATGGATTCAAAATAGGATTAGAGCTAGGGTTTGGTGGGGTAGGCGGAACAACTTTCACTAATGAAGCGTCGTCAACAGTTAGGCTGCCGACACGGGCAACTACATGAAACATGGAGACTTTAACAGCGTTTGCAGGCGTCGTAAAGGTGTAGGTCATTTCTTTCCAGGCAGAACTGGCTTCGGGACTGCCTAAGCTAACGTATGTATTGTTTCCAGCGGCATCGGTATATTGTAAGACCGCTTCAGTAACTACATTTGACTGGTAGTAATGTGAGTATGCGTATGTTGTGTTTGGCTGAATAGTAACGGGAGTAACATACCATTTAGCATCACCGCTGGTATAACCAGTGACTTGTGTGCGGACACTTTTACTACCAGTGTGCCCTGATGTTAAGTAGGTAAAGCTCGCCGTGTTAGTGCCCCATTTGTTGCTATTCCAACTTGCCGGAACGCTACCATTGGCTGTTTCTAAGGAAGGGTTTGGTATAAGGTTGTCCGGAGACGTAGGTGGTGTAGGGGGCGTGGCAGTATTATTAACTATAATGGAAACATTCGGGGCAATGGCGGTTGTACCATCGCTGCTTCTTGCAATCGCTGATAGCGTATGCGTGCCGTTTGCAAGCGTCGTCGTATCTAGGGTTGCGCTGTAGGGGGCAGTCGTATCTTCAGTGCCCAGATTTGCGTTGTCTAATTTAAATTGCACGCCAACTGCATTAGTAGCCGTAGCAGCAATTGTTTGAGTGCCGCTTACCGTTTGACTCGCGGTAGGAGAAGCAATAGCTACCGTAGGTATAACCGGAGCTGGCGGGGTTGTTGATTCTTCGGCAAGGAAAAAGTCATCAGTTTGTAGCCAGCCAACTTTATCAAGCACATGGAAGACCGTAACTGACTTTACGTTTGCCGGGGAGGTAAATGTAACGTTTTTTTGCTGCCAATTACTTGCGCTAGCCGCTACGTTACCAAGCTCTACATACTGAAAAGTATTCGACGTGGTCTTATATTCGGCAACCAATCGTGTTTGTACATTGGACTTTGAATAATCAGAAAAGCTATATTTCGTATTTGCTTTTATGGCCACATGATTAAACCACCACTTGGCGTCACCATTTGTATATTTAGTGATTGCTACATAACCGCTACTTGTGCCAGTGTGACCTTCGGTATGCTTATATGTAAAGTTTCGGGTGTTGGTACCCCATGCACTTGAAGTCCATGATGTCGGCGTAGTAGTGTTAGTCGCTGTTTCAAGTGAGCTATTAGCTATAAGGTTGGTGCCTGCTGCGTGTACAGGTATAAGGCTGAGACACTGCATGCCGATAAATACTAAGGCCATGCACAATGCGAGTACTTTCTTCATCACGAAATCCCATTTCTGCCCACCTACTATTACACAAACTTTTTTATAACATAAACATATCATTAAAGATAAATAATGTCAATGGTTTTAAGGTGTAAGCATAAGCATATTTTATAATATACTTTACAAAAAAAACAAAAAGGTGTATAAGTATTACATGAAGTCTGTGGAGAGAAATTCCTCATAGATTGCGTGTAGGAGTTATTAACCTATAAAGAAAGGGAGCATCATGTACGGAGATGGCCTCAAAACTACAGGAGTAGGTGGTACAACAGTAGCAGTACTACCAAACACAGGCGGATTTCGCCCAGTGTACATCCTAGGTGCTACCTTGCTTGCTATGGGCGTTATCATGCTCATCGTTGCAGGCACAGGTACACTGCGTCAGCTACTTAAGCGAGGTTAATATCGCTTAAACCAAATAAGGAAGACCATAGGTATGCATAAGTTACTACGGATCATAACGCCACATAACTTGAATCAAACTTATGGTCTTCTTGGGTTTTTTATTATGTCTATAGGTTTAGCCCTAAGCGGACCCGGCCTATATTATCAACTACAGCAAAATCACTCTTCACAAGCACCCTTAAAACTACCGAGCGTTTCTATACCGGCTGCCTCACATAAACAGGTACAGAGTGGCAATCCAATACATATTCAGATACCGAGTCTTAATCTTGACCTGCCTATAGCCGCCGGTACTTATAATCAATCAACAAAATCATGGACCCTATCCAAAGATAAAGCCCATTTTGCAACCGTAAGCAGTCAGCCAAACGATAACTACGGCAACACATTTATATATGGACATAACCGCAAAAGCGTATTTTCTAAGCTCTCTCAGCTGCAAAAAGGAGCCCTGGTAGTAATAAGTACTGATAACAAATTACAATTCACATACCGATATTCGAACACTGAAAAAACTAGCCCCGACGATACTTCTGTTATGTTAGCTTACGCCAAACAGCCAACTTTGTCTCTACAAACTTGCTCGGGAACATGGTATCAAAATAGGCAAATTTATCGGTTTGACTTCGTAAAAGTCCACAAAACTTAATGAATTAATTTTGTAGCCTGGGTGACTGTAACGCTTTGTAGGCCGGAGTCATGGATCATTTTCAACTGGACATCAAGTTCTTTACTGGACACCGTATAATCGCCAGTTTCATTGATACGGTGATACATAAGCACCAGCCATTGCCGCTCGGCTTTAGCCTCGTTAAGCCAAGCTTGTATCTCTTTGGTGGAGGTTTGCTCATAGACCGCTTTGGTGCGTATATTGAGCGGGTCGAAATAGCGGTTATTAAATCCATCATCAGACGATCGCAGTAAGGCATAGTGCTGCCGCATAACTTTCATAGTCTGATCATTATATGCGCCATAAGGATACGCATAACCCGTAACGGACACTCCCGCATCCGTTAACACGCGTTTACTGGTTTCAGTGTCATACAACAGATCAGCAGGACTTAAAGTTGTCTGATCGCAATGACGTAACGAGTGTGAGCCTATTTCATGACCCTCTTTAGCAAGCGTTTTTACTTCCCCTATAGTCATATATTCACGTACGTTATTCGCGGTATTCTCAGCAATAATATACTGGGTAGTCTTGATGTCGTATTTTTTAAACAACGGCCGACCAGCAGTATAAATACTTCGCCACCCGTCATCAAACGTTACACTTACTAGTCCTTTAGCGAGCTGAGCAGCAGGCAACTCGTATATAGTGTATCCCCGGGTATCCAACATACCCTTGTCGTTAGGCGAAACAATTATCCTGGCTGCTTTGGCGGCATACAGGGTATTATCAAAATAGCCCGTATACACCTTCCAGCCATGAGAAGCTTGCATCACTACATCACGCTCATACCGTAAACTACCGTTGCCCAAGGTCAATTCAACCGAAATAGTACTATCAACCGTCGAACGATAAACAACCTGAAATCCGTAGGTTTTTTGAGCTCCTAACGGCACTGTATCCTGCAGCCACGTTCCCGAGATAGGTTGAGAGCCTCTTACATTTTGGACAGTCCGTAAAAATACTGAGTCCTTTTCATGCTCAACACTATAGCTTGTGTGAGTCGCTTCAGTATTAGCAACAAAAGCAGCCGGACTATGAGTATCATTATTAAATAGTGTGAAGGTGCTGTTTTTCACAAGATTGACGGCTTTACTATTGGGTACGATTTTTGTTTTATATAAGTCGCTCTCAAATTTATAAGGATTACTTTTGTCGTGTTCACTCTCAGGTACGTTGCTGCAGACATACGGGCGAAACTGTTGCGCCGCAGATCTAGTATTAAGAAACGATATATTTGCAAATGGCTGCCCCATAAAACCAGCTTTATATACGACAAATAGAAGCAACCCGAATACAGGTAAAAAATTATAAAAGCTTTTGCTTATACGACTCCTAAAAGCAAGGGGTCTCTTGTGTTTTCGAGCTTGCCGTTTCATTGCGCAACGTCCTTCAAGGCCTTTTCATTCAAGGCATAACGTCGGCCAGCCACGTCCCAGCCATGAACTTTCTTTCGGAATTTACGAAGAACCACTACCTCGATGAACGCCTGTATAAACACAGCTACTTCAAGTGCCCGCAAAAGAGAAAAATAAGGCAGGCAGAGCAATATAGATAACCGCTTGGCAGCCAGAGCCGAAAACAATGCCAAAACTATTAGAACAAATGAGTCTGCTACAGCAACAAGCGGGATCAAGCCCCAATTGCCAGTCTGAATAAGTACGTAAGGTATCAATACAAACATTTGGACAAGGTAAAATACTAGTTCTATCATTTGGTAAACCAATCCTATGTCGAGTGGTTGAGGTTTTGTCCCGATCCTATACTTTGTGAAAGCCTGGAAAAATCCGCGTTGCCACCTCTGGTTTTGCTTGATAAAATCACGCAAAGTTTGCGGATCCTGGGTGTAGTTAACCGCTTCAGGAATAAATTTGATTTTACCGAGTTTTTTGCGATGAACCTGAATTGTTAAATCCAAGTCTTCGGTAAGACTATACGCTGTAAAGTCCAAGTCTTTTAAAATACTGGTTTTGAAGCAGGTAATCGGGCCTGGAAACACCGAGATCATACCAAAATAAGATTGAAATCTTCGGAAAATATGCTGGCTATACGTATAGGTCAATGCCCGGTATGTACTAATCCAGTTACCTCGGAGACTTTGTACAAAACCAAGTGCTACAGCATACTTTTTGGCATTTAAATTTTTGCGGTATATTCGGAAATAGTTTGGTCCGAACACACTGTCAGCATCAGCCACATGTAACCACGTGTAACGTTTTTCTACTTCAAAATGCTCAATGCCAGAAATAACAGCTTTTGCCTTACCGCCGTTAGCAATGCTTAGCACATTTTTGCGTGGCAATTCCTTGAGTGCTTCTTTGCGTGTTTTATCGGTGGACCCATCGTCAACTACAAAAATATCTTCTCGTTTTTGGCCGGCAGCAATTGCAGACCGAATAGTAGCCGCAATAATGAGTTGCTCATCTTTACCTGGTAAAAGCAATGCTAATCGCTTCTTGTATACATGCTTTTTCCGAGATCTCACCGTTGCAGTTTTCATAAATTCAACAGTCCTATTGCCTGATTTAATTACGACAGAATACTTGTGTTATATAATAGCATTAAATTTAAATTATTTCAACTATATTGTATTAAAAACCTACACATCCTCTGCGTTTAACTTCAACAATCCATCCCTTACTCTCATTTTGACTTATATAAAGTAAAAATTTTAACTGTATAATCCACCCCTGTTATATAAAATAGTAGCTACAATCACTTAATAGGAGGATGCTGTATGGCTGATAAAGAAAAGAAACCACTTGGTGATTTGGAAATGGAACTGGGGGATAAATTCCGCAGAAAATGGAAAGAAATGGACAAAAAGAAGTAGGCCAAGCCTTACTCTACTAGATCTTACGTAAATTTAGGCAGTGATAAAAGTAGCCAGCGCCAGAGCAAACAGATAGTAAGCCACAACCCGATTATGCCAATGGCTCCCTTGCTGATTACTGTATAGTTCCCCCAGAAACCAGCTGACGCAAAGCTAGTAATGTATTGTTCCCATAGGGGGAAGAGAAAGACAATCGCAGTAACCAGACAAACCATAAAGCCTATAGCCAAACTTACTCGTAGTGCTATTTCTTGTAGTATGTGTTTTTTGTTTTCTTCAGCATGAGTAAATTTTGAAGAAATAACAATGTCGTTACGGATTGTAATAAATATGTTGATAGTTTCATACAAAATTGCCAGCAACAACACTCCTACTAAAGCCCATATACAGGCTACCGATAGAAAAGCGATGGCATCGTTCTTAGTGAAGTGATCGACAGTTTGTTTGAGCATACCCTGAAAAGTCGCAATAGTTTCTGGTGCTCCTGCGGGCGTTAATATGTCAGTTAGCTGGGAACGACACCAATAAAGCGCAACTAATAGCGATAAAACAAGAGAATATACTACCTGCAATAACGAAGGTCTAAAATACCCGATTAAAAGTCGTACGTTTTCCAATATTTTCCTTAACCATTTGCTTCTTTTTAGGAGTTGTTTATATATGTGATGTTATAAATAACTGACCCAGCACTTTTATTATACAAATGCTGGCTTATTATATAAAATATCGCGTGACCAATTATATTTTATTGCTATACTAGAGAAAGTATATATGGTAAGACAATCAAAAAATGCGCTGGAGGTAAAAGGCCTCCACAAGCGGTATGATGGCGGCGTAGAAGCGCTGAAAGGTATAGATCTCACTATCAAGGAGGGATCGTTTTTTGGGTTGCTTGGCCCAAATGGCGCCGGTAAATCCACTCTGATACACAGCATCATGGGCCTAGTAGTACCCACCAAAGGTACGGCTGCGGTATTTGGACACGATGTAGTCACTGATTATCAGGCTGCTCGTGCTTACGCAGGATTAGCCCCACAAGAGCCTAATCTTGACTGGTTCCTTACGGTTGAAGAAACGCTTGATTTTCACGGTGGCTACTACGGTATGCGCAAAGCCAAACGAAAAGAACGAATCGATGAGCTACTCGAGGTATTTTCATTAACTGACAAGCGTAACTCACGAGCTATGATGCTTTCTGGTGGCATGAAGCGACGTGCTATCCTTGCCCGAGCGCTGATGCACAAGCCAAAATTACTTATACTAGACGAACCAACAGCCGGGGTAGACGTAGAATTACGCCTAGAACTGTGGCAATACATAAAGCGTATTAATAAAGAGGGAACTAGCATATTGCTTACCACTCACTACATCGAAGAGGCCGAACAACTGTGTGATAGCATTGCCCTCATCAATCACGGCAAAATCATTCACCAGGGCACATCCGTAGAACTGAAAAAACAGTATAAGAAAAAAACGCTCGAAGACGTCTATCTATCATTAGTTGGCCGCGAAGAACTCACCCGGGAGCAAGCAGTATGAGCAAAACCTATAACTATATCGGTTTTTATAGTGTCTTGCGGCGGGAGCTGCAACGGTTTTGGAAAATTAAACGCCAGACTATTTTCGGACCAGTTTTGGAAACTTATCTTTATATTAGTGTATTTGGAGCTGCACTCGGTAGCCGCATCCAACATCTTGAAGGACATGCCTATATCAACTTTATTATTCCCGGGTTACTCCTTATGGCTATGGCTATGAATTCATTCTCTAATAATGCCTCTTCGTTACTCCAGCAAAAAATGCAACACGCTATTGACGACCAACTGGCTTCACCAGTATCAAATACTGCACTCTTGACTGCTTTCACGCTGGGCGGCTTTATCCGAGCAGCTATTATCACTATCGTTTCCTTCGCAACAGCGGCACTACTCATTGATTTGCCAGTAGCACATCCGATTTTGTTTATTGTGAGCTTGGCTATGTGTGGTTTGTTTTTTGCCTCTTTAGGCGTACTAATCGGATTGCGCTCACAGGTATTTGATAACCTTAGTTTTTATCAGACCTTTATTATCCAACCGCTCATTTTCTTGGGTGGTATTTTCTACTCAACCAGCCTATTGAGCGAACCTTTTCGTACTTTAACGCATCTCGATCCAATTTTTTATATGATCAATACCGTCCGCTACGGCATGCTCGGCAGTAGTGACGTAAATCCGTGGACATCTCTCTTGGCGATAGGCGTTGTCACTGCCGCCCTTATCAGCGTAAATCTTTTTCTATTTCGTAAAGGCTACCGTCTCCGTAGTTAAGAACTTTATCTCTTAACCAAACCTTTATTTATTAAATCTTAAATGGTTTAATAAATATATGGGTGTCACTAAGTTCGAGATAGCCGACCCTGTATTTCCGGTGGAGCAGTATGATCTTCCGGAATACTGGGATGGTAAAAGAAGGGGTGATCCTAAAACAACCCTTGTATTGGGGCGGCCAAGACTCCGACGACAAGAACGATTTACACAACACATACTTGCGGGTTCACTCGATACTCTACACACAGATACTTTGGTGCCTCGGGCTGCATATGGCAAAGGTTCACGATTTTTGGCCGGGAAATACAAACCCGGTAGTATTGTGGCATTTAGAGAAGAAGAACTGGTAGCACCATTTACTACTAGTGAACCACAAAAAGGCGATCCGGGCCAGCCAGCACCTGTTCCTCCTGTAAACCTTCACATTCGGGTGGGTTCGTGGCAAAGTCCGGGTCAGCCAACTGCCTTACGTCTGAGTGATAGAGACCTTTCTTATAGCACTACTGTTCGCATAGGTGTAGTGACTACTCACAAGTCACAACCAGCCTTGATGACTGTACCCGTAGATCATTTAAGACACACTGAAGAAGGGAGGGTAGATGTGCTCGAAGGAGCAGATTATCGTCCCATAGTTGGTGATCAGATCGGAGTAGGAAGAGTAACTAACTTCATTTTTGAGGCAGACGACGGATATACTGAAACCCTACGACGAATTAACTATCTTGAGGTATTGCATGAGTCCCCAGAAGCTATTGCTCTACCCTCGTTACAAATTCCTTTCTCCGGCTCGCTTGGAAAAATAGCTGCTGCTGTATCCACTCATTTTCATTAAGAATATCTTAAAAGCTTGTATAATTACATCTATTCTTTTATAATTGTAAAATCTTTGTTGAGGCAACTCCAAAGACGTAATTCGACAAGCAAACAAAGTGTACATAATCGAGGCATAAGTTCAGTATATATAGTGGATTTTTGCTTCGATTATGTGCAGGTACGAAAAGGCACATACCCAGCGCGCGAGCTGAGGCAATAAGATCGGAGAATAGACAGAAGGGTCGCAGCAAGAATGGCAACATCCATGCAAGTGCGAGCAATCAGCTGTCCACTTCCAAGGACAGGTGGCAGCATCAACCTGGCGATCGGCGTGCCAGGCGACAGCAGACTCGCAAGTCACATCGACGAGCTGGTAGCGAAGCTCGTGAAGCCCCTTCAAGGAAAGGTCGTTCCCGTCGTCGACGCATATGTCGCCGATGGCCAAACCGGCGCGTGTGACAAGTACGTCACAGTTCCTCTCAGGGAGAGCACAGAAGAAGATGGTGCTCCTCAGATGATCATCGCCATCAGCACGACGCTGTCAGTGGTGGTCAACACCGTCATGGTCAACATCCTCACGCGCATCAACATCTTCGACGATCTCCTGCAGATCGCGAAGCAACTGCTGGGAATCACCCCTCACGAGAAGATGATCCTCCGAGGGCTCTGCTTGGTCGGCGGCCAGGCATAGAAGTGACTCAAGCAGAAGCGACGGGCATACTTGGTATGTGGTTGACTCCTCTTGGGTGTCCCCCTCCTTGTACCTCGTTTGTTTGTCGTTTCTGCTTACATGAGTGTGTGCTCATGCTGATGAGTCCAAAAGGACGAAAAGCAAAATCCTACTTATAACTCTTAGCCGGGTAAGATTTGATCAGGACAACTTTGCAGCACTTGTGTCATAGCATCTCGTTCAGCCATAGTTACCCAAATACGATATTTTTGTTTGACCGCCACTTGCCGCGTTACGTAGCGACACCGATATCCCTTATTGGACGGCAGCCAGGTGGCGGCATCACTATCACTCTTTTTATTATTAGCAGGACCATCAACTGCCAAAAGATTGAGCGGGTCGTTTGCAAACTCTGCACGCCGAGCTTCGTCTAATTGCTGTGCGCCTTTTTGCCATGCATCACTCAAAGCAACAACGTGGTCTATCTGTACAGCTTGGCTGGTACCAGCACCGCGCTGAAACGCTATGGTTTTACCTGTATATGGATCATGTAGCGTGCCGCTTAGCACTGTGCAGTTATCTTCACGGTCAAGTCTTGTGTCCACGAGATCCCGTTGCAAAATGTAGTTTCGCATATCGCACCCGTCAACCGTTGCCCATCCGGCACCAAACTGTTCTCGAGCATAACCCGTCTTGGGCGCCCGACCTTTTACCTCTAGCCCTACTAACGTTTGGTAGGCTAATCCTGTGTGATCAGACAGCACCAACGGAGGTGTAGCGGCGTTAGGGGAACCGCTTTTCTGCTGTTGATGCAGAGTAGTTAAGGCCGTACTTACAAAGATGACTACTAGTCCTGCAACCATCGTAATGGCTCGTCGGCGTCGCTCAAGCATAAGAGTATTGTAACGTATAGTAGTTAACTACTCCTTAAATCTGTTGCACAGGCAAAGCGAGGAGTGATACGCTATACGAAGTACAAGGGAGAAACTGTGTCTTTATCTGACAATACGAAAATCCAGATTTCACTATACGAATTTTATGCCATGGGCATTAATAGTCTTATCCAAAAAGCTCCGTGGGAAATAACTCAACGCGTCTCGTCTTACGGTGAAGCATTTTTATATGAACAGCGTGTATTAAGTTTAGCCATTCTATTTTTAATGGGCGAAGAGTATGTGCCAGAATCAGTCATAAAAACTATGCCGAAAAAATACAGTCATCAGGTGCGTAATAGTGTCAACCAATCAGTTTTTTTGCGTGCGTTGAAGCACCATTATCGCAACGTGCAGGATGGAGACGTAGCAGCAGAGCGCATGATAATCCGTATGGAGTCCTACGTAGCAATCACTCGCGACGCGCACACGCACAATGCGGATCCACTTGAGGCGATCACGCTTACACTCGCCAAGCGTGTACCTCCTAAGAACGACGAGCAGCTCGATCTTTATCACGAACGTGTTAAGAAAATTTTTGACTATACTGAAGAGCTAGTAAAACGTAGTCTGGCGCAAAAATACGAAATTGTATAGTTACAGTATCCTTTGGTATTGATTTTTTATAAAATTTATGCTATAATTTAAATATGTAATGTAGTTCACTGCAGTACAGCACCTGAGTGTTGAAACCTAAGTAAACACTCGTGAACAAGGAGAGACATGCTCACCGTCTATTTCGAGATCGAGTCAACCGACCACTGGTCCAGAATCCATCATAGCCATGGTGCTTTCAGCACGCCTCACGCAGTCGTGACCGAAGTCATCAAGCTTCGGATCGACGTGAAGCCCGAGGACGCCACCAGAGTCGCTAGCGCACTGATGAGCAGACTCGAAGACGTCTTGTTCTGCGACATGGCCAATCGCACCCAGCTCTACATGCCCGACATGGGAATCGACCTCCCCGAGGATGAAGCGAAGCTGGAGTTCAGACTCATCAGCGTCAACGAGCTGGCTGCGGTGAAGTGCAACTTGAGTCGTCTCGTGGAGCACGCGCTCGCCGGATTCCCGGCGTAGCCCGAGCCATGAAGCTCCGGAGATTGTTATTTCTGTCTCCGGAGCGGGAAAAGCAAGGCTCAGCCCATTGAGTAATCACTCTTTCGCTAGTCTACTATCTCTCCTTGTTCTTTTTTCACCCACAAGAAGAAATTAAAGTATTGAGCTTTAGGATTGCCAATAAAGGCAATCTTTTTTATTTGGCAATATTGCTGGAGCTTTCTGCTGAAGCTTGACATAACATGGTACAATCAAAGTAATAGGAGAGGACGGTGTATGAACAGCGCTAGTGGTCCTATACGAATTCTTGTAGCGTTGTTCGGTGTGTGCCTTATATTGCTTGGTTTTTGCCTTGTTGCAGAGCTGCTTACTATTCCTTTACCGCCTCTGTGGGTATCGGCAATCGTGATGATTGCCGGTCTCACCATGCTCGGCCCTTCAGAGCCGAGATTACAAATTATTTTTGGATTATTGTTTTTTGGCATAGGGACTTTTTTGTCCCTAAGGTCTATAAATATTATTACCAAACCGTGGTTACAATACGGATTGGGGGCGGGCCTTATTTTAGGAGGGGTAACAATGATAACGTATAGCGTGACAGGAGGCACGTCTAAGCAAGATCACCCCGACAAAACATAAACTATATAGAAGTTATAAATATATAAGGAGAAATTTATGGCACAAGCTATTCCAAGAGCCGCGAATGAACTGTGGTGGGCCGGCGTAGTAGAAGGGGTGGTAGCGTTGCTATTTGGCATCGCTGCAGTATTTTGGCCAGGATTGACACTAATAACGCTTGTCTATCTGTTTAGTGCCTTTGTATTAGCGTGGGGAGTTGTGAGCATAGTCCACGGTATCCTCGCCATTAAAGAGCGTGGTACATGGTGGATAACACTGTTATTCGGCATCGTTGCCACAGGCGTAGGTGTGTACCTTGTACGCCACACACATGTGTCGTTCAATACACTTATACTGCTGATTGGCTTTACGCTCGTCATTCGCGGTATCTTTGATATATTGAGCGTATTTCTTGAAAGCGCCACAGCTACCAGCAAGGTCCTATGGACCATTGCAGGTTTGGCCGCCATTATCGTTGGTATCATTATTTTGAACCAGCCAGTAAAGGGTGGTGTTGCATTTGTATGGGTGCTGGGTCTGTATGCGCTTATTACTGGGCCGCTCATGATTGCCATGTCTATCGACGTGCGTAACGAGCTGCGCGAAGCCAACGGCAAGTAACACATCATTAGCTTGCTAAAATACAAAAACTAAATAGTCTGCCTTAATGAAGGCAGACTATTTCATTAAAAGAATATAGGTGAAATGCAGCACGTTACTTCGACCATACGGCCATACTGGTGATTTCTATAAGGTTAGTTATTGAGGGCTACGTAGTCTGATGTTTGAGTCTGCGCCATTTACGAAGGCGTACGCGTTCAATTTTTTGCTGGCTCCATTCGTTACCGTAATCATCCATTTCTAATGAGTCAATGTCTCCTACTGACATCGGCCTTTCCAAAATATGAACTCTTTTCACACGCACCTCCTTCTATTCTCTTATGAGTAAACGCTTTTTATTATGTAGCGCTTACGCCTATAGTACGTGGACTGGCTGGGCGGTTCTGGAAAATATTTTACATTTTTAGAGTGATATAAAAAATTCCGGTATACTAAACCTAATATGAAAGTGGTTGTACAAATACCTTGTTTGAACGAGGAAGAAACGTTACCGTTAGTCCTGCGAACAATACCCAAGAACATTGAAGGTGTCGATGAAATTATCGTACTCGTTATTGACGATGGCAGTACTGATAAAACCGTCGAGATAGCAAAAGAACATGGTGTGAAGCATTTTGTTACCCATATAGGTAACAAGGGACTGGCCCGCTCATTTCATGATGGCGCACTATATGCACTTGAACTCGGTGCTGATATCCTTGTAAACACTGACGGTGACAATCAATATCCCCAAGAAAAAATCGGTGACCTGATCCGCCCAATCCTCAATCACGAAGCAGATATGGTTATTGCTGATCGGCAGGTTCACAAAATTCCTCATTTTTCTAAAAGTAAAAAGTTTTTCCAAAAAGTCGGTACGAAAGTACTCAATGCGGCTGCAGGCACTCAGGTGCCGGATGCGCCAAGCGGCTTCCGAGCTTACTCGCGCGAGGCATTGCTTCAGCTCAATATAGTTACACGGTTCAGCTATGCCATGGAAACACTTATCCAGGCAGGAAATAAACGAATTCGCATTGCCAGCGTCAAAATTACCACAAATCCGAAAACTCGCGAATCTCGACTCTTCAACTCGTCGCTTGAACATATGCTAAAGTCAGGCGTGGCAATATCGCGCTCATTCTTGATGCATAAGCCCTACATGCTCTTTATGCCACTAGGAGCGTTATTACTAATCTTGGGGCTTGTACCTTTTGCACGGTTTTTGTACTTTGCAGTTATTGATAACGCTGGTGGACATCTGCAGTCACTCGTACTGGGCGGCGTACTTTTGACAGCATCACTTATAGCTGTAACCCTTGGTGTGATAGCTGACTTGATTCGTATTAATCGTATTCTTATCGAAGATCAGCTCGAACAGCAAAAACGTATGCGCTATAAAAAGTAGTTGTTTAGTCGCCGATAATAACAGGTTTCAATACATGGCGTAGGTCGTTGCTGGTATTTTGGATAAAGCTATTTTGCCAATACCAGTTTGGCTGACTTTTTACGATATAGGTAACTGGGCCACCTCCCTGAAGTAACAGCAAAAGTGCCACCACTACAAAACCGCCCTTGAGCCCAGGGCGCCCGATACCTGAGAAAAAACGAGAATAAGCTACAGCTAAGATAGCCCCTATGGCTGGCAGTAACGGTACCAAATATCGTCCGTTAATTGCTACTGGCCGCGCAGTGTAGACATATAGCTGATACACCTGTAGCCAGAGGGCGGCGATATATAATGTTGATACGATAATAAAGAGTACAAATATCGGGTACTGACGCAGAAGACTCCGACCATAAACAAGCGCCAGCAGTACGCCCCCTCCAAACAGTATAATCGCCGAAATGCTTGGGATAGGTAACTGCTTTTGAGTATCATAACCGTTTGTCGGGCCAGCAAGGGTGAAGAATAAACGGCGCCACATGCCCCATAGCCACTCTTTGGTCGTATAGCCAACCGGTCCATGGATGCTTTTGTCGTCGGACTTACTCTGTGCCAGTTTATAATCTCGGCCCCATGGTCCGTACTGTATACAGCTTTCAACCTCGAGTACTACACCGCAATCCGGCACCGGATCGTGATAGCGAATAATATTGGTGGCATAACGTTCAGCAAATAACACAGTGGCTACCAAAAAAGTCACAATAAAAATCCCAAGAAGCGGCACCGGTAAGCGTCGTATATCCGTCCAGACTTTTTTAAATAATTGCTTAGACCGTTTACGTGCACGTATGATTTCGTATATCAGATATATAACAACGCCTGCAGCAATGGGCAAAAAAGCATACTTTACTATTGAAGCAAATAACAACAGGGTGACTAAAGTTATTGCACTTTTAATAGGGAGCTGGTTCTTGGCGGACAAGCTCTCTCGGATATTCATTGCCAACAAAAAAACTACTGCCACAATAAGGATGAGCAGGTTATCGTAATTTATCTGCCCCGCCAGCAAAGGCACTATAGGAATAAGTACAAACACCGCTAAAACGGTGTGTACTGCGGCTGGCGATAAATGTGTACGTAATAGTACTTTGCGATACAACACAACAGCATACGCAAAAAGCGCAACATTAAGTATGCGCAGTCCAATGACAATTGCTGTCTGACTAGAAGTTAAAACAGTAAGCAGCCGATAAGGAAAGCTCATTAGGTAGTGAAATAAATACGAGGGATCGGTTTCAATAGATCCAAATACGGCAGCATCAGGAGTTTGGGTAACTGCGAATGGGCTCCATGATTGCGCGTATATCTTAATAAGACCTAGGTGAAACTCTTCATCAAACGCCATTGGGTACAAGCTAGATACTGCCACCCATAGGGAAGAGATGATTAAAAAAATCATGACAGCGTAGAAAAATTTCGGGGATGCAAAGAAACTGTTCAGCCGCGCAGCATATCCGTCTAATCGAGACTTGGTCATTGCCCATAGATTATAAAGGAAATCCGGATTCTGGGGTATACTAATAAAGACATGAGAGGGAAGCTGCGTATAGCTGCAACGGTAGCAATTGTATTGACAACGATTGCTGCATTCATCTGGTATGTTGCCAACAATCCTGCCGTGCTTGACCAGCTAAAGCAAACTTCATTTGTAACCATAGGAATAGTGCTGATTCTATACAGTGGAGCTATATCATTAGTGCTCGGCCTTATTTTGCACGGCTATATGCTTTTTTACGGAAAATATATGCCGTGGAGAGAAAATTTTTTGGTTAACTCGTACTCGTCACTCTTGAATTTTTTCGGTCCAGGGCAAAGTGGGCCAGCATTCCGCGGAGCCTATCTTAAGGTAAAACATAGTCTCAAAATTAAACAATATGTTTTTATTACGCTTGTATACTATGCGTTTTATGCGTTTTTCAGCGGTATTTTGTTGGCTTGGGCAGCATTTGCGTGGTGGCAGACGCTGACTCTTCTAGCAGGTATCGCCTGGGTGTGCGCCGTGGCAATAAAAATCTACCTTCGTCGCAATAACCATTTGCTAGGCCAGCTCTCTCGAAACCATATTAAACCATTCATTCTCATAGGTTGCGCTACGCTATTGCAAGTCTTATTTTTTTGGGCAATATATTTTGTAGAATTACGTTCGTTCGATAGCAGCATCACGCTTGGCCAGGCAGCAACCTATACCGGCGCAGCCAACTTTGCACTCTTTGTTGCGTTAACACCAGGAGCCATTGGCTTCCGTGAAGCTTTTTTAGTTTTCTCGCAAAACCTTCACCATATTCCTAACGATATCATTGTGGCTGCTAATGTTTTAGACAGGGCAGTGTATATTTTATTTTTGGGTATTCTGTTTCTGGTGGTATTGGCGCTTCACGCTCGCAAAACACTCCAGGTAAAAACAGTACAGAGTGCGACTAAAAAATAAAACTTTTAATAATACTCGTGGTTTAACGAGTGTAGAAATACTTATTGGAAAGTTAAGCCACCATCAACAACCAGCTCTGCACCTGTTGCGGATCGGTTTGTTGCCACCGTCCATATTGCCTCTGCGATTTCATCCGGCTGGATGAAGCGCCTTAATGGCACTTTTTGAGCCCATGTAGCTTCCTCTTCTTCCGAGAGTTCGCCCCAATCAGGAGTTTTAGTATAACCTGGTAGCACTGCATTTACTCTGATGTGAGGAGCAAGGTTTTTTGCCATATTTTTAGAATAATTTAGCATAGCAGCTTTTGCGGCTGAATAATATGCAATATCATTACATGTTGTCGAACAACCACATATAGAAGCTACGTTAACGATACACGCTCCTTTTTGCATAACCTTGGCAGCAGCCTCTGTACAATAAACAGCACTATAAAAATTAGTGTTCATTTCACCTTCAAGGCTTTGTCCATTATTTCCGCCTGCGTTATTTACAAGCACCGAAACTTCACCTAATTGTGAAGTATGCTGCAATAAGTGATCTGCGTTATCTCTTTTAGTTAAATCTGCTTTTATGAATACAGCTTCGCCACCATTGTTAAGGATGGTTGCACAAACCTCATTTCCCCGTTCTTCATTTCTACCCGTAACTACGATCTTAAAACCTCCTTTAGCAAAGCGAAATGCTGTAGCTTTGCCAATGCCAGAGGTAGAACCAGTTATTACAGCTACTTTATCTATCATTCAGATAAAGTATAGCAAATAAGGGTATGATAAGTACTGATGAATAGTATTGATTTTTTCATCTTAGCTTTGGTGTTATTTACCATCGCCCGTGGCATGGAGATCGGTTTAGTGCGCCAAGCAGCTTCACTGGGTGGGCTGATCGTTGGCCTTGTACTTAGTTCGTTCGTGGTTTCGTTGCTACATACAAGCCCAATGTTTAGCATCATCATTATCGGGCTAGGGATACTTGGCGCAATCATCGGTAGTGAGTATCTGGGCATAAAACTTAAACGCGTTCTACATGAAAGAAATATACGTAAGGCGGATCGTGTACTAGGAGCTGCCTTAGGAGGTGTCATCGGTCTAGCATTAGTCTGGTTTTGTGCAGCTATACTACCTGTCGTACCTTCTACAGCTTTGCGTCAAGAGGTGAGGGATTCTAGAATCATCGCTTGGCTTGACGACACCCTGCCACCAACAACGAGCATCATGAGCTGGCTAGAAGATACGCTTGCACAGACTAAATTACCTGAAATTATCGGTGAACTTGAACCTAAACTTACCAATACTCAAGCTGACGTGCCGAACGTCGCAAACTTTTCGAACGCTATTGCATCGGCTCGTGACTCTGTAGTAGAAATTGAAGGCCGTTCGTGCAGCGGCATAGGAGTAGGCTCCGGGTTTATTGTAGCTCCCAACTATATTGTGACAAATGCGCATGTGGTGGCCGGTATGCGCTACCCATATATCCAGGATAACGAGGGTCGTTATAAGGCCGAAGTCATAGCCTTTGATCCGAGTCTAGATATTGCCGTACTTAAAACCGAACGCCTAAAAGGTGCTTCTCTACCACTTTCAGATGAGATCGCGCAGATCGGTACACCTGGGGTAGTGTTGGGGTATCCGGGAGGAGGACCCCTAACTGCGCAACCTGCCGCAGTGATTGAGCATTTCACGGCAGTCGGGCAGGATATATACGAAGAGAACTCGAATCATCGTGATATTTATGCCCTGAAGTCCGATGTAGAGCCAGGTAATTCCGGCGGGCCGCTACTTGATAAAAATGGAAGAGTAATCGGTGTTATTTTCGCCCGTTCTACCGTATACGATAGAGTTGGCTATGCTATTAGTTCACCTATTGTTAAGCAAATGGTAACTGCCGCGCAAGCCAAAGCCACCCCAGTCAACAACTTACGTTGTCTGCCTAAATAAACAATTTGCTACAATAGTATAAGCGTAAGCAATTATCCATGACCAGAAAGAAAAAAGACATTATTACTCGCAGCGCGGAAATGCCTGCGGTAGCATTAGAGCACGCTGCTGCACATGGCCAGCGGGTAGCAACACACATACCTAATGCCCATGCTATACAAAAAACCAAAGATTACTGGCATGTACTAGGACCAGGTCTTACTACCGGTGCATCCGGCAATGACCCGTCTGGTATCGCAACCTATTCTCAAATCGGCGCTCAAAATGGCTACCAATACTTGTGGCTGAGCGCCTGGACGTTGCCTCTTATTGTAACTGTTCAGGAAATGTGCGCTCGGATCGGTTTAGTAACCGGCAGAGGGTTGGCTGGCAATATCCGCATATTTTTTTCACGGCGTATGCTGATGTTCTGTACGCTGCTGTTATTTATTGCAAACAGTTTTAACATCGGAGCAAACTTAGGCGCTATGGCCGCCGCTGTGCGATTACTTATACCTGGTTTAAGTTTTTACGGCCTGGTCGGCGCATTCACTATTATCAGTCTATTACTATTAATTTTCACTCCTTATGTCCGCTATGCGCGCTACTTGAAGTGGCTAGCTCTTGTCATGCTTTCGTACATTGTTTCGGCCCTGCTTGCAAACCTCAACTGGTCTGACGTAGCCAACCACGCGCTGATGCCAAGTATTGGTTTTGATAAAGACGAACTTTTGATTGTAGCAGCAGCACTCGGCACCACCATTTCGCCATATCTCTTTTTCTGGCAAACTTCACAAGAAGTTGAGCAACAAATCCTAAGCGGCAAGACAACGGTTAAAATGCGTGCCAAAGCCACTAAACCAGCCGAGGTTCGCACTATGCGACTTGATGTATGGAGCGGCATGTTTTTAGGAAATGCTGTTATGTTCTTCATTATTGCTGCATGCGGTGGAATTTTATATCCGAATGGCATCACAGAAATAAATACCGCAGCACAAGCAGCTGATGCACTTCGACCTTTCGCAGGTAATGCATCATACTTTCTGTTCGCTATCGGCATTATTGGCACTGGGTTACTTGCCATCCCGGTATTGGCCGCGTCAAGCTCCTACGCTCTGGCCGAAAGTTTTGGTTGGCGTGAAGGCCTATATCGCAACTTGGCCCAGGCACGGGCATTTTACGGGGTGATTATTATTTCTATGCTGATAGGACTTGGCATGAATTTTGTTGGCATAGACCCAATTAAGGCTTTAATTTACGCAGCAGTAGCAAATGCTATGGTTGCACCGTTAATTTTATTCTTGATCGTACGCATAAGCAGTAACAAGAAATTCATGGGCCGATGGGTTAATAAATCGCTCACCAAATATATTGGTTATGCCACAGTTTTCATGATGACTGGCGGTGCCCTCGCCGCCATCTACGCTCTTATTTAGGTGTTCTGGGCAAGAACGCTGTTTTATGATTTAGAGTTATGATGATAAAGTAATGGTGATGTAGAGTATTCATAAATACTCCATTGCCCATTGACAAACAGACTCACAGAACGAATAGCAAGTTTGTTATATATTTCAATAGTAGATTTGCTATTCGTTCTGTGGAAATCAGAGAAAACAATTCGCAAAAGAAACTCGCATTTCTTGGATCAGGTGGATGGTAGTTGGCTGAGGAACAGTCACCTAGTAAGCCCAATGTCCAGGGGTAGCAGAGAGCTATCCTTATCCCCCGAGTCTCTTCTGAAGAGGTGACTCCTTACATAGAATTGAGGCGTTATGGCTTGGCAGTATTTGGCAGCTGGAGGGCTGATCGTGTACCTGGTCATCGGCACAGGCTTGCTGCATCTCATGAACAAGCCTCCGGAGCCAGTTGTCCTGATAGAGCGGATCATCTTCACGATGGCTTGGCCGTTGATGATGTTCGTCTACGCATTCGCTCTCATCGACGACGAGAGCGGCATCTAGGTACGACGAGCAGGCTGTCAGATAAATAGAGTGGTGGCTATTACGGCTACTATTTCTTTTGTTCTATTTCTCTGAGAGTCTGTTTGTTGTACCCATGTTTTTATTACAAGTTAGAATTCATAGTAGTAAAGAGGTTGCCTATACAGCAACCTCTTTACTATTGGCAGTTTTAACTACCTCATCTGCCAGACCAGATGTTGGTATAAATGAAATATGTGAGTCTGGCTGAGTATCTCGGAGAAATAATAAAGGGTTACTCGTGGCGGAGTGCTTCTATGGGATCTTTCTGGGCTGCTTTGGCTGCTGGTATGCTTCCGAATACTACACCTACGAGGATTGCTATCAGCAACACAAGTAGTGTCGCTTCGGGTGTAATAATAGGTTTTAAATCAGTCGCAATCCGCAAGATATACTCAATAATAAAAGCAATAATTATACCGATAATGCCTCCTGCAGTAGAAAGCAATACCGCTTCTGTCATAAATTGCCCTAGTATTTGACGCTTAGTTGCACCGATAGCCTTGCGAATACCTATTTCATGCATCCGCTCCGTTACCGAAACTAACATGATGTTCATAATGCTTATACCGCTTACCAACAGAGCAATAGAGGCTACGCCGGTGATAAATGCTGTCAATTGATTAAGTATGCTGTTGGCTATGCGCAAATTCTCGGCCTGGGTTATAACGCTGAAGTCCTGTTCGTCACCGTGGGCTTTGCGCAAATCTGTCGTAAGTTTTTTTACTGTATCATCTGAGGTAGCATCGCCGTTCGGGCGGGCAATTATTTCCGATATTGCCGGCTCTTGGCCGATGATATCTTTCACATTTTGATAAGGGACAATAATTGCTTCATTCAGGTCGGTAGTCAATGACAGCGGAGTAGCATCTGTGCGCTGGAAAACCCCACGGACTATAAACGTTTCTCCTCGAAAGTCGAATGACCTACCTAAAGGCACACCCTCACCAAATAACCGTTCAGCAGCCCCACGTCCAATGACCGCCATATTTTGACCATATTCCTTGTCTTGGAAAAAATCACCATGCTGAACCTTTTGCTGTAGTAAGTCTGGCAAGGCTTGGGTAGAGGCAAGAACCGGAGTTTCTGGAGCCCTTTTTTCGTTGATGGTAATGGCACCAGGTACCGTGCCGAGTGGCGCAAAGCTGTCTACCACTCCCGAATTTTTTACAACTTGTAGGTCCTTATAGGTCAGGGAAGCATTGGCTGTATAGCCACTCAATGCGTTAAATTGCTTAACCGGGCTATCATTAGAATTTACTACCCCAGATCGAATAGTAATTAAGTTAGTGCCGAGCGATTGGATTTGATCAGTAATCTGGCGCTTCACACCTTCGCCAATACCTAAAATAGTAAGTACGGGTACGATGGCTACAATTACTCCGAATATGGTTAGACCGCTGCGCCACCGAGAACTTTTTATCGACGCCAAAGCCATGCGGGTATTACCGCGTAAAATTGCGCTCATGATGCTACCTTTCTGCGTTTGGTAGGACGTGCTTTTTTAGCTTTCTTTCGTCGGGTTCTTTTTGGCTTGGAACTTGCAAACTTTGCATCGGTATCAGCACCAGGCACCGCACTCATGAGCACCGATACACCAGCGAGATCATCTTCTTCGCTTGTTTTTGGCACCCCATACATTACACGCTTAGCAAGTGGCGCAACTTCACCCAACTTGGTCACTTCGTCATGAATGATGCCGCCGTCATGCATATACACAACGCGGGTGGCATAGCGTGTAAGCTCAGGATTATGGGTAACCATGATAACTGTATTGCCAGTTTTATGAATTTCCGAAAGCAACTCCATAACCAACCGGCTGCTGGCACTATCTAGATTTCCGGTTGGCTCGTCGGCAATAATAATTTTCGGATTATTTACTAACGCCCGAGCAATTGCCACACACTGGGCCTGGCCACCGCTTAATTGACCGGGCAAAAAAAACTCACGATTCCTAAGGCCCACACGCTCTAAAATATCGCTGGCACGTTGGATGCGACGTCGCGGTACTATACCTTTGTATTCTAAAGGTAGGGCAACATTTTCAAGTACTGTCAGCCGCGGCAATAAATTAAATGATTGAAAAATAAAACCTATGTGATCCCGGCGAATTTTTGCACGTCGCTGTGTACGAAATTTGGCTACCGATTGGTTGTTGAACATATATTTGCCATGCGTCGGCTGATCAAGCATACCAATAACATTCATGAGCGTAGATTTGCCGCAGCCACTCGGTCCCATGACGCCAACAAATTCACCCTCATCAATCGTAAGGCTGACTTCGTCAAGTGCCAGGGTCATTGCATCGCCCAACCCGTACAGCTTGCTGACTTCGTCTAATTCTATAATAGCCATTGGTTATAGTGTACGCTGAAAATTTATATACACGCAAGGAGTTTTTATCGTAAATTTAGCAAAATTGTGTCATAACGCTTTAAGCATATGTGTTATGTGATGCCTACAGTCTCATGAGACTTTCAGGTACAATATGGTAGTTATGGAGAGGTGCAAGAGTGGTTGAATTGGCTTGTCTCGAAAACAAGTGTGCCAGCAATGGTACCGAGGGTTCGAATCCCTCTCTCTCCGCCAGGTATGTATCTCTACAAAACCGAACTCGCGCCGACCTCACTACTTGACTGTGCTGAGGTCTTTTTTGTTGTCGTTCGCTGGTTGATTCGTAAACCGAATAGCCAACATGACACCTAGTCCAATGACGGTGTAAGCAATGGCAAAAGCGAGTAACTTTCCATCGAAGGCTTGCTCCAGTGATCGAAGGAAGCTGATAAGTACAGCACTTAGGTCACCAGCAACCGCCTTATGTAGTACCCCGTTCGGCTTGGTCGTAAACCAAAAGAT
>JARIHI010000006.1 GCA_029288365.1 Candidatus Saccharimonadota bacterium
GTGGGCTCGGAGATGTGTATAAGAGACAGCCCTTTGTTTAGTCGCGTCCATAGATGCAAACCCTCTGTCTGATGTTGCCATGACAAGCCTCCTTCCTACTTATGTTTGCACTATCTATGTTAAGTCAGAACCACCCTAGTAGCTGTTAAATAAGACACAGAGGCTACCTACTTTTTAACAGATATGCTAACCTGTAGAGGTTCTTTAAAAGTAATTTTTACATGACAACAAGCACCGGTAGCTCAGCGGATTAGAGCATCTGTCTTCGGAACAGAGGGTCGGGGGTTCGAATCCCTCCCGGTGTACCATAGATTTAATTAATAGACGCTAGAATCGGCGTCTATTTTTCTGTTTGCTGGTTACGATATTCTATAACGCGTTTAATTAAATCTGTTGGCAGCGGCTTGTCCATCGGCAGCTGCACTGAGCCTTTACCCTGTTTGTATTTGGCAAAATCATTGGCAAAAGCCATGTGTCCATTTGGCGTGGCATAAAATCCTATATGGTTCTCAAAGCCGCCAAAATACACTAATGGCTTGCCGTTCCTTTTGTAGCCAACGAGTCCGTAGGATACGGCTTCTAGGGCATCGGGTGAAGATTCATGAACAAGCTTGCGTACCTGCTCCAGTCGTTGGCGTGTTTCGCCGCTAAACTGTGCAATATATACATCAACATCCGGGCTCTTTTTGATCATACTTCGAGTATACTTCTCTGACTAATAAGATGCTAGCTTAGATATAGCGTTGCCAACTATGCTGTAGCTAAACTAGGAAATAATATTTTCAAATACGCTCTCTGGTTATCGAAAGCAATTGATTCAATGTCCACGTCTTTTAGTTTAACGAATTTATAATCAGATACATCATCGGCTGCTTTAATTTGAGCGTTATCGTCAATTTCTGCCTTAAACACGCTTGCAACAACGGCATGAATTTCATCACGGTAATGATAGTCTTCTGTGTATGACCCCAAGTACTGAGGATTTAATGCGGCAAGGCCCGTCTCTTCCTTAAGTTCACGGATTACGGCATCTTCAAGCGTTTCTCCCTCGTCTACAAAACCGCCAGGCAAATCCCACCAGCCTTTAAACGGCTCACGTGCACGTTTGGTGAGTAACACTTCTTGTTTACTGTTTATTATTACAATAGTTACAGTCGGAATCCCATTAAAGAAATAATGTTTACCGCAGTTTGCGCATTGCTTGTACTCTTTCGTTGCCTCAAGCTTGCCACGACAATTTGGGCAAAACCTAAATACATCTCTTAACGTAATCATAGGATTCAGTATAGCGTTTAGAGTAATTAATAGATACTTGTAAAAGCTATACAAAATTTAATAAAAATTTAATACCAACTTGTCAAGGATTATGTTATAGTGCAGCTACTAGAAGAACTAGCTGCTAAGTATGAAATTCTAGGATAAGCAAAAGTACCGTTCGATAGAGGAGCAGCTAACTGGTTTGCCAGATTACCTCCGGGCACAAAGGAGTAATAATTAATGGCAAAAAAACTATTTATCGGTTCACTACCGTATAGCACGACTGACGATGAGCTAGAAGCTCTCTTTGCTGCTGAAGGCACTGTCGTATCTGCAAAAGTTATTTTTGATCGTGAAACTGGCAGGTCAAAAGGCTTTGGTTTTGTTGAAATGGAGAGCGACGATGAAGCTAAGGCTGCTATCGAAAAACTCAACGGCTCAGACTTCGGTGGCCGTAGCTTAGTCGTGAACGAGGCTCGACCCCAACAACCTCGAGGTGAGCGTCGTTCTTTCAGCGAAAGCCGCGAAAATTAATACATCGGCCATACTGATCTGGCAACTATCAAAAAATGCTAGTTAAGCCTTAAGCCAAAAAGTAAAAATATTCACGTTCTAGACTAATTTTATATAGTACTATTGCATAGTAGGACTGCGTATGTAAGTCTGTCTGCCCGATTATTTTATTCCTGGGCACCTTCAAGGAGGTATGCAATGGCTACTAGTTCAGAGCGTCGAGATTACCGCAAGCTTCAAGCTGAAAATAAGCGCTTGATAGCTAAAAACGAAGAGCTTCGTCGTAAACTAACTATTCAAGTTGCTCCTAAGCCCGTGCGCCAGGGCACAAAGCAGACGTTTAGAAAAATAGGCATAATACTGTGTGTAGGCTTAGCTACGGCTATGTTGGTGGTTGGTAATTTGCTTTTTTGGACAGGCAGTACGATTGTAAATACTGATCGTTATGTTGCAGCAACTGCACCGCTTATTAAAAATCCTCAAATACAAGATGCTCTTGCTGCTAGTATTACCCAAAAGCTTTTTGCCTCTGTAAATGTAGATCAAGTTATTCAAGAAGCGCTTCCTCCTAGGGCCAACTTCCTGGCACCTACCTTAACTGATCAAGTAAAACAACATACAGATGATGCGGTTAAGAAAATCTTACAGCGGCCACAATTTCAAAATCGCTGGAACACGGCGCAAGAGCGCGCTCATCAGCGTTTTATTACACTCGTGGATAAATATGGCAGCAACGGCTCTATCAATATCAGCGAGATATATAACGCAGTTAGCCAGCAACTAAAAGGCACAAAACTCGGATTTTTAGCTGATAAGCCGCTACCGTCCAAGGTGGGCAATATTCAGCTGGTCAGCGGAAGTTGGCTTTCGATTTTACAGCGTACTATACAACATATAGACATCTGGAGAGTTATAGCTATTTTGCTGTTAGTAATCTTTAGCTTTTTGGGAGTATGGCTCAGCCGTAACCGACGCAAAACTGTTGTGGCGCTTGGCAGTCTTTTTGCAGCGGGCATGTTTATAACAATTCTTAGTATCAGATTGGGCAGGGAAATCGTAGCAAATAGAGTAGAACCCCAATACGCCGACGCAGCTAGTCAGGCTTATGCGATTATTGCTCACCCTCTCGTTGTGCAGACCTTTACCTTGCTGGTAGCAGCGCTTGCAGTGGTGCTTATTGCCTGGCTGAGTGGTAGTTCAGCAAGTAGCAAAGCAGTGAAAGCTAGGATAGAGCAATTACTTTCAGGTAAACTACACTCTGCGCTCTTTCCTCACGAAAACAGCTTTACAAAGTGGTTAGGCAGACATAAGAGGTTGCTACAGTGGCTAGTTATAGCTCTTGTTGCGTGCACTATCCTTTTTGTACGCCTTACCCCAGCGGTACTACTTGTTCAGTTAGTGATAATCTTGTTGGTTGTAGTACTAACTGAAATCTTGGCCGAAAATCCCAAAAGAACTTCCCAAGACATGGTATAAGAGTATATAGCCGGTCTTGCTTTGCAAGTTTTACAGATAGAAAGCACCAAAAAAGACATCCGAGGATGCCTTAATGACTGAAATTTCTTCAAGTGGAGGGTCATCTGGGGCTCGAACCCAGGACACCCTGCTTAAGAGGCAGGTGCTCTAACCAGCTGAGCTAATGACCCGCATACGACCAAGCAATATTAACAGATTAGAATGATTTGTGCAATGTGTAGAACACTCAGTTATTCGACCTTTATGAAAGCGTGATCACTAGGATTGAAGTGATTATGAAAGCCCCAGTCTCCTTTAGTAGTTACAGTAAAGGTTTTGCTTTGACCGTCCTCAATGTCGCCTGCATTCAGTTCGGGGTTATCGGTATGGGTGGGGTGAGGATCGGATCCAAAATCAAGCAGACTACCGGAGGTATTGACAACTTTCACTTTGTCGCCTGATTTCACCGCTGTGGTTTCTGGGTCAAATCCGTTAGAGGTGTAGGTGATGGTTGCTGCGACTGGTGTATTGCTGTTACTTTCGACAGACTTATTAGATACTTCTTCGCTGTGCTCTGTTGTTCCGGCAGAATTTTCGTCATTGTTAGTTTTGCTATCGCTCGTCAATGCCCAAGCTATACCGCCCGCAAGTAAAGCGACGATTACTACAATAACACCGATTTTTATACCCTTACCCATGTTTCCTCCTCCATAAGCTGCTTTACTTATTATGCCTCCAAGTGCATTATTTTGATAGAGGCAAATCGCATGTTCAAAGAATTACTCCATACCAAGTTACAAGTCTTAGCTTTTCTATTGGTGAGTGCTGTGTGTGCTCTTGCATTTGTTGCTTGGGCAAGCACGCTACATTGGCGGTTTAGCGCAGTCTCTGCCTACGCGTTGTTTCCTCTTCTGGGGCTTATAGCGTTCAGTATTCTTTGGTCACAGTATGTGCTCTTAGTGCTTCTAAAATTGTCGAGCGTGAAAAGCAAATCATTATCCACATATTTTACGGTAACTGGCTGGTTGTTTTTGGCTGCTATATTTTTGCATCCTAGTATACTCATATGGCAATTGTGGCGTGATGGATTTGGCTTACCGCCGGAAAGTTATCTCAGGCATTACGTCGCGCCAGGCTTAGAGTGGGCAGCGTTACTAGGTACGGTAAGTTTTTTGACTTTTGTTGCTTATGAGTCACGACGTTGGTTAAAAGACCGGTCATGGTGGAAATGGGTAGCGTATGCCTCAGACGTGGCGGCACTAGCTATTTTTATACATAGCTTTAAACTTGGCACCACTGTACAAACAGGCTGGTTCCACTACTTATGGATATTCTACGGTTTTACCCTGGCAGGAAGCTTGTTCTATTTACGGCTACTGCCATTACTGAAATCTAATGCTTGAGCGGTTGGCCTTTAGAGTCTGGCAGTTTGTTGGTAGCAATTAAGACAATGTCTACAAGTGTCCAAATGCCACACCCGCCTAAGGTAACAAGCTTGAGAATGCCGAGGCCTATATAACCGAGATAAAAACGATCTACTCCTAAATAGCCCACAAAAATGGAAAGCAATAGGGCTACCAGAAAATCTTTTTGCTCACCTTGTTGTGGCTCCGACTGAAAAACAGGCTGAGGTGGCTGTGGTGCCTGTTCGGGTTGGTTTGCGTTTGGTGCGGGGTTTTGTGGCGGATTATTATTCTGTTCGTCCATGGTTACTCCTAAGCATTAGTTGTTTAACCACATTGTATACGTCTTTAGCAATTATTGGTAGCCCTAGAGCGACCACAACAAAAATAAGCCGATTTTGGTCCCAAGCTCCTTCGAAATTTCCATGAAGTACGTGGTGATAAGCGCGGGTTAGTCCTATAGATGGGGCATCGATGTCCAGCTTTTGCCAAAGAGACAAGTGACTTAAAACATCGATGGGCAATAAGTATATAAACAGGCTTGCTATCATAAAGAAAGTTAATCTGCCTCGAGCAGTCTGAAGCCCCAGACACTCAATTGCTAACGACATAGTACGAGATTTTCCAGTCGGCATATTTAGATTATAAGCCAGTTCCCGCTAGGGTGCTTCTCTGTTAAAATAAGAGGAGATGAAACTACTCCAGGGCAGTGAACTAGCCAGCTTTATCAAAGAGCGTCAAGCCAAACAAGTGCGCGCGCTTAGGCAGGCTCACCATATTTTCCCCAAGTTGGCCATTGTCGTTACCATTGAACACCCGGCAATTGAAGTTTACATGCGCATGAAAACACAATATGGGGCAGAGATTCTTATTGACGTTGAGATTCATCGTGTAAAGCAGGCCGAGGCAGCAAGGCTTATCAAGCAACTTAACGATGACAAGAGCGTGCAAGGTATCATTGTGCAGCTGCCACTTGAAAATCCTGCTGAAACTGATGCTATTGTCGACCTGGTAGCACCTGAAAAAGATGTCGACGCGCTAGGCAAAAACGCTATATACGATCCAGCTACCCCACTAGCAATCATGTGGCTACTCGCAGGCTATAACGTTGAATTGCAAGGCAAAGAGGTTGTACTAGTGGGGCGAGGCAAACTTGTCGGAGCTCCATTGGAAAAAATGCTCAAAAATTCCGGCATAGCTGTTGCTGTAGTTGATGAAACAACCGATAATCTAGCTGAAAAGACGAAGAAGGCAGACGTAATAGTCACCGCTACCGGAAGCCCCGGAGTGATACATGCAGACATGGTCAAGCAAGGCGCTGTAGTAGTAGATGCGGGCGTAGCTGGAGAACAAGGGAAAACCATAGGTGATTTAGATGTTGCTATATACGAACGTGATGATCTAATAATTACGCCTCAAAAAGGTGGCGTCGGTCCATTAACAATTTGTGCATTGTTCGATAATCTTATCCGCGCTGCACAGGGGAACATAGAGCAAGCATGAAAATAGGAGTGTTTGACTCGGGTGTAGGTGGTCACTCGGTGGCAAATGCTATTCGCAGATCACTGCCCGAACATGAAATAATATATGTTCAAGACCGAAAAAACGTGCCTTACGGCATGAAGTCGCCCGAACTACTTTTGGAATTAGTAAAACCTATCTTACAAAAACTAGTTGATGACGGCTGTCAGGTGATAGTTATTGCTTGTAACACGGTGACGACTACTATCATTGAAGATTTACGCCAGAATTTACCGGTGCCGCTAGTTGGGATTGAGCCAATGGTAAAGCCTGCCGCCAAACTTACACAAACAGGTGTAGTAGCAGTTTGCGCCACACCGACTACTTTGGCGAGCAAACGCTACCAAGAGTTGAAAGAAAAGTATACCTCCGATATAACAGTGATTGAGCCCGATTGTAGTCGATGGGCCGATATGATAGAAAAAGATGCTATAGACCAAGCTCTCATCCGGGATGTCACCGAAGAGAGTATTCAGCGGGGCGCCGATGTTATCGTAATGGGCTGCACGCACTACCATTGGATTGAGAAGATAGTAGAGCGCATTGCGCTTGGTCGGGCAATTGTCTTACAGCCGGAAGAGCCTGTTATTGCCCAATTGAAGCGAGTGATTGCACAGCTTGATTAAACTGCTTACCTCGATCCTTATAATCTTTAAACATATCAAAACTTGCGCTGGCGCATGATAGCAGGACGATGTCGCCTGGTTCCGCTTCGTTTTTTGCTGTCTCTACTATTTCGGCCATTGTTATAGAATCATAAGACGACCAGATAGTGTAGGTGACGCAGCGTTCGTTTTTTCTAGCCTCTAAAATATCAGCGATTTTTTGACCAGTTATACCTATGCATACGACATGTTTCACATTGCTGTTAATGATTGTTGTAACAAGATCTTGATAATCTGCGCCTTTTTCCGAACCTCCGACTATCATGATTTTTGGAGCGTCAAAAGCTTGGATAGCAACAATTGCTGTTTCTGGAGTCGTGCCAAACGAATCGTTATAATACTTTACTCCGTTAACTTCCCTAACGAATTCTAGTCGGTACGGTAAGCCCGTAAAAGACGTTAGTACAGATCGCAAAGCTTCCATATTATGCGTAATCTGCCAAGCTGCTGTACTGGCAGCGCATACATTTTGCCAATTATGTTGGCCGAGAAGTTTTAACTCCGTGGTTTGACAAACTATTTGATCGCCAATTTGTATTGCTCCGTTTGCTACATGAGCGCCTGGTGGAGCGAAATATGGAATTTTCTGACCTCTGCTAACTGAAGCCAGAGCTTTAGAGTTATCATTTTCAGCAAGATATATAGCAATATCCTCCAGTGTTTGATGTGCAAATATATTTTGCTTTGCACCGGTATAGTCCTGCATATCAGTGTGCCAATTGAGATGCTCAGATTCGATCATTAAACACACACTGATGTGCGGAGAATGCCGTAGGTCTATAAGTTGAAAGCTTGAAAGCTCCAACACCACCCAATCATCTGGCCGTATATCATTCACGAAGCTGAGTGCTGGTACTCCTATATTACCCCCCAAATACACTTTCTTGCCGTCTGCTTCCAGAATTTTTGCAATAAGTGTAGAGGTGGTGCCTTTGCCTTTAGTGCCGGTTACGCCAATGATGTTTTTTGTCGGACAGACTTTAAAAAATTCATTGGTACCGCTAGTGATTTTACTTCCTGCTGATGGATTTTTTTCTAAAATTTTCTGTGGCGGCAATCCTGGTGTCCGCACGATCAGATCAAAAATATCCAGATTATCTAAGTACCCAGAACCAAGTTGGGCTTTAGCGTCAGTAGGAGTTGTGACGCTTTCACTCTGATCACAAATAGTTATTTCGTGGCCTTGATTTGTGAAGTATTTATATGAGGCTAAACCCTCAGCATTGAATCCGATAATCGCTATCTTCATAGGGCGGTCAATAACCCTTTCGGTTTATATTGCTCCAAGCTGTTTTTTGACCAGCTCGGCAACTTGGCGAGGGGTCATATCGGCTTTTAAGATAACTGCGCTGACACCGAGATCACGGATCTTCGGTGACAGCTCTTGCTCGCCCATATTGGTTAGTACAATAACTTTTATATCCTTGCCCCAATCTGTAGCACGGAGCTTCTCAAGCACTTCATCGCCGTTCATTTCCGGCATCATTACGTCCAAAAGCACTATGTCTGGTTTGAGCTGTTCAATAACGCTCAGGCCGATTTTGCCGTTCTCAGCCGTCTCAACTTGATAACCTTCCGCCTCGAACTTAATGCGGTACATCTGTGAAATAGCTTGATCATCTTCAACAATTGCGATTTTTGTCATTTCCGATAATTGTAACCTAATAGTTGGTAATTCAAAAGAATTTATAGTACTATTCACTTAGTTAGAAAAAAATAAAAACGGAACCGAAGATGATTAATGCATTACTAGGTAAGAAAACAAAAAACGATATGCGTGATTTAGCGCCTGAGATATATAGGCAGCGTGCCGTTATAGAAGGCTATCCTGTGAAACCCATAACAGATGCAGAGATAAAGGATTACCTGAAGAAATTATCCGAAGTCTTGGGCATGAAAACCCTAATTGAGCCGGTCACCCATAGGTCTGAGTTGTATGGAGAAGCAGCCTGGATACACTGGGAAACCTCTGGAGCGCATTTTTATGCCTGGGATACTCCTCGTCTCTTTTTTAGCGTAGATATCTATACGTGTAAGAAGTTTAAGTCAGAAGATGCGCTTGAATTCACTAAAAACTATTTTAACGCTACCGATATAGTCCACAGAGATTTTTAAATGAGTGCGACAGCTGAAACCGATCCGCAAACAATAGAGCCGGATTATCGACCCATAGATCCAGAGCTTGAAGCATCATTATTACGAGAAGCGCTAGCCGCTAATCCTGAAATTACGGCCTCAAATAGCCCTTTCGCTCTCCTTACTATTAGAGGTGATAGTCCTTACTCAAACGTAGCGAGGTCGTTAGAGGGCCGGGTTTTTGATCATTATTTTGGCAACGATCCTGAAGTTATGAAGCGCGAGTATGGTGCATACGAGGAATCCAGTTCTTTCTTCTTACTTGTAGATCGTGAGAACGCTAGAGCAGCAGGGGTTATGAGAATTATCCATCCGGGTCAACCAGGCTTTAAGTCCATGAATGACCTGACAACGCCGAAATGCCGCACACTTGAAGATGAAGCGATAACGGGCCTTGACCAGGAAGGCCTAAAAGAAGAGCTGGGTATAGATCCTGCTATAGCTTTAGACGTTGCGACTATAGCAGCCCATCCAGAATATGGGGCTAAAGCAAGGGGTGATGAAGTGGTGCTTTCGGCGCTCATGCGAGCTGTTTACCACTATTCTTTGAGCCGTGGATACGACGACCTTGTTGCAATTATCGATAAAGTTCCCCTAGACAAACTGCGCATGGTTGGTCTGCCAATACGTACATCGCCAAAGATAGCTAGCCCGTTTGTGTATCTTGGTGCGCAGGGAAATACCTTCATTTCTATTCCTATACCTGGCGTAGAACAGGCTGTTAGGACGGTGAGCGACGGAGCATACGAATATGTCTTCGGAGAGCAAGAACTCGGTGGGTCGGTGGTATTGAGCTTCCACGAACAATAGCGCATACTTAGCACATAAGTTACATGCTTATGCTTTGAACCCAGCAAACTGATACATTATGAGCCTAGAAGTATTCATATTATTTATTACATGTATTCTGAACTTGTCGCTCGGATTGTTTATCCTTTTGCGGAATACTAAGCTCTTGTCAAATATCTCTTTCTTTGTATTGGCGCTTAATATATCTGCTTGGGCAGTCAGTAACTTTTTAACCGAAGCAGACGTTCCTATTGAAGTAAATTCGTTGTTTAACAAGCTTGCCTATCTGTTCGGATTTTTCTGTGTAGTCTCCATTGTAGTGTTTTGTTATAACTTTCCGGTACACATACCAATTTCTCGGCTTAAGGCTACAATTTTTACCTCTATAACGGTGATTATCTCGCTTCTGTCTTTAACGCCATTGATAGCCGGAGATGTCAGCCGCGATAGCTCCGGGCTTCATTTTACTGTAGGCTCATTGTCCACACTATATGTCGTAGCATTCTTGGCTTTTTTAACTGCTGGCGCAGTGAGGCTACTCAAAACTCGAAAGCATAGTGGTTACAAAAGAAGGCAACAGATACTTTTGGTTCTCATAGGGTTTATAGTAAGCGTTATCCTTGGGTTAATTATGAATGTGGTTTTGCCCACGATATTTGATGACTTCCAAACAGCAAAATTTGGCCCTCTTTTAACAGTGGTACTTGTTGCGACTACGACTTACGCCATAGTGAAGCACGGCCTTTTTAATATCAGGTTGGTTATTGCTCGCTCAGTTACGTACCTTGCACTTATCGCGACATTTGCCAGCGTATACTCTATCGTAGTTTTCGGTATAGCTTACACCTTTATTAACGAAGATTCGGTATTAGCTAGAGAAGTTATACCTGTAGCGCTCGCTATCTTTTTAGTATTAACCGGTCCCTATTTAAAGCAATATTTTGACAAAGTAACGAACAGGATATTTTACCGAGATGCTTATGATCCACAAGTGTTTTTGGATCAGCTAAATAAGGCTATTATTAACAACATTGAATTAAGCACATTGCTCCGGCGTGCCGCTCAAGTTATTGAAAGTAATTTAAAGTGTGAGTATGTATTGTTTAGTGTCTTTGAAGACGTTCAGCAAGAAGCACGATACTTAGGTACTACTAAAAAAACACTAGACCACGAAGAAATGCTATCCTTGCGCAAGCTAGTGCTCTCTTCTCAAAAAGTAATAGATGTTGATACTGTAGAAGCTCGCCACCCAAAATTATATGCAATGTTAATCAAGAATGATATTGCCGTCTTGACGCGCTTGGTGTCTTCCCTGGGTGCTGGTCAGACAGCAACAGCTTACATGCTCTTAGGGCCTAAAAAGAGCGGAAACCGATATAACCAACAAGACTTACGAGTCATCGAAATCGTAGCTGACGAGCTTGTCGTGGCAATTCAAAATGCTCTGAGGTTTGAAGAAATCCAAAACTTCAACATTACTTTGCAAGAAAAGGTAAATAACGCTACCAGAAAGCTTCGTACTTCTAATGAGAAATTAAAAGAATTGGACGAAACTAAAGACGACTTCATTAGTATGGCTTCCCATCAGCTCAGAACACCGCTTACGAGCGTCAAGGGCTATCTCAGTATGGTTTTAGAGGGTGATGCAGGGAAAGTGACGGCTCGGCAGCGAAAAATGCTTGAGCAGGCTTTCGTGAGCTCTCAGCGCATGACTTACCTTATATCTGATCTCCTAAATGTTTCTCGATTGAAAACTGGCAAGTTCGTTATAGAGCGCGCTCCTACCAATTTAGTTACTATGGTGCAGCAAGAGTTAGACCAGCTTACTGAAGCGGCCAAGGGGCGTAACCTAACCCTTGTGTTTAAGCCGCCAAAGGTATTTCCGGATCTCATGCTTGATGAAACGAAAACCCGTCAGATAATTATGAATTTTGTCGATAATGCCATCTATTACACGCCTGCAGGAGGTACTATTGAAATAAAAATAGCCGACAATGAGCAATCTGTAGAATTTTTGGTAGTAGATAGTGGCTTGGGTGTGCCTAAACGTGATCAACCACATCTATTCACCAAGTTTTATCGCGCAAATAACGCTCGAAAGGCTCGACCAGATGGCACAGGGCTTGGACTCTTTATGGCCAAAAAGGTAATAGTGGCTCAAGGCGGAGCCATAATCTTTACCAGTCAAGAAGGCAAGGGCAGCATCTTCGGCTTCACTTTCCCTAAGACCAGAGAATTAATTAATGCAAACTAGCGCCCTAAGTGCCGATTTGTATAAAATCTTACCTTTCTTCCCAGAGCATTATATATACTCGGAAATATACCTCTTGTGCTTGCAATAAATAATGCTATAGTATATTGACATTTTTTAATTATAGTGGTAACGTATAGTTATCCTCAACAAAGAGCAGAGAAGCGGAAGTTTCGGGAGGGCCAGCTCGATTATTCGGATGGCTTGATGTTCTTGTGCATAGAGAGGCGCATACTCTTAACAATTTATTTCTATAAAACATCAAGAGTTAGCTTTTCGGTACAAAACAAACAAGTATCAAAAGCAAACCAAACAGTCACGGGTCTTTAACACTAGTTGAGTGTCTTTTTGTTAAGGCAATTCCTAGTTGTTAAGGTCCACCACCGACTATTTATGTGTTTTATGTTCCGTAGGGTTCAAGAGCTACACGGTTTAAGTGCTGAGATGCTTACCAACAAAACAATGAGCAGAGAAGATAGTATTGTCTGTTTTTTGTTTTGTTGCTGAGCATCGTAAGCAACAAAAGCCGATGTGGCCACATCGGTCCCCCGATCAATATTGGGAGGCGATGCAGTATGCGACGTTCGCGTCGTAACCGGTCCAACCATGCGATTGGGGAAGCTTCCCGGTCGCGAAGAACCAAAGGAGGTGAGTGAGGTGCGCAAGCCCCTCATCATCTTGGTCGCGCTCATCGCGACCACTGTCGTGACGCCCGCCACCGCGAGCGCCACTACCAAGTCCTCGGAGGGCGGTTTCACCAGAATCTCGGTGGGCCATGCCAAGCTCCCCGAGGGCGTGCGTGTCAACGTCCTTCCCATCAAGGCCAAAGGCACCCTCATCAGCAGGAGATTCAGAATCTGCCTGAGCAGAGCTGAGAAGCTCGAGCTGCCGGCGCCGCCCCGTGACCCCCGCTCCAACTGCAGAGGCTCGGTCGTGGTCAAGGCCAAGGTGTCGGCCAGAGCCAGCTGCAAGCCTGGCTACCTGGGTGGCCAGGCGTCGGCGACGCTCAACATCAACGAGCGGGTGACGGTGCGGGCCTTCAGTCAGTCGGTCGCATCCGGGCGTGCCTGGACGAGAGCTCAGACAAGAATCCGCCAGCGGATCCGCGGCAGCGTAGGTGCGCAGGTCAACTGCATCAAGGAGCCAACGACGAGGCAGGAACCCTCGCCGTTTCCAGGGCCAGAGCTGCCGAAGCCCCCGGTCATCACATGTCCGGACGGCACAATCGTCAGCAGTCCCGCAAGCTGCAACGTACAACAGAACACCGCCAAGCAGCACTGTGAGGTGGACCTGAGAGGCAGCTACGACGAAGCCAGAAACGTCTGCATCATCACCCAGGTGCAGGGCAACTGCAGCATCATCATCGTCGTCAACGGTGACGGGAACGTCATCAGCACGAGCGGCAACGAGCTGTGCAACACGCAGCAGCCTCCGTGCACCTCCGGGTGCAACCCGCCTCCTCCGGAGAGAAGATGCCCGGAGGGTCAAGTAGGAACGTATCCGGACTGCAGAATGCCGACATGTCCCTATGGGACCACAGGCAACTATCCGGACTGCAGAAGACCCCCCACCTGTCCCTCGGGCACGACTGGGAGCTATCCCGACTGTGTCCCGACCTGCCCTCCCGGCAACACCTGGGACAGAACCAAGAGACAGTGCGTCAAGGACGGTTCCACCACCCCCGACCCCGGAGATGGCAGAGCC
>JARIHI010000008.1 GCA_029288365.1 Candidatus Saccharimonadota bacterium
TACCGAAGCCATCAGTATCTATACCCGAGTCCAGGAAACTCTGAACTTTTCGGTGGAGGGAGACGAGGCAGGCAATGGTGCCACATCAGTTGGCGCAGGCTGTGATCCATTAACAGCAGACGGCGCTCTGACAATGGGTGATAGTAATGATGCTTTGGCTTTTGATCAGGCATACTATGCTAAATCTTATTTCCGACTTGCTACTAACTCCACAAACGGCACTAGTATATTTTATGCTGGCAAGACCCTACAGAGCGGCGCGAATGACATCGATGCTATAGGTACTACCAGAGCTACAAGCAGCCCAGGCAGCGAGCAATTTGGGCTGGCTTTTGATCTGACTGATAATCTTAATGGTAATGTCGGCTTAAGCGGACAGCTAACGCCGGAAACTGCCTATAGTAACAATACTATAGGCTATGCATTCGACGGGTCTAACCCTACCGAACCTAAACTTCTTGCACAATCCTTAGGTGTGGTCGGCTGTGATACGGGAGCAGTAGAGTACATAGCCAACATTGGCACTGATACTCCGTCTGGTATTTACACGACCAAGTTAAACTACATTGCTTCCCCGACATACTAGGCTCTAGTACAATAGGCTTATGCTTTCGAAATTGAAACGTTGGCGCTTACTTAAAATTAAGCGTGCAGCGGTGATAGTCATTATGGTGGTGCTTGTAGCTGGAATAGCGGGGACTATAGTGTGGCCTACTGAGGCAGCGCGGTTTCAGCAACGCGGTATGTATATTAATTCTGCACTTGGCGGTGTAGATACGTTTTATATAATTTCATTGCAATATACTACGCCAAGTAGCGTAGGGTCGCTACGGATGGAGTTTTGTGATAATCCTATACCATCATTGCCTTGTGGTGTGCCAGCAGGTCTTGATGTGTCAAACGCAACGTTATCAGCTCAGTCTGGCGAAACAGGATTTAGTGTAGGCCAGCAAAACCAAAACCTAATCGTACTGACCCGTACACCGTCGGTAACTGGCTCTGCACTTTCGAGTTATCGGTTTGATAATATGCGCAACCCTAATGGTGATCACCAAGATTTTTATGTGCGTATTACCAGCCATGCCAGTACCGATGGAACCGGACCGCTCATAGATTATGGTTCGGTATCAGCTACAACCACTCCAACCATTGATCTATACACCCAAGTCCCGCCAATCCTGATTTTTTGCGTTGCTCAGCATATAAACGATGATGATTGCACTGATACAGAGGGTAATTTCGTGGATTTTGGTGAATTAAACTCCAATCAAACGTACTCTGCTTCGTCTGAAATCCAGGCGCGTACCAATGCCCAGTATGGCTACTCTATTGCAGTAACTGGTACAACTATGACATCAGGTATTCGGTCTATTCCGGCACTTGCTACTCCTACCGAGAGCTTTCAGGGTGTCGGGCAGTTTGGTATTAATTTGGCAGACAATAACTCACCAGATGTAGGAGCAGATCCAACAGGCCCGGGTGTGAACGGTGTGGTCAGTAGCCCGTATGATACACCAAACAAATATTTGTTTAATAACGGTGATGTAATAGCTACCAGCAATGGCGTCACCCGTACTCGTAAATACACAGCTAGCTATGTGGTAAACGTACCGGCTAATCAGGCTCCCGGTGTCTATAGTACAACGATTACCTATATTTGTCTGGCCGGATTTTGATGTACAATACTGCTAGTGTTAAAAAATAATTAAACGGGGTGATATGAAAAAAATATTCCAGTGGGTGGCAGTTTTGTCGCTATTTGTGGCGACTGTATTTGTAGCAAACCATGTTAATGCACAGTCTACAGGGCTCGGGGTCAATCCTCGTAAGGATCTTACTGTCTATGCGGGCAAAAGTGTTAGCGATCAGCTATATGTAAGTAACTTAAATAAAAAAGTGTCAGTTACTGTTAATTTAAACTTAATAGATTTTAAATCATCAGGAGAAACTGGCACACCCTCCCTGGAGCTCCAAGAAAATGCGCCCAAAACCCCATGGTCACTTAAGCCATTTATCACCTTGCCAAAATCTGTGGAGTTAGGGCCGGGTGAAGCAAAATACGTACCGTTTAGTATTCGTATTCCAGATGGTCAAGGTGCCGGTAGTTATTATAGTGCTATAAAATACGACGGAAAACCAAAAGATGGTGGGGGTAACGTGATAATTACCGGAGCACCCACACAGTTGATGTTTGTTACAGTTCCGGGTAAGGCAACTGAGCTCATGAATTTGCAAAAGTTTGGTGGTTACCAAATCAAAGATAACGAAGAGAAAGGTAATTTCAAATCATTATTTGTGAGTAGCCAACCCCAAAAGCTGGCTTACTTGCTGCAAAATGCTGGTAATGTGGCAGAAAGTCCTGCTGGTAGCATTCAAATTAAGAATGTTTTTGGTAAGCAAGTGAGACTTATAAAAAACGCTAACCCCAAAGAGAATTTGGCACTTATAGACCAAACTCGTCGCTTCGAAGTCTGTATTGATGCAACGACAAAAACAGTAAAGCAAGGTGGTCGTAGCACTAAAATTGACGTGTGCAAAAACCCTAAGCTCTGGCCTGGTATATACAAGGCGCACATGAGCTTGTTTTACGGTATCAATGGCTCTAACACCCGCGAGATTGATGCTGTAGCAACTATTTGGTATATGCCATGGTGGTTTATAGGTGTTATACTGCTTGTCTTGGCTGCGGTTGCCTTCGTGATCTACAAGGTTCGCAAATCACTTGTAGGCTCAAAATCACACAAACGCAAAAAATAGTTACCTTAGACTAAAATCTACAAAAGAGCTGTTTCCATAAGCAGCTCTTTTTAATGGCAACAATACAAGCCTGTCTTTATCAAACTAAATCAGTAGCTTTACTCTGGCGTTAAGCGTAAGTACAATAAGCATATGCACAAAATAGGCGCACAGTGGCGCAGGTATGTATTGGTGGGAATTGGCACAGTGCTTGCGATAACGCTGCTTGTGCCGCTTCAGACGAGAGCGCAAAATTATCCGCCCGGCTTTACGCCACTGACTACCGAAAACCCCAAAGCCAACTCGTTTGGCATGGAAGGTAAAATAACCGCGCCTGCCCCAACGCAAGGAGCACATATAAGTGCCCCAAGTGGTGGCCAAACATATACCTCGCCGCTTATCACAGTCAGTGGTACCTGCCCAAAGGGGCTGTTGGTTGAAGTGCTGGATAACGGCGTTATGGTGGGTTCTACCTTTTGTGAAAACGGCAGTTTCTCGGTGCTTATTAGCTTGTTCGCCGGGCAAAACGACATTTCGGCCCGGGTTATCGATGATTTAGGGCAAGTTGGTCCGCCATCAAATGTCGTGACTGTAAATTTTAACAACGGGCAGTTTACAGCCTTTGGCGCAATTATTACCCTAACCAGTGCCTATAGCCGCCGGGCGGCTGATCCAGGCAGCACCCTTACCTGGCCGCTGCAGCTTAGTGGCGGTACCGGGCCGTATGCGTTCAGTATAGATTGGGGTGATGGCAGCGAACTAGAACTGATAAGCCAGTCTACGGCTGGTATAGTAAATATTCACCACGTATATAAAAATGCCGGGATCTACAGAGTAACTGTCAAGGTAGTTGACGCAAATGGTGCCACAGGCTTTTTGCAGCTTATTGCTGTAGCAAACGGCGATGCCCAAGCCAAAATAGTAAACACCGATGAAAAGCCTGCTAAAATCCAGTACAGGAATAAAGTTCTCTGGATTCCATCTGCCATAGTGTTCTTCTTATTATTACCAGCGTTCTGGTTGGGTAGACGCTATGAAATGCGTGCCTTCAGAAAACGATTGGAGCGTGATGCCGAGATGGTTCGCAAACTCGACCAATAACAATCTTTGCACAGCTTCCTAAAACACAGGTTGGCTTTACAAATTTAAGAAATATTTAATGGTATTTATAAAGTGCTTATGGTTAGCTAGAAATAGCATATAAAAAGAGGACTATTTTATGAAAAACCGTATCAAGGCAGGAACGTTACTAATAGCTGCTGTAGCATTAACGTTCAGCATAATATTAGGCAATACTTCAGAAGCGGTTGTTCCAAATGAGAGCACAGTAATAAGTTTAAATAACAGTGGTGATGGACAAGGAGGAAATGGCAATAGTAGCAGTCCTATTGTAAGCGCAGATGGTAGATATACTGCATTTAGTTCCGTAGCCAGTAATTTGGTGAGCGGTGACACTAATGGTAAAAAAGATGTTTTCGTTAGAGATATGGTGAATAACTCCACAGCTCGTATAAGTGTATCTAGCTCAAGTGTAGAAGGAAACGATGACAGCGAAATACGAGCCATAAGTAAGACGGGAAGGTATGTGGCTTTTTCTTCTGCGGCCTCTAATCTCATTGACGGAGAAACAAATAGTGTAGGAAGTGGTAACTTCGATGTGTATATAAGAGATACTCAAACCAATACTACTACAATGATTAATAAAAATTCCTCAGGAAGCCGAGTTTATAAAGTATATCCTACGGGGATCAGTGATGACGGACGTTTTATTAGTGTTGAGACAACCTCATCAAACTTGTTGGCAGGGTATACTACTAGTAACCAAAGAAAAGCCGCGTTACTTGACAGGTCAACAAATAGCTGGACATTTCTTTCGTTAATAAATCAAGGCCTAGGCTTCGAGTATTGGAATAACGTTCAGGCAAATTGTGATGAAGCAATCGTTGCTGTAAGTACCCCGAGCGGCATAGAGGTATTTGATCGAAGAGATAGCTCAGAGGCCGTTAATATAACAGCAAGTGGTAACAACGATAGCATGAACCCTAGAGTTTCGTGCGACGGACGGTATATAGGGTTTGATACCTGGGCGACTAATTTAGTAGCAGGTATTACCCCAAGTGACGGTTACAAACATTTAGTCAGATATGATCGTGTAACAGGCGAGTATGTTTATCTAGATGTTGATAGTTCCGGTAATTTCTTGCCGAGGTATACGAGTGATCCTAATAGTGTTTCTTATGCCCTTTCCCTTGCCGATAATGGAGGCGTTGCTTTTGCTCTTCTAGGTAGCAACTACCCTTACTATACACAGGCATATATTAGAAACGTTGCCGCAAACTCAACTGAAATCATTACCCGCCGCGCTACCACGGGTAGTACTTCTACGAGTTACCAACAGACTACCGGATATAGGTTAGGCTTAGATATGGATGGTAAATACGTCGTATATCAAGCTGAAGATAGTTCTCAGATTATAGATAATGAAACAAACGGTTATGTAGACGTTATACGGTCAAAGACTGGCTGGTAAAGGTAGGAAAATTTAAGGAAGCTGTGGATAAGTTGGTGGGAAAAGTGTGAAAAAGTGCTTGTGCTAATACTAATAAGTATGGTAAAAAGAAGAAGTAAATCTTAAAAACAAAAAAATCCAGAGGGAAAAAATGAGTACAGTACCCCAAATAATAAAAAGGAATGCTTATGCATTTGCAGCCGGTTTGTTTTTGCTAGCGGCTACAGTGCCGAGCATAGTAGTGCCGCGATTGGCTTCGGCGGCTCAAATAACCGAGCGTAGTATCAAGATGAGTTCTTCTGCGGCAAGCGCAAGTTCGCAAACGTACCAAATCCAGTTTGATACTGCTACGACTTCAGCAATTGAGGGTGTTGTTGTAGACTTTTGTTCAGATACCCCAATATTGAGCGCAAGCTGTAGCTTTCCGTCTGGCATGACAGTAGGTAGTACTTACGGAAGTCAAACAGGCCTTGACGGCACTCATGGTACCTGGTCAGCCTCTTTAATTAACTCGAATCACTCTGTATTGGTAGAAAATACAGCTGCTTCTGACAGTATTACTAGTGGTACTACGGTCACGGTCACTGTTAGTGGATTCACCAACCCAAGTAGTGTAGGCACTTTTTACGCCCGAATAGTAACGTATGTAGATGCTGATGTAGCGGATGACTATGTGTCTGCAACCCCTGGCACACACATCGATGATGGTGGTGTGGCACTTTCAACGACTGCCACTGTTAATGTGTCTGCTACCGTGCAAGAAACTCTTACGTTCTGTGTCTCAGGTACTGTGCCAGGTGCTGGTTGCTCCGCTCCAAGTGCTCCAAGCATTACGCTTGGGGATACAGGCCCACCTGTGGTTCTTGACACGAACGACGTATACTCTGACGATATAAACTTCCAGCTTTCTACTAACGCAGCAAATGGAGCAATTGTCAGGATGAAGGGCGCAAGTGCTAACTTGACAAGCGGTAGCAATACAATACCTGCTGTTGGAAGTGGTGTAAGTGCTACGCCAGTTACAATTAGCGCTGGTACCGCAGCATTTGGAATGCGGCTTGCAGATGCGGATGGCGTATTAGCAGATGCCGCTTATGATGCAACGGGTAATGACTTCAATATGGTTGCAGCCGATATAACGAGCACATACGGTGATGAAATTGCTTCAGTAAGTGCTCCTGTTTCAAATGCCGATGTGCCTGTATACTTCGGTGCCACTGCTAGCGCTACAACACCAGCCGGTGTGTATACTGCAGCATTCTCCTTGATTGCTACAAGTACTTACTAAAGTTAGAGGCTCTAGCTAATTACATAAAACGGCCTAGATATACACTAGGCCGTTTTGTTTTGGCCGTAGCAAAAAACCAAAAATTTGATATGATAAAAGTAATAATTAAATGATTATTAAAAAAGTGAGGGGTATGAAAACAAAGTTAATAAGCGCTGGATGCCTGGTGGCAAGCCTGGTAGTGCTATTGGCAGCGGTAGTTATTGCACCATTAGCTGCAGCTCAATCCGGCGGTAATGTAACCGGCGGTGGCGCTACAACTAATAAAGGTTACGGTGATAGCTTCCGTATATCTCCACTCCGTACTGATGTAACCATTAATCCTGGTGAAACACGCAAAGTTACCATTTATATACAAAATCTCAACCCCGTGCCTGCTACACTTAAGCCAATTAATAACGACTTTATAGCCGGCAACAAGGAAGACGGTACGCCCGACATCATCTTAAATGAAAACGAATATGCCCCTACACATAGCCTCAAGCGCTTTATGGCACCTATACCTAATGTAGCTGTTGGGCCTGGGGAGCGAAAGCCAGTTGAGGTTACCATTAGTGTGCCCAGTACCGCACAGGCGGGCGGTTATTACGGTGCACTGCGTTTTGCGCCAGCCCTGGCAGATGGCAGCGGCTCGGTTAGCGTGACTGGTAGCGTGGCTTCACTGATACTTATGACTGTACCTGGCGATTTGGTAGAGAACCTGACCCTGAAAGACTTTACCTTGCAGCAAAAAGGCAAAGAAAGTAAGCGCTTTTCTTCGCCCAAAGGTATCAAAGCAGTAGTGCGCTTGCAGAACAAAGGCAATGTCCATATCGCCCCTCAGGGTGGCATATTCGTTCAAAAGGGTGACAAGGTTATTTACCAAGCCAAGATAAATGATATTAAACCAGCAGGCGTAGTATTGCCTGACTCTACTCGCAAATGGGAAATACCGGTAAAGAAACTAGGTAACTTTGGCAAGTATAAAATCACAGCTGTTATTGGCTATGGTGCAACCAATAAAACCATCAATATCGAGAGAACAATCTGGATCATCCCTACCCTATACATCGTTGGAGCTATTCTGGCGTTGATAGCGATTATAGGTGTTATATTTGCTATCACCATGTCACTCCGTGCGTACAAGCGCCGCATCCTTCGAGGTGCTCGCCGCCGCTAACGCCACCTAGTCTAAGATAGTAAATTTTGCTAAAATAGATTAGTTATGGCAAAAAAAGTTTATGTTGGTCTTAGTGGAGGTGTGGATAGCTCAGTTACTGCCGCTCTTTTGAAAGAGCAGGGCTATGATGTCACTGGTGTTTACATGAAAAACTGGAGCCAAGACCTGCCGGGCTTTGTCTGCCCCTGGAAAGAAGACTATCAAGATGCCAAGCGTGTAGCCGTACAGCTAGGCATACCATTTAAACTATACGACTTCGAGACCGAATACCGCCAAAAAGTAGTCGATTATATGGTAGAAGGCTATAAAGCCGGTATTACACCTAACCCGGATATTATGTGTAACCAAGAGGTGAAGTTTAAACTATTTCTGGATACTGCGCTTGCAGATGGGGCGGATTTGATAGCTACTGGGCACTACGCTCGTATACATGATGGCAAGTTGCTTGTAGGTGTAGATGGCAACAAAGACCAGTCGTATTTTTTGTATCGGGTTACAGAAGATGCACTGCGCTGTTCGCTCATGCCAATAGGCGAATATGAAAAGCCTGAAGTCCGCAAGCTAGCTAAAAAGTTTGGCTTGGCAACAGCCGAGAAAAAAGATAGCCAGGGTATATGTTTTGTCGGCAAGATAGGCATTAAAGAATTTTTGTTAGCCGAGCTCGGTGAACAACCGCATGGCGAAATTATTGATCAAACCGGTGCAGCTCTCGGCGAACATGATGGTGCATTATTTTATACCATCGGCCAACGCCATGGCCTGAATGTGGGCGGCGGGTTGCCGTATTACGTGGTTGGCAAAGACATGACTAAAAACGAAGTTTACGTTACCACCGATTTGCAAGACAAACGCTTATGGAGCAAAATACTGACCCTTGCCAGCTCGCATTGGATTAACGGTGAAGATGTTCTTGCGGGCGATTTACAGGTCCGTATCCGCTATCGTGCACCGCTTGTTGCTGTAAAGCATTTAGAAAAAACTGGTGATCAAGCGTGGCAATTAGAGCTACAAAACGAAGTCCGCGCCATCACGCCCGGCCAATCGGCAGTAGTCTACGCCGGTGACCACTGTCTCGGCGGTGCTATTGTCATCTAAAGTTATTGTAGTGTATTAGGGCGTATTGATGCTTGCGCTTTGCTGAACAGACCTATGTTGCTTTGTTAAGTAATTGATCATCTTTCGCGGGTATGTAGCCTGATCAGATATGCGTGAAGCTTTTATAAACGTTATTTTTACCGAACTATCAGGTCGAAATGTGTATGTAATAAATCCGCGGAATGTGTGTGTTGTGATGTCATAGAGCTGTTCCATAATAAATCCATTTCCAGCATAATTACTATAAATAGGAATATTACCGCGCACACCGGTAGCACTACCCGCGTTATGAGATAGTACGGATGTAATACCATCGGCGGCAGTATACCTTTGTACTTTGCTTTCTCTGTGCAAATGTCCACTGTTAGCGATGACTATACATCCACGCATTATTGGTTCGGCGAGCATTTGCCAGCGATGGGCAAGTGCGATTGGCTTTATACCGGTTTCTTCCATAATTTTACAGGCAATATCCGCAATGCGCTTTCCGCGTTTAACGCTTTCTTTATCTAGGCCGTCTTTACCACTTTCTCTAGTGGCAGACCATTCGGTATCTTCGGGGTCGTTGTCACCTACAAAGTCTATGCCTTGGACAGTAGCATGATAGTCATTGCCCTTGCTGAGAGTGATTGTGCCCTTGACTGGCGTTTTTTCGTCGTGATTACCATTTACGTTTACCATAGGTATGTTATCGAGTTGATCTAAGAATGCCGGGAAACAATTTTTTTCATACGGTATGGTGTTTGAGTTTGTTTGCGTATCGCCCGTATTCATCACAAGGTCTGGTTGTATGTCTTGGATAATGCTGCCAAAGACCTTGTCGGCATACGCAAAGTTGCAATGGAGGTCACTGATATGCAGGAGGCTGCGGATATTTGGATTTGCTCGAAGATTGCGGTATTGCCTGCTACTGCGCAAAAATGCGGTGTATTTTTGTTTAAAATTTTGGGCAGATAATGCAAGTGCTTCATCGGTATCTTTTTTGATTTCCGATATACCATCCACCACGGTATGTGGCAGACCTCTCAGGGGTCCTTTAATCCTCCCACCTTTTAGAAATTTATTAAGTGTAGTGATTTTTGAGGGCAGTGCTACAGAGCCTTTTAGAGTAGAACCGTTTGTGGCTTCTGCTTTTTTATACAAAAGAACGCCAGTTGTAGCTAAAGTAGCAGTTAGTGCAAGGGCAGCTAAGGGTCTTCGAAGTCTTCGCCAGCGTTTTTGAGGCCTTTCTGGAGCGACTGGATTTTCAGTCGGTGATTCTTCGTGCAGCCGCTTTAAAGATGCGTTTTCTGTCGCAAGTTTAGCGTTCTTTCTACGCATGCGTACTAGCGCGCATGCAGCTCCGCCAATTGCTGCAACTGTAAGTGCTCCTATGCCCGCACCTATCGCCAGCCTCTCGATTAATGCATCTCGTATCGGTTCAGTAATGTTTGATTTTGGTTGGCTAAATATGCCTACAACATAGTTATTAAACCAATCCGGATTGTGTTTAGGTATGCGTATATTATGGATGTTATTAACGTCAAGCTTTACGGCATGCCAAGGGCCGAGTGTGTTTGTGGGTACGGTAGGAAAGTAGAGCTCTGCTGCTGGTCCCGTGGGTACAATCAAACCTTCTCCACTGGCTATTGATGCTTGTGCTGCCAAGCCAGGCGCCAGTTCAATGGTTGGCGGGAATAGCTCATTGGCGACATACGCTCCAACGGCTGCACCGCCTGCGATACTAGATACTCCTGCGGCAATATCTAGCCCGGTAGTTATTGCGCCCCGCTTTTGCTCTGCTGAGCCTTCGATCTGTGGTTGACTTCTTTCACCCATCCTACCTTTTACTGTACACTTTTTGTTTTAACTAAGCACAAGTGGATAACACAACGACTTGGAGGGTGTTATTACCTCTGTTATAATGCACAATAATGACTGCACAAGAAATTAGGAACGCGTATTTGGAATTTTTTAAGAAACGCGGACACGTGGTAGTGCCACGCGCACCTTTGGTGCTTCAAGACGACCCAACCACATTGTTTACTGGCTCTGGTATGCAGCCGATGATTCCGTATTTGCTTGGTCAGTCGCACCCGGAGGGTCAGCGTATCGCCGACAGTCAAACGTGCCTCCGAGCTCAAGATATTGATGACATTGGTGACAATCGTCACACGACCTTTTTCGAAATGCTTGGCAACTGGAGCTTGGGCGATTATTTTAAAGAACAACAAATCAAATGGATGTTTGAGTTTTTGAGCGACGTCGTAGGGCTTGATATGGGTCGTGTGTACATTACATGTTACATCGGTGAAGAGCGCTATGACATTCCAAAAGATACCGAAGCTGCTGCAGTCTGGAGAAAGTTGTACGAAGGTAAAGGTTTAAGTAGCGGCGAAGCAGAAATCGGCTCAGAAGAAGCGGGATACCAGCGCGGCATCAAGGACGGCGAACGAATTTTTTACTATGATGGCAGCAAAAACTGGTGGAGCCGGGGCGGTGACCCTGATGGTACGCCGGTTGGCGATCCGTGCGGGCCGGACAGCGAAATGTTTTACGATTTCGGTACGTCGCACAACCCTGAATTTGGCGAGCACTGCCACCCGAACTGTGACTGCGGCAGATTTATGGAAATCGGTAACAATGTGTTTATGGCATATCGCAAAGTTGCTGACGGCAAGTTTGAACCGCTAGAGAAGCCGAATATTGATCACGGTTCAGGCCTGGAGCGTATTGCTGCCGCAAAAATAGGTAATCCTGATGTGTTCAAGATCAGCCTCATGTGGCCGATTATTGAAAAGCTAGAAGCCCTAAGCGGCAAAAAATACGATAGTCATACCGAAAGCATGCGGGTGATAGCAGACCATTTGCGCGCCGCTACGTTCTTAGCAGTTGATGGCTGCGTACCGAGCAACAAACAGCAAGGGTATGTCATGCGACGCTTGGTGCGCCGGGCAATCCGGTTTGCCTTTGAGCTGGGTGTGGAACAAAACTTTATGTCAGAAGTCGTGCCAATAATTGCCGATATGTACCACGATGATTTCCCAGAGGTTGTCGAAAAACGTGAAGAAGTAATAGCTGTGCTTGTAAAGGAAGAAAAAGCCTTCCGCCAAACGCTCAGGAAAGGTTTAAAGGAGTTCTTGCAAGAAGCAAATTTGATTACACAAAAAGGTGAGGACCTGACAACTCAGTCAGGTGAATCTATCTTTGCCAGTGTGCCCAAAAAAACCATAAATGGTGATTTGCTTTTTAAGCTTTACGATACCTATGGTTTTCCGGTTGAACTTAGCGTTGAAGAAGCGTACAAACGAGATATTGACTTGAGTGATACGTGGCGAGAAGAATTTGAAGCCAAAATGAGGGAACAGCGCCAACGGAGCCAAACCGCAGCTAAAGGCACTTTTAAGGGCGGTCTTGGCGGGCAAACATTGCAGCATAAGAAATACCACACCGCTACTCACTTACTGCAATCAGCGCTTCGGGAAATCTTTGGCCCAGAACTGCGTCAACACGGCAGTAACATTACCGAAGAACGTTTGCGTTTCGACTTTAATTTGGACCGTAAAATGACTCCTGAAGAAATTGCCCGAGCCGAAGAGTTAGTAAACGGCTGGATTACTGATGATCTGCCAGTAAGCTACAAGCTATACCCTACGCAAGAAGCATTAGATATGGGTGCTATCGGGCCATTCGGTGAGCGCTACGGCGAAGAAGTAAAAGTCTACCAGATGGGCGAAGGCGATGCTATCGCCAGTTTAGAAATCTGCGGCGGTCCGCACGTTGATCACACCGGCCAGTTGGCCGAAGACGGCAAAAAATTCAAAATCACTAAAGAAGAAGCCTCCTCTGCAGGCATCCGTCGCATCAAAGCTATTCTGGTCTAGGTGCGACTCCTTGGGCGGCTTTGAAAAACAGTCCAATACCCGGATCGGGTGACAAAATATGATGTTGTGGATCCACAACAGCCGTATGCCCTAGTGCTGTTAACTTGGCATTAATGGCAGCTGTGACATCATCTGCCCTACCTTCAAATCCGTGTAGCGTTATGAGCGTATGTGGCTCAGATGATTCAGGTATATTCGGATCTAGTACGCAGCGTGCAGCAAGACTCACGCGAGATACGTGTCTACGGACATACTCAAATACTTTTCGTGCATCGTCAGACTCTAGAGGGGGCGCAACACCGAAACTTACCGATCTTCCAGAACAATGTGTGCCATACTGGATGGTATGATGAAATTCTCCCATATAATCCTCCTGGGTGGCCGCACTATTATAAAAGATTAAAAGTTAATTAATCTTTAACTCTTGTGTGATTGTATTCTCCAGAGAATGTTCGTGCTAAAATAAACCGTATATGCTTGGTAAGCTCAAAGATTTGCAGTCTGCTGTCAAAACGAAAACTGCACGCAACGATGAACCGGAAGGCCAATATCTGGTAGCCTTAGATATTGGCACCGAGTTTGTAAAGGCTTTGATTGGCCAAGTGACGGATGATGGAGTAGAAATCATAGGAATGGGCCGAACCCATCAAGGGCTCAGCGATATGCAGGCTGGCGCAATTTCGGATATTACGGCTGTTACTCAAAACTGTGACCAGGCGCTGGCTCAGGCCGAAGACCAGGCGGGGGTCAGTGTCCGCACAGCGGTGTTAGGACTTGCAGGTGAGTTGGTCAAAGGTACTACGACACGTATTCGAGTACGACGCAAAGTCTCTGAACGTCCGCTTGATATGCCAGAGCTTGAAAAAATTATCCGCTTAGTACAAGAACGCGCCGAGAAGAAGGCGCGCGAGCAAGTTGCCTGGGAGCTTGGTGGCAAGGACGTTGATGTCCGCTTGGTTAATAGTGCTCTCGTTGGCATAGAAATTGACGGCTATGAAGTAACCAATCCCATTGGATTCCAGGGACGTGATGTAGTGGTGCAGTTGTATACTGCCTTTGCACCGTTAGTACATATTGGCGCGTTAGAGCGAACAGCCCAGCAATTAGACCTGGATTTATTAGCGGTGGCTGCTGAGCCGTTTGCGGTAGCTCGTTCGGTGCTCGGTGATAACGCCAATGAAAACATGAGCGCTATCTTGATGGATGTTGGAGGTGGTACTACCGATATTGCCGTTATTAATGAAGGGGGCGTACAGGGTACCAAGATGTTTGGTATCGGTGGTCGTGCCTATACTCGCTCGATTGAACGGGATTTAAGTATAGATTTTGAAGAGGCCGAAGAATTAAAACTAGGGAGCAACGAAGGCAAATTGCCAAAAAATAGTGCTAAGCAAGTTGAAGCGGCTCTGCGTAAAACCGTCAAAGTTTGGTCCGCAGGCGTAGAGGTGGCATTGGGTGAATTCGATAAGCTTGACCACTTGCCTAATCGCATTTTACTATGCGGTGGTGGCTCGAGCCTTGACTTGCTCATGGAGAGCTTGAGTGGAACAGATTGGTACAAGGGGCTACCGTTTACCCGAAAGCCGATAGTGCAGCATATTCACCCCGAAGAAGTGGTGGGTATCGTCGATATTACTGGCCGTGTCAATGATCATACATTTATTACCGCAATGGGTTTATTACGTGTTGGACTTGATACCATGCAGTATAGTGGCAATAGTTCAGAAGGCATTAAAGATAAAATTGATAGGATTTTGCGCGTATGAGTACGGTGACGAAAGACGTACTGTATATAGACGTTGATGATGAAATCACCTCGCTGATTGATCGGTTAACTGCGTCTGACCATAAGGTGGTAGCTTTGGTATTGCCAAAACGCGCAACAGTGCTGCAAAGCATCGTTAATATGAAGCTTTTAAAGCGAGCTGCCGATGAACACAACAAACACGTAGTCTTAGTAACCACCGAAGCTGGGCTGTTGCCTTTGGCTGGTGCGGTGGGACTTCATGTGGCCCACACGCCTAATTCCAAGCCAGTCATTCCTAAAAAACCAGACGGGATGGCGGATGAGCCAGTAAATGTCGACGAGCCTGAACTAACGGAAGAAGACTTTGACTCACAAGCCAACGCAGCGGCATCTATTGGTGCGCTGGCTGCTGCATCAGACAACGAGGAGACTATCCAGTTGGATAATGAACCGGAGGTGCCTACCGGGGCTGAAAGCAAGCCCCATAAACCCAAGACTCCAAAAGCCAAAAAGGGCAAAGATAAAAAACTCAAAGTACCAAATTTCAATGCGTTTCGTAAAAAATCGCTGTTAATTGGCGGAGGACTAGTACTTTTGCTGCTAATTTTCATATTTGGCTTTATAATTTTGCCAAAGGCAACTATAGCCATAAAAACCGATAGCCAAGACGTAAACAAACGACTTGACGTAACTTTCGATACCAGTGCCGACTCAGTAGACGCAGATAGTGGTACTGTCCCTGCTGAAGTGGAGCAAACCCAAAAAGTCGCCACCCAAAGCGTCCAGGCCAGTGGTCAAGAAAATAAGGGAAACACAGCAACAGGCAGTGTAAGAATGAGTACTCAAGTATGTGCCCCTAATTTAGGAAATGATCCTTCAGACGTCCCTCAGGGCACTGGCATAAGTACTGGCGGCAAAACATATATTACTCAGGAGAGTGCTTCTTTTACTTATAGCGGAGGGCATGGTAGCTGTATAGTATATAGTTCACAAAAAGTTAATATAACGGCACAGGCTCCAGGGGCTCAGTATAATACTCAGAAATCAGCAGATTTTTCAGTAAATGGTAGAAGCGAAGTTTCTGCTGCCGGTTCGGCGGATGGAGGCACAGATAATATTATTCGGACAGTCACAGCTGGCGATATTGAGAGTGTTAAGCAAAAACTGAGTTCGCAGGTAGATAATTCGGTCAAGGACGAACTAGCAGGCAAACTTGAAGATCGCGGACTGTATGTCATAAAAGATAGCTTCAATACGGGTACGCCAGAGGTTACGGTTAGCGCTAAAGCCGGTGACCAAGTAGAGAGTGTGAATGCGACCCAGAAAACAACTTATAGTTTGGTGGGTGTAAAAAAGCAAGACATTGAAGATCTCATTACTAAAAAAGTAGATGAAGACATAGATACTAAAAAACAGAGAGTCTTAAATACTGGCCTAGATCAAGCGGTGTTCAAGCTACAAAATCAGCAGAATAACTCAGCTATAGTACAGATGTCGATGGACGTTACGGCACTGGCCGGACCAAAGTTGGACGACGATCAAATCAAAGAGCAAATCGCTGGTAAAAAATCTGGTGAAGTACGTGATACGCTAAAAAACTACCCTGGTGTTACAGATGTGAACGTAAAGCTAAGCCCGTTTTGGGTTACCTCCGTACCAAAGAGTGCTAGCAAGATAACAATTACTTACGAAAAGTAATAGGAGTAGCTAGTGGCAGTCCAGCAAGTACACGCAATTATGGGATTGGACATAGGTGAGCAGCGTACCGGAGTTGCACTTGCCAATAGCGTCGCAAATATTGCCACTCCCTTAACAACCATAAGCCAACCAGATCTTATCCAAAGGGTCAAGCAGTTAATAGACGAACATGAGGTCAGTACGCTTGTTGTTGGATTGCCACGGAATTTAAGTGGTCATGAAACCAGTCAAACGCAATACGTACAACAAATAGCCCACGAGCTTGAAAAACAAGTGAAAATACCGATACACTTTATAGACGAAGCTGCTACATCCATCCGAGCTGAAGATGAACTAAAATTACGCAAAAAACCGTACCGCAAAGAAGACATAGACATGTTGGCAGCGACGTATATTTTAGAAGACTTTTTGAGAGATTTACCGAAGGAGTACCATGTTTAAAAAGAAATACTCACTTGATAGCGGTGCTACTTCCATGCGTCAGTGGCCGAAACGTCTGCTTGTAATTGTGGTAATTGTGGTGCTCGGGCTTGCGCTGAGTATGGTTGGGGTGCGATATTACTACAACACTAATCTCAGAGCAGTGAGTACGCAGGGTGATACCCAGGTGCTTGTCGTGGAAAAAGGTGCAACTGTAGATGAAGTGGCAGTGACATTGAAAAAGAAAAATTTAATTAGAAGCAGTCTGGTATTCCAGCTCTATATCCGCAGTAAGGGGACGACTAATCCACTTATTGCCGGCACATATAACTTGCAGCCGAGCTTAAGTACGCCACAAATCGTCTCGATTTTAAGCCGCGGCAAGGTAGCAACCGATTTGGTGACAATTTTGCCAGGACAGCGCATTGACCAAATACGCGAAAGCTTGATAAACAACGGATTCAGCAAAGCATCGGTAGACAGAGCGCTTGATCCTGCAATGTACAAAGACAACCCAGCTTTAGTTGACAAGCCAGCTAACGCAAGCTTAGAAGGGTATTTATATCCTGAATCATTCCAGCGCAACTCTGATACCAAGCCAGAAGAGATTATCGGTGCGTCTTTGGAGCTTATGAATAAGAATTTAACACCAGAGATACGTTCGGCTTTTGCAGCTAAGGGCTTAAGCGTGTATCAGGGGGTTACGTTGGCTTCTATTGTAGAGCAAGAGGCGTTTAGCCAGTCTGATCGTAATCAGATAGCCCAAGTTTTCCTAAAGCGTCTGGCGTTGGATATGCCTCTGCAGTCTGATCCTACAGCTAAGTACGGTGCGCTTGCTGCTGGTCATGGTGCTTCGTTAACATATAATTCTCCTTATAACACCTATAATGTCAAAGGCTTGCCCCCTACGCCCATTAGCAATGTCAGTAACACTTCGCTAAAAGCGGTGGCAACTCCAGCCAAGACTGATTGGCTTTACTTTGTAGCTGGTGATGACGGAACAGTACACTATTCACATACCCTAGAGGAGCACGAAGCGTTGACCAAACAGTATTGCACAAAACTCTGCGGTAACTAGCACAAGCTTTTAGGGCTTGATCCTGCGCGTGAATTTGCTATACTATACAGCATAACTCGATGGGTTCCCTATCTGTTATTGTTGAAATTCCAAAGAGTTATGCCTCTGCTGAAACATAGCCTATAAATAACCAAGAAAAGGTCGAATTTTCTTGAAATGTAAACTAAGATCCAGCATGAGGTTACATGATAAAGCAATAGTCGCTTTATCAGGAGATTTGTATTAGTAATACAGCCTCACAACTTGCTCGCACACATCGTTCGACTGGACGCCCAGCACGACTATCTAAAAGACTAACTCGTCAATTCACCCGCACAAAACGGGCGAGACGACGTACGGTTCGCTATACTCTAATCGCAGGCAATCTGGCGATCCTAATTGCTGTTGCTATATTTATTACAAGTGGCGCAGGCAAGAGTCCTGCCTACGAGAGCGCATCTGCAGCTCCAGGCGTAACAGCTGATGATATAGCCGGCCCCCTAGATCAAATATCTTCAGTTGATGTAGCCGTAAACGTGGCACGTAGCACAGGCCTCACTGAATCGGTAGCGGTGACCAATCAAGCAGACAGTACTAAGATTATGAACGCTGTTGCTCCGGCTGATACTGCCGTAATAGCAAAGCCCCAAGTAGTTAGCACCGATGTAAAAACCGGTGGTGATATTCAAACATATGTAGTGCAGCCGGGTGATACACTGCCGAGCGTTGCAGCGAAGTTTAATGTAACGTCGGATAGCATTCGCTGGTCAAATGAACTTAGAAGCGATACTCTGCGGCCTGGTACTGAGCTCGTAATTCCTCCAATTACCGGTATCGTATATACGGTACTTATTGGCGATACGCCTGATAGTATCGCACAAAAGTTTCGCGCTAACAAAGACCAGCTTGTCGCTTTTAACGACGGTGAAGTCAGCGGCTTTACTCCTGGACAACGTATTGTTGTGCCAAATGGCCAAAAAATAACGGCTGTTGCGGATATTGGTGCGTTTTCGCCGCAGTATGGTTACAACGGCTATGATCCGGGTTGGTGTACCTGGTATGCCGCATCACGCGTAAACGTTCCTACCAACTGGGGCAATGCAAGTACATGGGATGATCGTGCGCGTGCCAGTGGCTGGACTGTAAGCCAAGTTCCTCGAGCGGGAGCAATCGCTCAGCGTAATGGAGGATGGGGTCACGTTGGTATCGTTGAGGATGTTCGCCAGGCGGCTGACGGTAGCTGGGAGATTAAATATTCGGACATGAACGGATTAGCTGGCTTTGATCATGTAGGCTACAGTGGCTGGGTGCCAGCAATTGGTAAATACCAAAACTTCATTTACCGCTAGAAATAGCTTCTCCTATGTCGCCACTTCTCTTATACTAGTAGGTGATGCATTTTATAGATAGAGTTGACGTACTTATACAAGCTGGTTCTGGCGGTAATGGGTTGGTCAGCTTTCGCCGGGAAAAATTTGTAGATAAAGGTGGCCCTGACGGTGGTGACGGAGGAAAGGGCGGTGATATTATCTTCCGTGCAACACGCAACGAAAACACTTTGGCTGCTTTCCGTTTCAAAAAAGAACTAGTGGCAAAAAATGGCGAAGGCGGAGGTAAGCGTAAAAAACATGGCAAAAGTGCCGAGGATTTGCTCGTACTCGTACCGGTTGGTACGGTGATTACCGATGATAAAGGTGCTACACTTGCTGATTTGGCGGTAGATGGCCAGCAAGAAATCGTAGCTAAGGGCGGTATAGGTGGCTACGGCAATGCCCACTTTACCAGCTCGGTACGCCAATCTCCCAAAGTAGCGGAAAAAGGCGAACCAGGCGAACGACTACATATTAGCATGGAGTTAAAACTTATTGCAGACGTAGGGCTAGTGGGTCTGCCTAACGCCGGTAAGTCGACGCTTCTTAGTGTTATTAGCAATGCTCGTCCGGAAATCGCAGACTATCCTTTTACAACGCTTACTCCGAATCTTGGTGTTGTGGATATCGACCAAGAAACAAGTACATTATTTGCTGACATCCCGGGCCTTATAGAGGGTGCAGCTGAAGGCAAAGGATTGGGTGATGAATTTTTGCGTCACGTTGAGCGAACGCTGGTACTGGTCCATGTTATAGATGCATATCAGGACGACGTAGCAAAAGCTTACCAGACAATCCAGGAAGAGTTAGCGGCTTACAAAGTAGATTTATCAGGCAAGCCACAAATAATAGCCCTTAACAAAACCGAAGGCTTAGATGACGAAATTATAACCGATCTTAGCCGACAGCTCCAGAAGGTAACACCGAAAAACAGTGTAATATATCCTATCTCTGCACAAGCTCACATCGGAACAAAAGAACTGCTATTTGCGGTAAAGGATGTACTGTTGGCCGAAAGGCGCAAGGAGCTTGAACAAGCTGTAAAAGAGGAGCCCGAGGAAGCTGTACCAATTTTAACCATGACAAACGATCATGATACTTGGAAAGTAACAAAACAAGAAGGTGTTTTTTTGGTTACTGGCCCACGCATAGAACGGTTTGCGGTACGGACCGATTTCGATAACCCATACGGCGTAGCCCGGCTAAAGGATATTATGAAAAAGACAGGTATCTTACACGAACTGCTGAGACTAGGTGTAGAGGCGGGTGATCGGATAGTAATTGCCGACAAAGGCGAATTTACTTTCTAAACGAATATATAAACATAAGCATTATAACAATATTGCTATTTATTAAAAAAGGTAGCAAAATATGTTATATGAGCTTTGAAGACTTCACAATAGATGATGCTGACGATGAGGAATTTAGACGTGCTCAAGCTGAGTGGCAAGCTTATGGGTATGGCCCCGAGGAAGCTGCCCAATATGTCATAGAACTAAGAATTTACCGTCAACTAGAAGAGGCGGTCATTGCCATGATAAGGGATCATGGGGCTCCTGTTAGTGATTTCATGGAAGTGGCACAAGCTATGCCGCTGGAAGAGGAGTTTACAACGCATTATCTTAACAATTTACAGGTTGCACTAACGCAGGTTGGAGTAATCGAAGCAGAGCAGGGAGAATCCGAAGCTCTGGATAACCAGAAAGTTGCATTATTGTCCCAAATGAACAGAGTCGCGTGGGTGGGTCAAATAGTCAGTATTTTAAAGGCTGATGATTCTCGTGCTATGGCCGAATCACTTTTTGGCTCAAAACCAGAAATGCAAGCAATCATAGCGGCTGAAGAAGGCCTTGGCGATCAATGGAAAACGGCTCTGATTCAGATTGTGGATAAGCTATTAGAAGGAGTTTCTTTAAGAGATATTGATACGAACGCACAACATATACTTATTCTTGATGCATACATGAACAATGCTGTAGCGGCCAAACTGGCGGAAGGTGTTTTTATTGCAAAAGACAGTATTCGCGCAACCTTGGCAGGGTATAGCGAGCGTCAAGGTTTTGGGTTTGTAGTATCCTTTTTAGCTCAAACGATTGCGCGCAAAGTTCTACAAGAAAAGGTCCCAGTGGCGCGTGAAGTTGTACACAGATTAAACGATACGTTAAAAGCCATGGGGTTGGGCTTACGCCATCCGCTTATTCGCCAGGCTATGGATGATGCGACACGTCTGGTCGAAGAAAAGAGCAGACCGTAATTTTGTGCTACACTGCTTGCAGCTATGGCGCAGACTTTCTTTTTTTATGATCTGGAAACTTCGGGAGTCAACCCGCGTTCGGCGCGCATTATGCAGTTTGCCGGTCAACGGACTTCTTTGGATTTGCAGCCGATAGGCGAACCAGTAAATACGCTTATTAAGCTTTCACCAGATGTTCTGCCAGAACCTGATGCAATCATGGTGACTGGCATTACGCCTCAGCAGACGTTGCAGGACGGTATAACTGAAGCAGAGTTTCTGCAATTATTTTTTGCCGAAGTTGTGCAACCGGATACTATTTTTGTAGGATTCAACACCGTACGCTTTGACGATGAATTTATGAGATTTGCGTTATATCGCAACTTTTACGATCCATACGAATGGCAGTGGAAAGAAGGGCGTTCCAGATGGGACTTACTTGACGTAGTGCGTATGACGCGAGCTTTACGCCCTGAAGGAATAAAATGGCCAATTGATAGTAAGAGTAAGCCAACAAATAAGCTGGAATTACTGGCAGCAATCAATGGCCTGGATCATAGTGATGCTCACGACGCTTTATCGGACGTGAAGGCTACTATAGCCTTAGCACAGCTACTGCACCAAAAACAACCAAAACTATTCCACTATCTTCTTGCTATGCGTGACAAGAAAAAGGTTCAAGAATTGGTAGGTATGGGTAAGCCCTTTGTATATAGCAGTGGTAAATACTCTGGTGAACATGAAAAAACGACAGTGGCCCAGCTGATAACGTCTCACCCGACAAAACAGTGCGCCTATGTTTATGATTTGCGATACGATCCAGCTAAGTACAAAGACTATACCCCCGAACAGCTTGCGGAAGCCTGGCGCTGGAAAAAGGACGCTACCGAACCACGTTTACCGGTCAAGGCTCTTCGCTTTAATTGCTGTCCGGCTGTTGCTCCCTTATCTGTGCTTGATGGAAAAAGCCAAAAACGCCTAAAGATTACTATGGGTGAAATAAGCAAACATGCTAAAACGCTTGCAGGCATGAAAGAATGGTCAGAAAAGTTGCTGAAGGCAGTGGAGATTTTAGATAAAGCACAGCAGGCAAGCTTTTTGAGTGACCAAACAACAGTTGACGGCCAATTATATGACGGATTTTTTGATGATCATGACCGTAGCCTGGAAAACGTGTTTCGGACTGCTACACCCGATGAGCTTTCCCGGTTTATAGCTGATTTTCATGATCATAGATTACAAGCGCTTGTGCCGCTCTACAAAGCGCGAAATTATCCCAAACATATGACCGACGAAGAACGAATCAATTGGGAGAAATATCTTCAGCAAAACCTTATGAAGGGAGGCGCATCATCACGAATGGCACGGTACTTTGCGCGCCTTGAGCAATTAGCTGACACAGCCGGGATTACACAACATCAACGGTATCTTCTCGAAGAGCTACAGCTCTATGGTCAGAGTATTATGCCTGCGGCTGATGAACTCGAACCTGTTGGATGAGCATAGCCGTGATGAGGAAATTGCTTAGTAAGTGGCGCCGATGAGCAATAGTTGCCAGTATCCACGCAGTGAGTCCACACACCAAAAGTAGCCAAGCAATGAAAGTAATTTGAATATTTGTCCCGGGAATTAACCCCAGTACTAGCAGTTCTTGCATATGCAGCTCCTGTGGGTGTGTTAAAGAAGGTTGGTTTGAGCAGCATTATAATCCTAAATATATTAAATTGCAATTAAATCAATAATATTATTTAATTGCTTATGCTTACATTTTATTCAATAGGGTAAACGCCAAGGTTTTCTGAACTCTTGCAAGGCGAATCTGATGAGATCTTTCAGAAATGCAATTAACCAATCACGTACTTTTTCGGCAAACGCAAATTCAGTAGCCAAGATGGCAAAACCTAAAAATATCGCAGCCCAGCCTGGTCCTGGGAAAATTAGCATAACTATGCCAACTACTATTACGGCAAATCCAACGATAAATATTAGGGGTTTACGAACCGTTTTCGGAATCCGATACCATCCTTCTTTTAATGAGTCCATGACACGTAGTATAGCGTAGTAACTTTATGCCAGTGGAAAAAAACCGTTTTTTCAGGTATAATGAAGTCCGTTTATGAGTGAGAAAATCGTTGTTAAGGGGGCGAGAGAGCATAACCTCAAAAATATTAGCGTGGAGCTGCCGCGTAATAAATTGGTGGTTATAACTGGCTTATCGGGTTCAGGTAAGTCTAGTCTTGCCTTTGATACGATCTATGCCGAAGGCCAACGCCGCTATGTCGAAAGCCTGAGTAGCTATGCTCGACAGTTTTTAGGTCTCATGGAAAAGCCGGACGTTGACCAAATAGACGGTCTTTCGCCAGCAATCAGTATTGACCAAAAGTCCACGAGCCGAAACCCGCGTAGCACCGTGGCCACCGTGACAGAAATTTACGATTACTTACGATTGCTGTTTGCGCGTATTGGTATACCGCATTGTCCAGTCTGTGGTCGCTCAGTGACCCGTCAAACTTCCCAGGCAATTATAGATCAGATTACAGCGATGCCTGAGGGGGCACGTCTGATGATACTCGCGCCAGTTGTAACCGATAAAAAAGGAGCTTTTGAGCACATACCAGAGCAATACAGTCGTGCCGGTTTTGCTCGTGCTCAGGTAGATGGTGTAATTTATGCTCTGGATGAATTTCCGAGCCTTGATAAAAAATATAAGCATACGATCAATGTTGTGGTTGATCGTTTGACGAATGACGAAGCCAACCGTAGTCGACTTGCTCAAAGCGTTGAGCAAGCTTTGGAGGTTGGTGATGAGCGCATGCGACTGGTTAATGCCGATACCAAAGAAGAGTTTGAATATTCTTTGGCTTATGCTTGTCCAGAGCACCCGGAAGTGGCGATCCCTGAATTAGAACCGCGAACATTTAGCTTTAATAGTCCGCACGGCGCTTGCCCGGTGTGTACTGGACTCGGGTCACGTCTAGAAGTTGATCCTGAATTGGTAATACCAAACGGTAGGCTAACGATTGCCGAGGGTGCTATACGACCATTTAATCGTATCAATACAGATGCGTGGTACATGAAAAAGATCCAAGCAGTTGCTGATCGCTATGGGTTTAGTATCCATGAGCCAACTGCTAACCTAAATCAAGAAAACGTACAACGGATTTTGTACGGGACAGGAAGTGAAAAATATACGGTGAGCCTTGGTGTCGGGCGAAAATTTGAAACTACGTATGAAGGTGTGATACCAAATCTGGAACGGCGTCACAAAGAAACCGAGAGTGAATTTATGCGCAAAGACATTGAGCGGTTCATGCAGGAGCGCGATTGTTACGCGTGCAAAGGCTTACGTTTGAAGCCAGAAGTTTTAGCAATCACAGTTCACGGTAAGTCGATTATGGAAATCAGTGCTATGTCGATAGATGATGCGCTAGGCTGGTTTGATGAAGTTCGGCTCAGTGATCAAGAAAAACATATAGCTCACCAGATCTTGAAAGAAATTTGTGCTCGCCTGAGCTTTTTACAAGACGTTGGCTTAAACTATCTCACGTTGCTCCGAAGTGCCAATACATTGTCGGGAGGTGAGGCGCAACGCATTCGATTAGCTACACAGATCGGCTCTGGCTTACAAGGGGTTTTATATGTACTAGACGAGCCAAGTATTGGCTTGCACCAACGTGATAATGCACGACTTATCAAGACGCTTAAACACTTGCGTGATTTAGGCAATACAGTGATTGTCGTAGAGCATGATGAAGAAACAATCCGCACCGCAGACTATTTAGTAGATATTGGACCGGGTGCAGGAATACACGGCGGGCATATTGTGGCACATGGTGCTCCAGCAGACGTTGCTAAAAACCCCAAGAGTGTAACAGGTCACTATTTAAACGGTAGCGAAACAATTGATACGCCCAAAAAACGAAGGCCGGGCAACGGTAATAACATAGTCATTAAAGGTGCTCGTGAACACAACTTACAAAGCGTTGATGTAGAAATTCCGCTTGGCAAGTTGGTAGTGGTCAGTGGTGTAAGTGGTTCGGGAAAATCAAGTTTGATCAACGATATTTTGGCTAAAGAGTTACAAGCTCGCTTGCATCGGGCTAACACAGTACCAGGCAAACACGATGACATTGAGGGTATTAAGGAGCTGGATAAAGCTATTGTTATTGATCAGTCACCGATTGGCCGGACACCACGGTCAAACCCAGCAACCTATACTGGTCTATTCACGCCAATTCGCGAATTATTCGCAAATACCCCTGAATCTAAACTGCGTGGTTATGGTCCGGGACGTTTTAGCTTTAATGTTAAGGGTGGTCGATGTGAGAACTGTGCCGGTGACGGCATTATAAAAATTGAAATGCATTTTTTGCCAGACGTGTATGTGCCGTGCGAAGTCTGTCACGGTAAGCGATACAATCGTGAAGCGTTGGAAATCCACTACAAAGGCAAAACTATCAGTGATGTCTTGGAAATGACCTGCGAACAGGGTTTAGACTTTTTCGCAAATATTCCAGCTATTGCTCGCAAGCTACAAACCATGGTCGATGTGGGTCTTGGATATATTACACTTGGGCAACCGGCCACACAATTGTCTGGTGGCGAAGCGCAGCGAGTAAAGTTGGCAACTGAGCTGTCTCGTCGTGCTACTGGACGAACGCTGTACATTCTGGATGAGCCTACCACTGGTTTACATATGGCTGATGTTCGTAAACTGTTACAAGTTCTACATGCTTTGGTTGATGCCGGCAATAGCATGGTAATAATTGAGCATAATTTGGACGTTATCAAATCAGCTGACTATCTAATTGATATGGGTCCAGAAGGTGGTAGCGGCGGCGGTAGAGTGCTTGCCACCGGTACACCCGAACAAGTAGTTAAAGTATCCGGTAGCTACACCGGCCAATTTCTTAAAAAAATACTTTAAACTGATCACTTTAAAGTTTAATCACGACTGACTTTAACGGATCGTTTTAGCTTTGTGCTAACGATTCGACGAGATTTAGGATCGCTTATGATATGCCAGATCGCTGGTGCAATGGCTAGTACCATGACACCGATAACTATAATCTCGAGGTAGTGACCAATATTCGGAATTTTACTGCCCACCCAATACCCTAACAGAGTGACACTGGCAGCCCAAAAGGAAGCGCCCGGGATATCATAGAGCAAAAATTTGGAACGAGGCATTTTACCAATACCGGCTACCACTGGTGCGAAAGTTCGTACAATAGGCACAAATCGGGCAAACATGATAGTTTTACCACCATGTTTTTCATAAAATGTTTGAGAACGTTCAACATATTCATGCCGAAATAGTATTCCATCTTTTTTATGAAAGAGACGTTTGCCAGAATATTGGCCAATAGTATAGCCTACGTTGTCTCCAACGATAGCCGCGAGAGCAATTGAAATAATAGTAAGCTGAATAGGCAGGTGACCCTGGGCAGCTAGGACTCCAGCAGTAATTAGTAGCGTATCACCAGGTAAGAAAAAGCCGATCAATAATCCTGATTCAGCAAATACGATGAGGGCAATTATAATCAAACCTCCCTGGGCAATCGCCTCAGGACTCACACCGAACATTGCAAACGTTTCAAACATCCTTATAAGCTTACTTGGTTTATGCGTAAGCGTCTAGGTGTTTGTTACAATAGGAACGTGGGATGTTATTAATAGCGACTCTCATGAGTCTATAAAGGAGGGAACGCATGTCACAAAATACTATTAGTATTAATTTACAACCACGCGAAGTTGTGGGCAAGGGGCTGAACAAGCTGCGCCGTGAGGGCAATGTGCCAGCCGTCATTCATGATCATGGCAAGCCGTCTATCGTAGTGGTGGGGCCACACTTGGCTATACTGAAAACTTATCAAAAAGCCGGTAAAAACCATCCGGTACAGTTGAAAGTTGGCGACAAGACTTATACAACACTTATTAAAGCCGTCAGTTTGCATCCGCGTACTCAATTGATCACTCATGTAGTCTTCAACGCAGTACGGGCTAATGAAAAAGTAAACGCTCAAGTACCAGTGCACATTAAGTTTGCCGAAGGCAATGAGGCCACACCTGCCGAACGTGCCGGACTTATCGTACTGCATAATACCGAAACAGTAGAAGTTGAAGCTTTGCCAAAAGATTTGCCAGATGCTTTAGAATTTGATGGCGAAAAACTAGTAGAAGTGGGCGACCATGCTACGGTAGCTGATCTGAGCGTACCCAATGGTGTGACGATAAAAGCTGAATCTACAATTACCCTTGCCACCGTATTCGAGCCAAGTGCTTTAGCTGCTGCCAACGATGCTGCAGGTGGTGACGCTGAACCAGGTGATGAAGCTGAGGTTGAAGCTGAACACGAAAGTAGTGCCGAAGAAGGTACAGGGGAAGACGAGCAACGCCCCGGTGGCAAAAAAGAATTCGAGGACAAAGAGCAAGGCCACAACCCCACCAAACAATAGCTAACAGAAGTATGTCAATATCAGAAACAAGCTTTGACGGAGTGTCGGTACAATTTGCCGAGTATGCTGACACAGTAAGAGGTTACGTAAGGTATGAAGTAACCCAGCGAGGGCTTAGTAATATCACTTCTGCTAAGTCACTTCGCGTAGCCGATATTGGTGGTGGAGCGGCGATTGACGCTGTATGGCTTGCTAAGTTGGGGCACGAAGTTGTTTTGGTGGAGCCATCAAAAGAGCAACTTGACGAAGCGGAAACAAAGCGACTCTCTAAGTTGCCTACTGAAGTACGGGCTCGAATTAGTGTGCTAGAGGGAACCGCAGAAGATCTACTCGAAACAGGCCAAGAAAAAGCTTTTGACTTAGTACTATCACATGGCGTAGCAATGTACGTGTCTGACCCCCAGCTATTCATTAGTAACTTGGCAAAGCTTACAAAGCCAAAAGGCTACCTATCACTTTTGGAGAAAGGATACTTGGGAGCAGAAGCCAGGCTGGCTCAGAGAGGTCAACTAAAGGAACTTGCATCTTTACGAAACAACAACAATCAGGCCAATAATGTAGGTCGAATACGCCGGGCTTTTCATCCGGAAGAATTGGGAGTAATGCTCACGAATACTGGCTTCAAAGTAATACAGTGGACAGGTGTACGCATTGAAAGTGAACTAGATTATCGTCCTATATCTACGGTTCCTAAAAATGAGCTTGAAGCTATAGTCAAAAAAGAATATGAAAAAGGAAAAAGCGAGCAGCTGAAAGCAAAAGGTCAAATGCTTCACTTCATCGCACAAAAAAAATAGTTACTCCTCGATAAATCCACCAGACTGGTGTGACCACAGTTTGGCGTATGTACCATTTCGTTTCAGAAGCTCTTTGTGCGAACCTTCTTCTACGATTTTGCCGTCGTCAAGCACTATAATGCGGTCCATTTTTTGGATGGTACTAAGCCGATGCGCAATAACAATAGCAGTTTTACCTTCCATAAGTTTCCAAAGGGCATCCTGAATCAGCACTTCACTTTCGCTATCTAGCGCCGAAGTAGCTTCATCAAGTATTAAAATCGGCGCGTTTTTAAGCATTGCCCGGGCGATTGCTACGCGTTGTCTCTGCCCGCCTGAAAGCTTAACGCCGCGTTCGCCGACAAGCGTATCGTAGGCTTTGGGTAAGTCCTTGATAAACTCATGGGCATGTGCCATTTTGGATACTTTTATCATTTCTTTCTCGGTAGCATTTTGTTTACCGTATCTTATATTTTCTGAAAGTGATCGGTGGAATAGTAAGGGCTCCTGAGGTACGTAGGTAATGGTCTGACGTAAGTCAGCTTGTGTTACTTTGGCGATATCTTGACCGTCTATGAGAATATGGCCTGAATCAATGTCCATAAAACGCAGGAGGAGTTTTGTTATGGTAGTCTTCCCTCCACCTGAACGTCCGACTAAACCTATCTTCTCGCCGTCTTTAATATCTAAATTCAAACCCGCGAACAACGGATTTTCAGTATCATCGCTGTGGTCAAAAATGACATTGTCAAAAGTAATAGTGCCCGATTTGACTAGGAGTGATTGAGGGTTTTGAGGGTCTTTAACTGACAACGGTGTATCAAGGGTGACAACTGCCTCGTGCGCATCACCCATTGAACGGTTATAGTTTCGTAAGGTCGATGACCCAAACTCCCATAACTGGTCGCCTATAAAGGCCGCGTACGTAAACATTAGGAAAATAGTTGCCGCATCAGCACCATATACCGTAACCGCAAAGACAGCTATTACAACAGCGATTACGAGCAAAGAACTGGTAACTGTTGAAGCAAAAAGCTGGAACTTAAGTGACCCCCACATGAGGTCAATAGTTTTTTGACGGGATTTTTCCGTTGCTGCTTCAAATCTTTTCGTTTCATAGTTTTTTGACGCAAAACTCTTGATGGCCATAATATTGGTGATGCCATCCGCCAAATAACCTGTTACAGTATTTTGAGCGTTTGCTTCTATAGCACCCAACTCCCGTATGCGTTTACTTAATTTAATAGTAATAGTTATAAATAGCGCCGTACACGTCAACAGACCCATTACAAAAAGTGGTGATTTTGGAAACAATGCTATAGACACAAAAATAACACTGATCACCAGGCCATAAAATTGAAATATGAAGGCATCGGCAAGCCGGACGTACGCGGTAGTAAATTTATTCGTTCGAGACACCAGAGATCCGCCAAAATTATCTGCATGAAAAGATGCGCTCAAGTTCATGTACTTATCAAACATAGTCCTGTATAAGTCACGCAGGACATAGCCTTCGTGTTTCCAGATAATATAAATTACAGTCCGCCACATAAGAATTCCTCCTATCAGGACGGATGTAGCGTAGAGTAGTATATCTTGCCCAAAACTTTCCCAAACATTGCCTTTTATAAAATCACCATTGCTTAGCCGCTCTAAAATGCCAGCGGCAATAAGCGGCGGTAGGAGTCGAAAACTGATTGTTGCTACAGGCACTGCTACAAGCATGCCTATAAAATAAACTTTGTAACGCCACGCATGCTGAAGATATATTTGAATTGTTCTTTTGGTCGTATTCATACATGGGCCTCCTGCCCATTTGGGTAGTAAAGTATTTTAGGTTAGTTTAATTTTTGCTGGCTACTCACGCTGTAGCCTTGGTACAAGATCGAAAAGAAAGGTTAACGGTCTATCCGGGCGATTATCATTTTCTGTAATTTCTTAGTAACTATCATCTAGCTCGCCCTTTCCGTTATTTTGTAATAATGACATCAATTATACCACTGGTGTCAAATATTTCCTAATCTGATACAATATAACCCGATGAACAAGGTGATTTTGTACTACAAGTTTGTATCAGTTGATGATCCGGGAATGACTATGCGCTGGCAGAAAGAACTGTGTAATCGATTGGGATTGAAAGGCCGTATTATTATCAGTAAACACGGTATAAATGGTACGCTTGGCGGCCATATTGAAAACTTGCGTGAGTATAAGCGAGAAATGAATCGCTCAGTTATCTTTAAAGACATTATGTACAAGTGGAGTGATGGTACGGGTACTGACTTTCCGCGCTTGAGCGTAAAGGTAAAGCCGGAACTGGTAGCATTTAATACGCCGGATGAAATTACAGTAGATGAAAAAGGTGTCGTTGGGAGCGGCAAACACCTGAAACCAGAAGCGCTTCATAAGCTCGTGGAAGAACGTGGCGACGAAGTAGTATTTTTTGATGGCCGCAATGCCTACGAAGCGGCGGTGGGCAAATTCAAGGACGCTGTCGTACCCGATACGAAAACGACGCGCGATTTTGTCGCAGAACTTGAAAGCGGCAAATATGACAATATTAAAGACAAGCCGATAGTGACCTACTGTACAGGTGGGGTTCGCTGTGAACCACTTAGTGCGCTTATGAAAAACCGGGGCTTTAAGGAGGTTTATCAAATCGATGGCGGTATTGTGAAGTACGGTGAAAAATATGGTGATGAGGGACTCTGGGAAGGTTCTTTGTATATATTCGACAATCGTATGAACCATCGTTTTTCTGATAAATCTAAAGATATCGGTGCATGTGTCCACTGTCGATCTAAGACTAGCAACTATGAAAATTGTGCCAACAAAGCCTGCAATCGCTTGGTGCTCATTTGTGAAGACTGTAAACAAGATACTGCCAAACTCTACCATGAGCAGTCCTGTCGTGATCCCGCCGCGGTATAATAGAGGAGTGAATAAGAGACTCACAGAAAAACTAACAGAATTACCAGCGGCGCCTGGTGTGTATTTTCATAAGGACGCTGGCGGTAATATTATCTACGTAGGCAAAGCGGCTATACTCAAAAACCGTGTACGCCAATATTTTCAAAAATCGCGTGGACGTGACCCAAAAACCGAGGCATTAGTTGCAGAAATTGCTGACACTGACTGGATGGTAGTTGATAGTGAAGTAGAAGCGCTATTTTTGGAAGCTGAAATGATCCGTCGTTATATGCCCCAATATAATATTTTATTGCGGGACGACAAGGCAATGAGTTACATCCGCATTGATTATGACAGTGACTACCCAACAGTTAGTACTACGCGACGGCCTTTAGATGATGGAGCAAAATATTTTGGACCATATTTAAGCGTCTCAAGTGTGCGTCAGGCACTCAAATTGTTGCGACGCATTTTTCCGTATGCTACTAAGCGTACACCAAATCAGAAGAGAGCCACTCTGTATTACCACCTTAAGCTTGATCCCGGTCTGGAAGAAGGAAAGACCAGCCTTGAAGATTACCGGGCAAATTTACGCAAACTCATAGCAGTAATTGAAGGTAAACGAACAAGTGTTCTCAGAGAAATTGAACAAGATATGCAAAAAGCCGCAAAAAATGCAGAGTTTGAGCGCGCGGCAAAACTCCGTAATCAGCTGTTCGCTTTACAGAATCTCAATAAACAAGTAGTTTTCAGCGATAAAGAGTTTTTAGATATTAGTAAAGATCATGCGCTTAATGAGTTGGTCGATATACTAAGCTTGCCTGATTTTCCTAAGCGTATTGAGGGTTATGATATTTCGCATATGCAGGGCAGTGACGTGGTAGCCAGCATGGTGGTATTCACTAACGGAGTAAGTAATAAAGGTGAGTATCGAAAATTTAAAACTAAAAAGAATCAGAATAATGACTTTTATAACATGCATGAAACTCTAAAAAGACGGTTAAGTGAGAAAAATCTCAAAGTCTGGGGCAAGCCAAGCCTAGTGCTTATTGATGGTGGCAAAGGACAACTTGATGCTGCAATTAAGGCTCGCGATGAGTCAAATTGCGAAAAAATCTCATTCATTGGCTTAGCTAAACGCGAAGAGCAAATAGTAATTGCTAAAGATCGGTCAAATGTGTTGCTTAACACCGATTACTTACATAAACTAGGCGGCTTTACTAGTGAAAGCAAAGATTTTATTTTGGTCAACGTACCGCACAACACAAATGTGATTAAATTATTGCAACGAATTCGCGATGAGTCACATCGATTTGCTGTATCGTATCATTCGGTGTTAAAGGGAAATCGTCAAACCAGTAGTGTACTTGATGAAGTACCGACTATTGGCCCGGCTACACGCAAGAAACTTATTAAAACTTTTGGCAGCGTGCATGGTGTTATGCAGGCGCGTGATTGGGAGCTTGAAAAAGTTGTGGGTGAAAAGAAAGCCGCTATTCTGAAGCAATACCTCCGTCCCCTCAAAAAAGAACAGCGACGAAGTGGCGCCAAAGTGTAATTTGCTATACTAAACACTTGATTATGAGAGAACTTTTTACTGCTGATTTTTTTAGAGGCAATCGAAAGCAACTTAGGGCATTGCTTACTAAAAGCGTTCCTGTGATCCTTACTGCTAACGGACAGTTGCAGCGAAGTGTCGATACAGCATACCCGTTTCAGCAGGATACGTATTTTTGGTATCTTACCGGTATAGCGGAACCAGATGTTATCTTAGTACTAGATAAAGACGAAGAATATCTTATTTTGCCTCAACGCAGTGCTTATCAAGATGCGTTTGATGGGCGGGTCGATAAAAAGGCTCTCGCGACACAATCAGGGGTCCATGAGATTTATAACTACAAAGAAGGCTGGACTAAGCTTACAGGTCGTTTGCGGCATGCTAAACAAGTAGCCACGATTACTCCTCCACCACAATATCTAGAGACCTATGGTATGTATTCTAATCCGGCTCGGTGGGTGCTCAGGAGATCTATTTTACAGGAAAATGAAGCCATAGAGCTGTTAGACCTACGTAAGCCTTTGGCTACTTTGAGAATGATTAAGCAAACTCCTGAGCTTACAGCTATCAAACGAGCTATTTCCATAACTACACAAGGATTTAGCGAAGTAACGAGGGCTGCAAATTTAAAAAAGTACTCCTATGAATACGAAGTTGAAGCAGATTTGGCCCGTGCGTTCCAGCGAGCAAAGTCCGGTCATGCGTTCCAGCCTATCATAGCAGGCGGTAAGCGTGCTTGCACCTTGCATAATACTGATCTACAGGGAAAGATCACCTCTAATGAACTACTACTTTTTGATATCGGTGCGGCATACCACGGCTACGCCGCAGACATTTCTCGTACTATTGCCATCGACTCTCCCTCGAAACGTCAACGGGAAGTGTATGATGCGGTACGCGAAGTGCAAATCTCTGCTTTTTCTTTGTTGAAGCCAGGCGTGATACTCGCAGAATATGAAAAACAAATAGAACAAATCATGGGTGAAAAATTAAAAGAGTTAGGACTTATAAAGGTTATTAATACCGAATCAGTCAGAAAATTTTACCCCCATGCTACATCACACCACTTAGGCCTTGACGTGCACGATGCTGATGATCGTGCTAGCCCTCTTGAACCGGACATGGTGATCACGGTAGAGCCGGGAATTTACATTCCAAGCGAAAGCATCGGCGTACGTATTGAGGACGACATTCGTATCACTAACGAAGGCGTAGAGATTTTAAGTGGTTCCTTGTCCTCAGAGCTTGACTAGCTTACAATGTATGACGATTATGGCAAACAAATACTCGCCGAATATTATTTATAGGTTTCTAGTGCGCTGGCTTGTCTGCAGCCTCGGTCTATGGATAGCGGCAGGTATATTGGGTGATGGTCGTATTACTTACGATGATCGTATAGGGGTTGTTATCGTTGGAGGCTTGATACTTGCTGGCATTAATGCCATTATCAAGCCGATTGTCGTAATACTTTCACTGCCGGCTATATTATTTACCTTAGGCTTATTCATGATTGTCATCAACGGTCTTATGATTATGTTGGCAAGTGCTATTTACAGTCCGCTTGAGGTATCAAGTCTCTGGTCTGCTATGCTTGCGGGAGTGGTCATAGGGCTGGTAAACTATTTAGTAACAGCTATTTTGGAAGATCGCTAAGGCTGACAGAGAGGAAACAAATAATGAGCATTTGGAATTACATAACTATCGGTACGGCTGTATTTTTGGTATTTTTAATTTTAATCCAAACACGTGGCGCGTCATTAGGCGCTGGGCTTGGCGGCGGAGCAGAAGTTAATACAACTCGTCGAGGCACCGATAAAACGATTTTCCAACTTACGATTTTCCTCGTTATGATATTTGCCGGGTCGGTGATATTAGGTATAGTCGTATAAATTAATCCTTATGGTTGGTCGCGCTCATAGACTTCGCTTTCGACGCAAGGTACGTATGCACAAGCGTCAGGTAGAAACTGCCGGCAACCAAACTGACAGGTATGTTTTTAGGCGACTTGAGCGTCTACAGAAAGTTCGAAGGTTTGTTGTTGCCTGGATAGGTCTAGTGGTTGTAATGATTGGCTGCTCAGTTATACAAATTTCTTCACTGAGCAGTTACTATCAGGAATTGCGTCCGGCACCAGGAGGCGCATATGCCGAGGGCGTAATTGGCTCGTTCACAAATGCTAACCCCATTTACGCTACAGCTACAGCTGATCGTACGGTTTCCAAACTTTTATTTAGCGGGTTGTTAAAGTACGATCAAAATAATCGACTGGTGGGGGATTTAGCGGAAACATGGCAAACTGATAGTCGAGGAAAAGTTTACACTGTAAAACTACGTCCAGACTTGCGATGGAGTGATGGTCGGACCTTAACCACAGATGATATTATCTTTACTTACAGTACCATCCAAAATCCTGATGCTGGCTCAGTTTTATATACAAGCTGGCAAGGAGTGAAAGTTGAAGCCAAAGACTCACGTACTATAGTATTTACACTTTCTAATCCATTAGCATCGTTTCCCCATTCTTTGACAAATGGTATTATCCCGAAACATATACTTGAAACAGTACCTATGGGTGATATGCGTTCAGTATCTTTTAATACTAATCACCCTGTCGGAACGGGTCCTTTTCAATGGCAAAACCTTAGCGTGAGTGGAACTAACACTACTCGCGAAGAACGTATAACCCTAGAGGCCAATGATAACTACTATCGTGGTGCTCCAAAGCTAGATACTTTTATTGTGCATACATTTCGTGATAGCAGCCAAATGATTAGTGCGTATAACAAACATGAGCTGAACGCCATGGTGGGCTTAGAAAGCGAAACTCAAAATATGGGCGACAATAGTCAAATATATAACTTTCCACAGACTGCGGCTATGATGACATTTTTCAAAACAACAGAGGGTATCTTAGCTGACAAAACCGTTCGCCAAGCATTGGTTCGAGCGACGGATACCCGGGCTCTTCGGAACAAACTATTTTACCCGGCGAGACCCGTCGATGCTCCATTTTTGAAAAACCAATTAGGTTACGACAAGTCTCTCATCCAATTTGGGTATGACCCTATTGTCGCTGCCAAGCAGCTAAATGATGCAGGATGGGTCGTTGCGCGTCCAGGAGCTGTCCGAGAAAAGTCTGGCCAAAAATTAGAATTTACACTCTACGCTGAACATACTCCCGAAACAGCACGAATAACGCGGGAGTTACAAAAACAATGGCGAGCTATCGGCGCTAACGTTAAAATTGCTTTACAGACTGACAGTGAATTTCAGGTAACCCTTTCTGATCATAGTTATGATGTACTTCTAAGAGGTATATCTATAGGTAACGATCCAGACGTGTTTGTATATTGGCATAGCAGCCAAGCCGATGTTCTTTCGAATAATCGTTTAAACTTTTCGGAATACAAGTCTCAGGTGGTTGATGAAGCCTTAGAATCGGCCCGTACTCGTACTGATAGTAAATTGCGCATTGCAAAATATAAGCCATTTTTAAGCGCATGGCGAGATGATGCGCCTGCACTGGCCTTGTATCAGCCCGGGGTACTATATATTACGCGTGATGCAGTCTATGGGTTACATGAACATACTGTGGTATCTGCCAGTGATCGGTTTGCCAACGTTGATGAATGGCAGGTTCGTCTTGTAAAAACCACCGTTGATTAACGCAGATTCATAGACTACAATGGCATCTGTTAATCTGCGTTAATAGCAGGTTTGCTTCCAGAGCGGTGAGTATAATGAGTAGACGCGCGAGTGGCGGAATTGGTAGACGCGCTAGTTTCAGGTACTAGTGATAGCAATATCGTGGAGGTTCAAGTCCTCTCTCGCGCACCAAAGCAATATAGAAATTCAAGGTACTTTGTGGACTTATAGAGATATAGAGCAAAATTTATTTTGTGGATATAAACCACAAGCACAACTGCTACACATGTGCTATCATGACAATAAGCAAAATGTGAACAAGGGTATAGGGAGTAATGAGTAAAGTTGCGCATTATTTGCAGGAGCATGTACAAGGTGAAGTCATGACTGCTGCGGATGCACGGAGATATTTTTCAACAGACGGTAGTATTTTCACAGTAACACCAAGCGTCATTGTATACCCACGCGTAGAAAGTGATATCCGTAAAGTTGCTCGTTTCACATGGCAATTGGCTGAACGTGGACGAGCTATACCTATTACTGCTCGAGGCGCGGGTACTGATCAGTCCGGTGGAGCACTTGGCAGTGGCATAATGTTAGTGTTTCCAGCACACCTGCATAGGATTATTGAATTTGACGGCAAGTCGGGTACGGTAGTGGTAGAGCCGGGTATAAATTACGGAAAACTGCAACAGACTCTGCTAACCCATGATCGTTTTTTACCACCATTTCCTGCATCGATAGAGTATTCGACTATTGGTGGCGCAATTGGCAATAACGCGGGTGGTGAGAAAAGCGTTAAATACGGTACAACAGTCGATTATGTTAATAGCTTACGAGTAGTACTTGCTAACGGTGAAGTTATAGAAACGAAACGTTTGAGTAAACGAGAACTTAATAAAAAACTTGGTCTTTCTACGCTTGAAGGTGAGATTTACCGTTCGCTTGATAAGCTAATTGAAGATAATCATGCACTGCTAGATCGGCTCAAGCTACAAACAACTAAGAATGCTGCTGGTTATGCCCTTGCGGACGTTAAATTGAAAGACGGCTCATTTGATCTGACCCCATTGTTTGTGGGCTCTCAGGGAACGCTCGGTATCGTGACGCAGGCTACTTTGCAAACCGAAGAGCATAATCCTTCATCCACTTTGGTCGTTGCTTATTTCGACGATTTACAACAGGCATCAGTAGCCGTTGAAGAATTGCGTAAGTTGCCAGAGCTACCGAGTGCTATCGAAATGGTAGACGATAACCTATTGAAGATGGTGGATACAATTAATCCTAATTTACTAAAAGGTGTCGTTAAAAAGCCATTTCCGAAAGTTACGTTACTCATAGAATTTGATGAGAGCGAACGCCAACAGAAGAAATTGACGAAGAAGACATTAAAGATTTTGGACAAACATGCAAGCGATATGGAAGTAGAGCTTGAGCCGCTCAAGCAGGAACAGCTATGGCGTATACGTCATGCATCTGCCGCGGTAGTTGCTCATAGTCAAGGAGGCAAAAAAGCCCTGCCAATCATCGAAGACGGCTTAGTGCCGCCTGAAAAATTTCACGAGTATGTCAAAGCAGTATATGCGTTATTTGATAAATATCACTTACCGGTGGCGATGTGGGGTCATGCAGGAGATGCTCACTTACATATGCAGCCATTCTTAGACCTTGGACAAGTAGGCGACAGGCAAGTAGCGCAAAAGCTTATAGATGAGTACTATAATTTGGTCATATCACTCGGTGGCAGTATAAGTGGTGAACACAATGATGGCCGATTACGTGGGCCATATTTGGAAAAGTTATATGGTGCTGAAATTTATCAGTTGTTCCAAAAAGTGAAGCAAATATTCGATCCCCACAATACTCTTAACCCAGGTGTTAAGGTAAATGTTACCTTAAGTGATACTAAGCCATTGCTTCGTACCACCTATTCGATGGACCATTTATACGATCATCTGCCACGATCCTAACTGGTAAATACTTGAGTTTCACAGAGAAAATAGCTAAAATACGCTAGTTAAGTTTACTTGCGGACGTGGCGGGTTTGCTCGTAGAGCAACTATAGGCAATTGTAGACGCGCTAAGCGATTGCTAGATGCTAAACCTTAATAATGAGAAAGTTCTGGAAATATATGCGGACGTGGCGGAATCGGTAGACGCGCTAGCTTGAGGGGCTAGTGGGAGCAATCCCGTGGAAGTTCAAGTCTTCTCGTCCGCACCAATACAAAGGGTCAGGTTTTGCCTGACCCTTTGTATTGGTATGATAAAACGCCTTGAACTTCTATGCCTGAAAGGCGGAAGTTCGTGTAGTGAAAGCTCTCGCAGAAATGTATTTCGAGAAAGCTTGAACCGGAAGAGGCCTTAGCCCCGATAGTCTTCTCGTCCGTACCATGAACGCTTTAAAACATTTCACACTAAAGTGAAATGTTTTTATTTAATAAAAATTTAGTGATTTTTGTCGCATAATAATTTTTATATCTTATTTATTGTTGTAAAAAAAGCTAAACTTAGTTGAAATAATTAACCATGAGGGCTATAGTCAATAGTAGGTGTTAGATATTTTACAGACGTTTCGTACGAGCACTGATGTAAAAATAAATTTGAAAGACGAAAACAAACGAAATGACAAGCGCAGCAGAAAGCAGCACAATAGTAGGCAGCACACATCTGCAACTTGTTGAGACTCCTGAAAACACGAGGCAGGTCGATATACTGGAAGGCGTACCTGTTGCCGAACGATTCGAAACCTGTTATCAAGAAGCTGATAGGTTATGGCGTGCCGCTATTGAGGCAGAAGAAAGCGGACGAACTGAGGAGTGTGGGGTTCTGTATGATGAAGCTCACCAATGGTATATAAGTGCAGTTTGGCATGACTCTAGCCAAAATTCTAAAGTAGACTACATGTTTTACTTAAAGCTTGCTAATACAGAGGTTGGAGTTGCTCGGTATGGTAACCATGAGGATCACCCCGAATACGAACAGGGCCGTCAAGCATATTTCTTCGAACTTGCTGAAAGATCCTACAATAAAGCAGAGCGTCTTATTCTTTCGACTTTAGATCCTGCAGAAGCAGGTATATTACAGAGTATAATTTTCTCCCAAAGAGCAGACTTGCATATTACAAGAGGTATTGTAGACACTTACAGGCAAAGTGCGATGCTCAGTAAAGCAAAACATGACCTAGAAGAGGCAGAAGGGTGCATCAGGCGTGGGCATACCGCAATAGAGGACACGGGTGTATCGGAGCGTATCCAGATGCAACGGGAAACTATAGCAGTAATTGAGGCAGGTGAGGTTCGAGTCAGAAGAATTCATCCGCGTTTAAGTGCTCTATTGGTTGGAGCTGAGACTTCTCAGGCTGTTGCCGCGTAAGAGAAGTTGAATTCATAATAAGTATCTGGTATACTTTTCCAAGTTTTATGGGTGATTAGCTCAGTTGGTCGGAACGGAGCTCCGCGATGATATTGCATCTCAGATGCTCTAGCCACTGGGAAATATTGTTCAAAACGCATAAAATAATAATTAAAAATTCGTGGGTGATTAGCTCAGTTGGCTAGAGCATCTCGTTTACACCGAGGGGGTCGGGGGTTCGAGTCCCTCATCACCCACCATACAAAGACCGTCCGCTTTCGGGCGGTTTTTGTATGGTTAGCATCTAAAACGCTCAGACTCTTGACGTTGATGAGTTGAAAATATATAATTTAGTTAAGTAACTAAATTAATTATTATTAAACCTTATGACAAGAGACAATAAAATCAACGAACTATTCTCAGTGTTTTTACAGTTTAAACGCTGTATGCATCGTCAAGTTGTCATGCAAACTCACAGTAATATATCGGTTACGCAAGCTGAAATACTATTTACCATCGGTAAGGGCGCAAATCGTCTGCGCGACATAGCACAAGCCCAAACCATTACACCGAGTGCAGTGACGCAACAGCTAAAATTACTCGAGGCAGCTGGATTAATAGAAAGTGTTCCGTCCTCAGAAGATAGACGAGAGCATTTGCTGAGTATAACCAAAAAGGGCCAAGAATTATTACGCCAACATCGCCATGCTATGAAAACACATGTCCGACGGTACATTGATCGGCTTACAGATCAAGAAATCGATGACTTTATATATATTATGAAAAAAATGATACAAACAGAATCGACAAAGGAGACAAACTAGTGCTACATCACATGTCTGTGAGAGAAAAAATAATAGTAATGATTGCAGTTATGTCAGGATTATTTTTGGCTGCACTTGATCAGTCAATCGTTAGCACGGCGCTGCCAACGATTGTACGTGATTTCCATGGCCTCAATGAATTAAGCTGGGTGGTTACTGCGTACTTATTGACTTCCACAATAACTATCCCTATAGCTGGCAAATTATCTGATATATTTGGCCGACGCAAAGTGTTGCTCGTTGGCATCACAATTTTTGTACTTGGCTCAATGTTGACTGGGGTTTCGTGGAATATGGCTTCGTTGATAGCATTTCGTGCTATTCAGGGTATCGGTGGCGGTGTACTTATGTCGAGTGCCTTTGCTGTTATCGGGGACTTATTCGTACCGGCTGAACGAAGTCGCTGGCAAGGAATATTTGGTGCTGTATTTGGTTTGTCTTCAGTCATTGGCCCGTTACTCGGAGGCTTTTTCACTGATAATGTTTCGTGGCGATGGTGTTTTTATGTCAATGTACCAATTGGCATACTGGCCTTTGTGCTAATATTTAGGTTTTTACCAACGATACTAGCAAAACATGCTCAGAAAGGTATTGACTATCTGGGGGCTGTGCTGCTGAGTACTGGATTAGCAAGTTTGCTATTGGGTCTAACCTGGGGTGGTACAGAATATTCCTGGGGGTCGTGGCAAATTATAAGTTTGTTGGTAGCAGCAATTACACTGATCAGCTCATTTATTTGGCATGAATCACGCACACATGATCCTCTCATGCCGCTCAGTATTTTCAAAAACAGCGTATTCAGAGTATCGGCCATCATGCTCTTTTTGGTTGGTGTCGCTATGTTTGGCGCTATTGTGTATGTGCCGCTTTTTGCACAAACGGTACAAGGAGCATCAGCGACCAATTCAGGGATTATTTTACTGCCACTTGTAATAGCTTTGACTATTACAAGCGTAATATCCGGACAAATTATTGCGCGTACAGGCAAGTATAAAAAGATGGCAATATTCGGCACATTTATCACCACGGGCGCATTATTTTGGCTGGCGACATTGCAGCCTTCAAGTAGTCACGCTGATTTGATAATGCGTATGATTCCGTTGGGTATGGGCTTGGGTATTATGATGCCTTTATTTAATCTCATTGTACAAAATGCTTTTCCGCAAAAAATGTTAGGGGTAGTGAGTTCTTCTGTGCAGTTATTCCGGGGGATTGGTTCGACTATTGGCGTTGCGTTTATGGGGACGTTGTTGAATCATACACTTAACAATAGAATTGCTGCGTTGTCTAACAATAGCTTCGTTGACCAACTTCACAAGCAAGGAATGGACTTAAATGCCAATACTTTGCAACAAGTATTATCTTCAGAGGGTCAAGCAAAAGTTATATCACAAATTGCTACACTGCCTCATGCTGCCCAGTCTATGGCAAGCACAGTGTTCCATAGTTTTGTGTCTGCAAGCCAACAGGCCCTCTCTACTGCAATTACGCATGTGTTTTTGGCTGGGGGCACTGTGCTTATTGCTGCATGTGTGCTTGTATTTTTCTTAAAAGAAATACCGTTGCGTAAATCTATGGAATCGGATCACGGCCCGGTATAGATAACTTATTGCTCAAACACTTCTCTAGGATGAGATAATCGCCAAACTATACCAGGCTTTTCCAGCGGTTTATCCAGCACAAGCGTTGACTTGTAAGTTTGATTGCCAAGATTGAAGGTAACTGTACCAACGTCTGTGGGGTTGTCGCCGGGTGACAGGTAGACTGTGTTAACCGTTTGCTGGATGTCGCTAGGCCATGTAACTACCTTGCTATTTTTATTGGCTACAGCCTTGGCTTCGGCACCCCACGGTGTTTTATAGACAGCAAATTGTTGGTTTAAGGAAGCTAAGGGAATTTCTTGAAAGCTAGCCTTAGTGCTTGCAAGTAGTTTTACTACATCGCGAGCGAGTGTCGGGTGATTGGGTGCTCCTAAGGTTGCGCCGACAACAGTTACCAGCGTACTTCCAATCGTGTATTTTGCTGCAAAGAGCAAGCAACTACCGGCTTGGTCGGTGGTACCGGTTTTGATACCGACAACATCGTTGGTGCCAAGCAGTAGGTTGGTGTTATACATAGGGCCGACGTTTGGCAGCGTGGCAGCTTGTTGCGAAACAATATCCGCGATAGCTGGTTGACCAAGCGCGAGAGTGCCAATTTTGACTAAGTCGCTGGCGCTGCTTTTGCTACCCGGCGAGAAGCCACTGGCATCAGCCAACACGGTATGGGTAAGCTGCTGCGAAGCCAAATAAGACTTCGCTGCTGTCAAGTAATTATCCATTGATCCGTATGCCCAGACAGCCAAAGCGTCAGCGTAATTATTGGCAGAGCGGATAAGCATGCCTTGTAAGATTTGGTATTCCGACAGTTGCATGCCAGCATCAGCTTTCGCAATTGAGCCTCCTGCTATGTAGTATTGGTTGTATCTGCCAGCATCCTCCGCTGTGAAAGTTATGGTAGGTCCTGCTTGTCCGGCTGCGAGTGGCTTGTTTTGTAATACGGTAAGAGCGGTAACTATTTTTGTAATGCTTGCCATTGGTACTGAAGCTTGGTTACCGTGAGTGTCGACGACTCCTGTGACAGTAGTACCAATCGCACTTTGACCGTAGTTTGGCCAATTCAATTCAGGAGTAGAACCTGTTTGAATTCGAGGTGCTGCCGTTATCTGAGCTTGTATAGCTTGGATTGGCCACAGTGATACAGCGAGTACATACGTTGCTGCCATTATAAAAGTTATTACCCCAAAAGGGTATCTTCGAGCGTGCCGTTCACGCGTTTTTCTCATGCTTATATCATAACGTGTTCAGCGGCTCTTGTGCTATACTAATACGTGTAAATAAAGGGAGTAATTAAGAGATGGTTCCGCTCATAATCGTTGGTGTTCTAGTAGTCATTCTAGTAATTTTTCTAATCAGTATTTATAACTCGCTTGTGCGGCTTAATATTCGTGCCGAAGAAGCGTGGAGCGATATCACTGTGCAGCTGAAGCGACGCCTTGATCTCATTCCGAATCTTATAGAAACAGTCAAGGGTTATGCAGCGCATGAAAAAGGTGTTTTCGAGGAAGTTACAAAAGCTCGGGCAAATGCGCTCAATGCTCAAGGAGTTGAAGAGACCGCTAAGGCAGAGAATCAATTTGAGGGTGCACTGAAGAGTTTATTCGCAGTAGCTGAGAATTATCCTGATCTAAAGGCAAGTCAAAATTTTATGCAGCTTCAAGAGGAGCTTGTAGATACAGAGGACAAGATCCAAGCATCGCGCCGTTTTTATAACGGTGTTGTGCGTGACTTTAATACCAAGCGAACCGTGTTTCCAAGTAATATGGTAGCCAGTATGCTGGGATTTCATACAGATAAAGAGTTCTTTGAGTTGGATGAGGCTGAGATGGCAAGCGCCACCAAGCCGGTAGATGTAAAATTCTAAGTTTTGGCTTAGTGGTAGAACAAGTAAAACGCAGAGTATATTATGTATAGTCAGATCGCAGCCAACAAACGAAAAACGGTAATTATTATGGTGGGTTTCATATTATTTGTCGGCTTGCTAGCATGGTTGTTTTCTGTTTTGGTAGGAAGTACGCCGTATATAACTATAGGAGTAATTATTGGCTCGATAGTATATGCGATTTTTAGCTATTTTACAGGCAGTAAAATTGCTCTAGCTGTAAATGGCGCAAAGGAAATTCAGAAGCAAGACAATCCTAGATTGTGGCGAATGGTAGAAAATTTGGCAATCACCGAAGGTTTGCCAATGCCTAAGGTTTATATTATGGATGACCCGGCACTTAACGCCTTTGCTACTGGTCGTGACCCTAGTCATTCAGCAGTTTGTGCCACCTCAGGTATTTTAGAGGCACTCGAAGATAATGAGCTAGAGGGCGTGCTAGCTCATGAACTAGGTCATATTAAAAATTATGATATTCGCGTATCAATGATTGCGTTTGCACTCACCACAGTAGTTTCATTAATTGCTGACTTTATTTTACATATGGTATGGTTTCGAGATAACGATGAAACACCGCCAATTTTTTATGTCTTTGGTATTGTGGCCGCACTTATTGCGCCGTTAGTTGCCACTATGATTCAGTTAGCTATTTCGAGGAAGCGCGAATATTTGGCAGATGCTACAGGAGCATTAACTACTCGGTATCCGGAAGGCCTGGCAAGAGCACTTGAGAAAATCTCTCAACAGGGAAGTGCAACCCGACGATCAAATACTTCTACAGCTCATCTATTCTTTGCGAATCCGCTGAAGTCTGGTAATTTGGCCGGGCTGTTTAGTACTCATCCGCCTATTGAAGATCGAGTCAATCGACTGCGCAACATGGAAACACATGCCTAGAGATACACAATGGCAAAGAGAAACACTATAAAATCAAAAGTCAACAAACGCACCTTAAAGCAACCGAATTATAAATCATTTCAACTCAGCAAACCTATAAAATATTCTGGGCGACGGCTTCCTTCGAGCTGGCAATTATTTAGACATAGTTGTGGTTTGCTGTGGCGATACAAAAAACCACTGGGCGGCATATTGCTCATATATGGTCTGGCGCAAATTATATTTGTACAAGGAGCATTCACGGCCAACCTCTCTGATTTAAAAGATGCTGCGAGTAATTCTGGCGGCGGAGTTGGCGGTAGCCTGAACTCGTTCTCTTATCTTCTAGGCTCCGTTGGTCAAACAAGTTCAGCCGGAGCAAGTGCGTATCAGTCTCTGTTATTTATCATTGGTAGCTTGGCCTTTATTTGGGCGTTACGACAACTCATGGCAGCTAAGCGTATTCGCATCAGAGATGCCTATTACAAGGGCATGTATCCGCTTATTCCGTTTTTTCTTGTATTGGTTATTATAGGCATCCAGATGATGCCGGCGCTTATAGGAGCATGGCTGTACGGCGTCGTTACTACGAATGGAATAGCTGCTAGTTTTATTGAGTACGTGTTTTGGTTTGTAATTTTCCTTGTTTTTGCCCTATTGTCTTTTTATATGATTTGTTCATCTTTATTTGCGCTCTATATAGTAACACTGCCCGATATGACACCTATGAAGGCATTGCGATCTGCCCGCGAACTGGTACTGCATAGACGCCATGCAGTAGCCCGTAAACTCGTAGCGTTTTTGATAGCCGTAGTGATACTATCCGCAGTTATTACTCTGCCCGTAATCTTGCTTCTACCGGGCTTGGCATCAATAGTTTTCTATAGTGCAACTGTCTTAGCCGTGGGCTTTATGCATACTTATATTTATAATATATACAGAGAGTTACTGGTTGATGAATAGCTCTAGTTTAGTAGACGCTAAAAAGCGCGCTCTTCACTTGAAAGAATTGATGGCGCACTATTCATATGAATACTACGTCCTGGATGCTCCATCCGTTAGCGATGCGGTGTACGATGGGCTTATGCGTGAGCTTAAAGATATAGAGTCACGATACCCCGAGCTTATTACTCCTGATAGCCCAACGCAACGTGTGGGTGGTGAGCCGCTTGGTAAATTTTCTAAAGTCACACACACTTCTCGCATGCTAAGTCTTAACGATGTTTTCAGCCGTGCTGACGTTGAGGCTTGGATTGTACGTACTGATAAGTTAGCTCCTGGTCGAACACATGAATTTTTTGCAGATGTGAAAATGGATGGTTTAGCGTGCGCTTTGGTTTATCAAGACGGGGTATTTATACAAGCCATTACTCGCGGCGATGGCTTTGTCGGTGAAGACGTTACAGAAAATGTGCGCACTATTCCTTCGGTTCCCTTGCGGTTACGCCAGGCTAGTGGTGTCGAGCGATTTTTGCATGGGCGTACCGAAATTCGCGGTGAGATAATTATTTATAAAAAAGATTTCGAAGAACTTAATAAACAGCGAGAATCCGAAGGACTGGCGTTGTATGCCAATCCACGCAATCTGGCAGCTGGCAGTATTCGACAGCTAGATCCAAAATTGGCTGCGGCTCGTCCGCTTAGATTCAGAGCCTACGACATACTACGTGACAACGCTGAAGAAGTACCCACCTACGATTTTGCGTACGATGTATTGCGTAAAATAGGTTTGGCAGTAAACACTGAAACAAGAGTTTTTTCAGATATAGACCAGGTAGTAAAATTTGCAAGTGCATGGGAAACTATGCGTCACGATTTACCCTTTAACACCGATGGATTAGTCATAAAAATAAATGACCGGGCGTTATATCGCCAGCTCGGCGTTGTGGGTAAAAATCCTCGAGGAGCGGTAGCCTATAAATACCCTGCTGAAGAAGCAACCACCCAGGTAAGAGATATAGTTTTATCAATAGGGCGAACAGGGGCTGCCACTCCGGTAGCCGTATTTGATCCTGTGGTTGTTGCTGGTACTACAGTACAACATGCAAGTTTGCATAACGCTGATGAGATTGCGCGTAAAGATATACGTATCGGTGATACGGTAATTATTTTTAAGGCAGGTGATATTATTCCGCAGGTTGACCGGGTGCTGGTAGAGCTTCGGCCTAAGCAAAGTAAATCTTATGACATGGAAGCGGAGTTACAGCGCCAATATCCGGAGCTAACGTTTGTTCGTCCGGAGGGTGAGGCGGTGTATCGTATCAAGGGTGCAACGGGGCCACTTTTGCTGAAAAAGGCGTTGCAGCATTTTGCCAGTAAAGGTGCGCTTGATATCGATACATTGGGTGAGAAAAATGTAGCAGCTCTTGTAGATGCAAGCCTTGTGTATGATTTAGCCGATATATATACTCTGACGAAAGAACAGGTGGAGAATCTCGAACGATTTGCTGAAATCTCGGCTCAAAAACTGGTGGATGCTATTGCGGTCAAAAAACAGCCCGAGCTACCACGGTTTGTATACGGGCTTGGTATCCGTCACGTAGGCGTACAAACAGCAATAGATCTAGCGGAAAAATTTGGTTCGCTGCAAACACTGCAAGAAGCTGCCCTTGATGACCTGCTTGCTGTAGAGGGAGTCGGCACAGTAGTGGCAGAATCAATCGTGGCTTGGTTTGCTGATCCAGACAACCAAACGTTACTTGAGAAATTTGAAAAACTTGGTGTGGCGCCAATGTATCAAAAGAAAGCGCACGGACCTTTACATGGTAAAAATTTTGTAGTTACCGGCACACTTGAAAGTATGAGTCGTGATGAGGCTGCAGAAAAAATTCGCTCGCTTGGTGGCACTTTCCAGACTTCTGTCGGCAAGGACACAGCATATCTTGTAGCTGGGGGCAAAGTCGGGGCATCCAAGCTTAACAAAGCAAAACAGTTTAAGATTGACATCATTGATGAGGCGAGTTTCCTCAAGCTTGTCGATACTTAAACCGATGCAAGAGTTAGTTTAGACGGAAGCTGAAAGTAAGTGCGTGACAAAACAGACTCTCTGTGACTTGACAGTTTCTTTTTTATTGTTTATGCTTAAGTTAATTCGTGCGCTACAAGGCGGCCAAACGAAACAAACATTTTATACAAAAACAAAATGACGTACAGCCGCCGCGGGTGGGCGCGCACGATAGGCCAGCTAGCCAGGCTGGTCTTTTATGTAATATCGCATTACGAAAAACTACGCTACAATAAACCTAAGTAAGATATATCGCCATGATAAAGTACTATTATAAAAGTCTGCGTAGCCAGGAATTGAAAGAGCTTGACGCTGCAAAGCGCGGAGCTTGGGTGTACGTCGAGGATCCGAGCAGAAAAGAGATAGAGTACCTTATCAAACATTTTAAGCTTGATGAAGGTTATCTATTTGATGCATTGGACGAAGATGAGATGCCTCGCCTGGAACGTGAAGATGAACAAACCTATATATTTGTGCGGGCTGCGTACTCAACTTCCAATGGTGAATTCGATACAGTGCCATTGCTGTTTGTATTTGTGAGCGATGTGGTGATTACTATCTCACTAAAATCATTGGCCAGCATTGATATATTCAGGCAAAACCGAATAGATTTTGCAACAACGCAGCGGACTAAACTCACGTTGCAGCTTATGCACCAGATTGTAGAACAGTATGACAGCTATATCACGCTTGCTAGCAAGCAAATTAAAGCCATCCGGTCTCGCTTACGAGGGCACGAGATTTCTAATCAAGACTTTATTGATTTTGTAACAATTGAAGACGAGCTAAATGAATTCTTGTCAGCATTGTTACCAACTAACGCTACGTTACGGCGATTGTCGCTTGGTCGTTCCATTCCGCTCTTTGAAGAGGACCAGGATATTGTAGAAGATTTACTGCTTAGCAATGAACAGTCTATTGAGGCTTGTCGCTCAAATATCAAATCAATTATTAATATTCGCCAAGCCTATAGCTCCATTAGCTCAAATAACTTAAACCGTACTATGAAAATCTTGACGCTTGTTACGGTTGTTATTACGTTACCAAATGCCATTTTCGGTATGTATGGCATGAATATACCTTTACCGTTTCAGCACTGGTCTCACGCTTATGAGTTGCTTGTTGGTCTCACGCTTGTATTGATAGCAGGAGTGTTTGCGTTTCTTCGTAACAAGAAAATTATTTGAACTATAACTTTAGACAAATATTTACCCAATCACTCAAAGAAATACACGTCATATCTTAATTTCAAGAGCTAAAATCACATGTAGTGTCGTGAACGTCGCAGACCGTCAAGCGTTAAAGCTAGGTCATTGGCTACCCTTATATGTACTTCAGGGTCTTGAAGTGCAAGTTCGGCCATTGCTGCAGCTGCATTGCTGTGTGCGTCATAAAATATATCACCAGGACGAGTATCAAAAGTTATGCCATCAGGATTTCTCTCACTAACTGTCGACGCTTGTAGTACTTGTCGCCCACTGAACTGATTAAGGCCAGGAGCTGTTTCTACGGGAGGCGTACCTGAACCAGCTCGACATATTGTAAACACAGGCTTATCTGTAGAAGTGTCAATACCGACGTAGTATGTGTTAATATTTTCTCGTTTAATTCCGGGGTCGCTCATATATCATCCGATTGGTTTATAAAATTATAACATAAAAGCTAGCATCAAGCTATTTTTTACTTTGTATGAGAAAGCTGAGGTGGGGTATTGAGTTTAGGCCTAATTTTATTCTAAATGGTGGAGATACGGGGACTCAAACCCCGGACCTCATCGCTGCCAGCGATGCGCTCTAATCAACTGAGCTATATCCCCGTATTTTGCCGGAAATGTGTTCGAAACACCTGTGAGTATAACAGGGGTGTACAGAAAATTCAATTGCCTATCTTTGATAAAAAGGTGAGCTTTTTAGACGAGTGCTTGGTACAATACAGGTAATATGACTTTTACAGAAATTCGTTTTCGTATGGCCGGCGTGTCTGTTCTTAACTGGCTCCTCCTCCTAAGTATTGTTGCAATAGCAGCTTCTTTTACTGTGTGGTGGCAAGTAGTATACAAAAGTCCGCAAAACGTTTTCAGCGGAATGATCAAAAATAATTTCGCGACCAGCGGTTACGCTAGACACGTGGTGAGTAGTGATAAAGGCATTAATGCCGACGAATTAGCTCAGCTGCAGACTGGTGGTAACAATAGCGTACTAACTAAAACCACATTAAAGCAAAGTGATGATGTTGTCACTACAGAAGCTATAAGTACCAGCACAGCTGAATATGTCCGGTATACCAATATAGAAACCAAGCGCAAAGATCCTAACGGTAAACAGCTTGATTTTTCAAAAGCTGTCAACGTGTGGGCAAAAGGCGCAAGCAACGGTCTTGGTCAAACTTTTAACCAAATGCTATTAGGTGTGGTACCGATGGGCAATGTTTCGCCAGCTACGCGCAAAGAATTACTTGACTTCATGAGTAAGCATACGGTTTTTTCTGTAAAGTACAATAATGTGAAAAAAGGAAAAGTGAATGGTCGCGCAGCTTACACTTACGAGGTACAGCTATTGCCGCAGGCATATGTAGAGATGCTTAAAATTTATGGTAAGGGAGTGGGTCTTGGTGATCAAGTATCGCAACTCAACTCAGCCGATTATGTCAATGCAGAGCCCAAAGACCTTGTACTTACGGTAGACGTTGTGTCGCGTCATTTATTGACACTTGCGTATCCTGATACCACACGTAAGGAAACTTACAGCGGGCAAGGAATTGTAAAAAATATTGTACTGCCAAAGAAAACAATTTCTACTGCCGAGTTACAACGACGACTTTCTCCCCAGTAATCCCTTGCCGTAGGCTTTAGGTGTCTAGTAAGGTATAATAAAACCAAAATTATAACCATAAGAGGAATTTCTAATGGAGCCAACCCTGCCCCCAACTCCCCAACCCCAACAGCCAAACCAACCCGAGTCGCCACAGCAAACACAAAATAACGTAATTAGCCCAGCTAGCGGCTCACTTTTGCCTCAGACTCCGCAAGTTGATTCCCGGCCTCTACAACCAGATCAATCACAATTGCAGCCCCAATCTCCACCGCAAACTATAGCACCAGCTCCTTCAGTAATTCAGCCGACCTCCACAACGCCTACATTACCCCCTGACTCAGCGCCTGTCGTAGGTCTCGGGCAGGCTATGCCTGAGCAATCACAGCCAGTATTTTTTGCTAGTGACCCCGCTCCAGTATCGGCAGCATTTGCACCGTCACCTAGAAGTAGCCGCAAGAAGCTAGCACTCGTTTTTACTGGCATATTAGCAGGATTATTGCTACTGGCTGGCGCTGGCGCTGCTGCTTACTTGGGTATCATGGTGCCAAACAAACCAGAAAACGTTCTGAAGCAGGCAATGTTTAATAGCCTAGAGCAAAACTCGGCGACTACAAAAGGAACTTCTGAATTTTCTGTAGCTAATTTTTTATCCGGGAAAGCCGATTACGAAACACAATACAATATTCAGGATAAGGCTATAGCCGGAAAATTCAACTTTACTGTTAGCGGGATTAACTTCCCGGTGGAAGCTCGCTACGTCAATAAAAATGTATATTTCAAAGTAGGTGATGTTTCGGCTTTACGTGCATTTATAGCAGGTTTTGGAGGTTCGTTTGGGGCTGATCAAGCTCAACTAAATCAGGCTTTAGATATTGTTTCCAAAAAAGTTGCTAATCAGTGGGTGGTAGTCGACAGTACGCTATTAGACCAAGCTGGTGCAAGTTGTATAGATGATCTCAGCTTTAAACTTACCGATGCCGACAAAAAGCTTATACAAACACAGTATGAAAAACACCAATTCACCACCATCAAGAGCCATAGTAGCGACAAAGTAAACGGCAAAGATGCTATAAAGTACGAATTGGTTATTGACGGAAAAAAGCTTGATAAGTTTACCAATAGTCTCAACGATCTTAGCGTGGTAAAATCACTTGAAAAGTGTGCCAAGGATACTACAGACGAAGAGCTTGATACGCGAGTAAATGCTGCCGAAGATTCACTTCCAAATAGCATCCCAGTTACAATATGGGTCGACAAAGGGCAAAAACTCATTACAAAAACTGCCTATAAACTGAAAGAGTCTGGCTCAGACACAAGCACCTATGAAACGTCCGCACAAGATACGATTGATTATGGACAGGTTAAAATAACCGCTCCGCAAAACGCTAAACCAGTTATACAGTTATGGGGGGAATTGCAGCAGGAATGGCTAAGAGTTTTCCCTGAGGACTATGGTTCTACGCCTTCTTTTTCTGAAGATAGTATAAGCTCAGGTGCTACACTTAACGATTATATTACCCAATAGCGAGGGACATCGGTGTTTTCTGTCTTGCGTCCCAAAACTATAGGTAAACGGCTATTGTCCAGCCTTTTAGAAGCACAAGTAAAACGCTTGCGAAAGACCCGTAACTTCCAGGTAGTAGTAGTAGCTGGCAGTGTGGGTAAAACGTCAACGAAACTTGCCATTGCACAAACGTTAACTCTGACCGGTATGCGTGTGAGGTATCAAGAAGGCAATTACAATGATCGCTTAACTGTCCCGCTGGTGTTGTTTAATCAGCCGCTGCCAGGCTTATTTAATCTTTTAGCATGGATAAAAATTTTGTTTGCAAACGAAAAAATAATTCGTAATGCTTACCCATATGATGTAGCTGTATTGGAACTGGGCACAGATGCTCCCGGCCAAATCGCTAAGTTTGCTTATCTTAAACCGGAGCTTGCTGTACTTACAGCCGTAGCAGCCGAACACATGGAATACTTCGGTACCCTTGATGCGGTAGCTAAAGAAGAGTTGCAAGTAGCAGCTACTGCTAAAAAAATCCTTATTAATACTGACGACGTAGCACAAGAATATTTGACTAACCAAGTCTTTACCAGCTATGGCTTGCAAACAAAAGAATCTGGATACTACGCTGAAGCGACAGCTGAAACGATGGCTGGGCAAACTTTACATTGTTTTAAAGACAACCAGAAATTCATAGAACAAACTATTGTGTATTTAGGGCCGCAAGGAAGAAAGATAGTGTTAGCAGCCGTGGCAGTGGCAGATATGCTAGACATAGAATCTGAGCAGACTAGAAAGGCTATTGCGCAGCTTGAGCCATTCGCTGGTCGGATGCAACTGCTTAAAGGAGTGAAAGATAGTACGCTAATTGACGATACGTATAATGCTACGCCAGCTGCTGTTTTGGCAGCTTTAACAGTATTGCAACGAGCCGAAGCTCCACAGCGTATTGCCATACTAGGGAGCATGAATGAGCTTGGGGATCATAGTGCAGCGGCTCACGAGGCTATCGGTAAGGCTATAGACCCGAACACTATTGCGCTAGTAGTCACTATTGGTACCGAGGCACGGGATTACTTAGCGCCGGCGGCTCAAGCTCAAGGCTGTCGCGTGCAATCTTTTTTGAATCCTTATGAGGCGGGTGAATATGTCAAAACTCATATGGCAGAGGGTTGTGTTATTTTGTGCAAAGGTTCACAAAATGGTGTATTTAGCGAAGAGGCGATTAAGCCGCTTTTGCAAAACAATGCCGATGCCACAAAGCTAGTACGGCAGTCCGAATCATGGATGAAGAAGAAACGTCAGCAATTCAACTTGCCTGATTGAGCGCATCTTCAATTAGTATCTTAACGAGCTCAGGCATATTAATACCGGCAGCCTGAGCGGCCTTAGGTAATAAGCTTTGATCAGTTAGGCCTGGTATAGTGTTGGTTTCTAGCACGTACAGCTGACCCTCAGGAGTAATTATAATATCAGTACGAGACATACCCTTGCAGCCAGTTGAGCGGTGGATCTCTAGGGCTATATTTTGTGCGGTGTGTTGTAAGTTCTGGCCGATATTTTGGGGCGGGCATAACTCTTGAGTTTTGCCATTATATTTATTTTCGTAGTCAAACTCTTGATCTGCAGGTGGTACGATTTCCACCATTGGCAGCGCTTGATTTCCAAGTATTGCCACAGTAGTTTCTATACCTAGGATAAGCTCTTCTAAAAGCATTTCATCATAATTATTGAGTGCTTTTTCGATAGCTAAGTTATCAGTGGCAGAAGGCTCCCGCACGATAAACGTGTCAATACTTGATCCACCACTTACTGGTTTTAGGACAAAAGGCCCTTTAGAGAGTTCATTTTTCCATATATTATCTTTATGCACCAACGCCCCTTTAGGACAAAGAAACTGACGGTTTATTACGTGTTGTTTGTAGCGCCACTTATCGAAACAAAGCTCCGAAGCTTGTGAATCTGGCCCAACAAAAGGTTTCCCTTTTGCTTCTAAATAGGCTTGAATAGTACCGTCTTCGCCACCTTGACCATGTAGGGCTGGAAATACTACGTCTACACTTCCCAGCAGTCCATCTAGGGTCTCTTTTCCGTCTTTTGGGTCGTATACACTTACTTCATATCCGTTTGCCTGCAGTGCTTGTCGTACCGCCTCGCCGGATCGCAAAGAAACTTCTCGTTCGTTCGAACTTCCGCCCGCTAAAACCAATACTGTATACATAGCTACCATTGTAGCAATATATAAAAGTAGCTTTTAAAAAAACGACTGAGGGTGCATCGGTAAGCTCTATCTGTTATACTAACGTGTAATGAAGCGTGTATTCCTGACAACAAAACTTCGCCTGCTCCCTTAGGGGATGATTTTAATTTCTCCTCAGCCTTTAACGAGTAAACAGGAAATATCTTATGACAACAGAATTAATGTACATGCAGGATTTTGACGTGGTAGAGTGCACCGCGAAAATAGTATCAGTCACCTCTACGGACGACGGACAAATAGATGTGATTCTTGATAGAACATGTTTCTATCCTCGGGGTGGTGGCCAAGATTGGGACACGGGACTCATAGGAGAATTTACAGTAAAAGAAACTCGTCTTGATGAGCAAGGGACAGTGCATCATATCGGAGAAGGGCAAGTACAAAGTGGCGCAGAAGTCCATGCAAAAGTTGACGTCAGCCGGCGAAATAATAATACTCGCCTCCATTCAGCCGGACACGTCGTGGATATGGCAGTAGACAGTCTTAATCTTTCTCTGACACCACAAAAAGGCGCTCACTATCCACACATGAGTTTTGTAGAATATAGCGGAACAATTGAAGACGTTGACAGCTTAAAAAATCAGATCCAAGACAAGATCGATTCTATACTACAGTCGGACACCCAAAACACTATCCTGTTTGTTACACCAGAAGAGTTAGCTAAAATTTGCCGTCATGTGCCTGCTAATTTACCAACGAATAAACCAACTCGAGTAGTACTCTACGGTAATTTTGGCGTACCTTGCGGCGGTACCCATGTAAAGAAACTACAAGATATTGGTAAGATAGAGATAACAAAGATAAAATCTAAAAAGGGCGTAACGAAGGTTAGCTACCGAGTGGAAGGCATCAATTAAACAATGACACGATATAATCCAAAAGAAATCGAGCCAAAATGGCAACGGATTTGGGATGAAACAAATGTTTATACTGCAAACTTGCAAAGTGACAAACCCAAATACATCGCTATGAGCATGTTTAACTACCCCAGCGGAGCAGGTATTCATATTGGCCATGCTATGAATTACACTATTAGCGATGTAAAGGCGCGCTTCAAGCGGCAACAGGGGTACGAAAGTTACCACCCGGTGGGGTGGGATGCTTTTGGATTACCGGCTGAAAATTATGCTATCAAGGCAGGAGTGTCTCCCCAAGAAAGCATGGCTACGATTATCCCAGGCTACCATAGACAATACAAAGCTATGGGTTGGAGTAATGATTGGGAAAAAGAAATCGCGACGCATGTACCCGAGTACTATAAATGGACTCAGTGGATTTTTAGTCAGATGTACCGTAATGGTTTGGCCTACCAAGACGCACGTATGCAGTGGTGGTGCGACAAGTGTCAAACAGTGCTTGCGAACGAGCAAGTTATAGATGGCAAATGCTGGCGTCATGACGGGCCGGATGACCCTATGGTTGAGAAGAAGGAGGTCAAGCAATGGTTCTTTAAAATTACTGAATACGCTGATGAACTTTTAGAAGCAGTTGAAGGACTTGATTGGACCGAAAGCGTCAAGCTGGCCCAGAAAAACTGGATTGGTAAAAAAAGTGGTATAGAAATCAGTTATGAAATTGATAATGCCAATCAAAAGTGTAATGTAATATGTTTTACGACTAGACCCGATACTAATTTTGGCGCGACTTTTATCGTATTGTCACCAGAACATAGCTTGGCAGAGCACTTAGCAAATGGAGAGCTGGCAGCCAATGAAGGTTCGGATACAGATGCTATCAAAGAATATATAAGACAAGCTACCGCTAAAAGCGAGGTTGAACGTCAACAAGAGGGGCGTAAAAAAACAGGTGTCTTTACCGGCTTGTATGCGGTTAACCAACTTAACCAAAAAAGATTGCCGATCTATATAGCAGACTTTGTACTAGCTGGATTTGGCACTGGAGCAGTAGTAGGGGTGCCAGGCCACGATTTACGAGATTTTGAATTCGCCCAAGTCTTTGACCTGCCAATTGAACGAGTAGTGATAGGTAAGGATGGCGACACTTCGGCTATTACCAAAGCTGAACAAGTTCAGGAAGAATCAGGCAAAATGATTAACTCTGAATTTTTGAATGACTTGGATATCCATGATGCAACCAAAGAAATAATGAACCACCTTGAAGCTGAAGGATGGGGTAAAAAAGTAGTAACCTATCGTATGCGCGACTGGAGCGTGAGTCGTCAACGGTATTGGGGCGCGCCTATCCCGATAGTTAATTGTGAAAAATGCGGACAAGTGTTGGTGCCAGATGAAGGGCTGCCAGTTTTGTTACCAGAGCTAGAGGATTTTAAGCCCAGTGGTGACGGGCGAAGCGCTTTAGCAAGGGCGAAAGATTGGTTAGCGGTTGATTGCCCGGAGTGTGGCGGAAAGGCCGAGCGCGAAACCGACACCCTCGATACATACATATGTAGCAGTTGGTACATGTATCGCTATTTTGATCCGCACAACCAAGAAAAAATCTTTGATAGCGAAATCGTTAAAAAATGGGAACCAATTGATTTTTACAATGGTGCTGACCATGCCACGGCTCATTTGCTATACGCTCGGTTTATAGCACGTTTTTTCAATAAAATCGGGCTGATAAGCGAGCCGGAACCATTCAAGCAATTTCTCTTTAACGGCAAAGTTACTGCTAAAGACGGTACCATGTTCAGTAAAAGCAAAGGCAACGGGGTAGACCCGCTGGAAGTCATAGAGAGCGGCTATGGTGCCGATGCTCTGCGTACATATTTGATGTTTGCAGCTCCTTTGGAAATGTGGGCGCGCTGGGACCCCCAGGGTGTGCCTGGTACCTATCGCTTTTTGAATCGGTTGTGGAATATCATTTACGCATATACAGAAACTGAAAAAGGGGCTTCCACTCAAGAAGTTGAAGCGAGTTTATTGGCTGCCACACATAAGATGGTCAAGAAAGTCACTCGGGATATTGAAGAAAACCGTTACAACACCGCCATCGCAGCCATAATGGAGTGCTTGAACGAGTTGTATAAATTGAAAGCGAAAAGTTTTAACAAAAGTGAAACTTGGCAGCAAGCACTGGAGCGTATTGTCGCGTCTGTAGCTCCGTTTGCACCGCATATTGCTGATGAATTGTGGCTACGGCTTGGCCATAGCTCTAGCGTTCATCGTGACACCTGGCCGAAGTGGGATGAAAAATACCTAGTTTCAGATACAGTAAATATTGTAGTGCAAGTAAATGGTAAGGTACGAGCCAATATCTCGGTACCAACGGATGCAGATCAGTCAGCTGTTGAGGCTGCTGCCGAGGCTGACCCAAAAGTTCAAGAATATACGCAACAAAAAGAAGTACACAAGACCATTTATATACCCCAGAAGCTTATTAACTTCGTAGTTGGCTAAAATTATTCGGTTTCTGTAGCGGGTTTCGCCAGTATAATCCTGCCTACATTATAGCGGTTTGCTAGGTCTCCATCGTTCCAGATTACTATTTCGGTTTCAGGACGATAGGGAGCATCTGTTTCATTGCTAACTTCATCGGCTATGCGCTGCAGCCGTGATGCTGGGTGGGATCCATCAACTCCTTTCATAGCGTCAGCAATAGTAGGATGATCACCTACAGCAACTCTACCCAGTAGCTTATCGTTAGGACCTGGTCCTTTGTCATGTTCGGCAGTTGCATAATCTTTTGCATCCAATGGAGCACTTGGTTCGTCGGAAGAAAGTACGTTACCTATAGCTGATACGACTTTATTGCCTCCTCCAAAAAATACCACGAGACCCACTGCTGCAAGGGCTAATCCACGTCGACGGTAAATTGTAAGTCTTCCTGGATGACGCGAGGTATCTCCACTTGCTTCACTCATGCTATCTACCGTTGTCCTTATTAACTTTTCCTTAAATTTCCGTTATGCCGACGATATCATAAGCATGAATAAAAGTCAATTTATACTTGTGGTTTTAACAAATTTTCGCTATACTAATCACTAACTTACAAACACCCATAATCAACACAATAAGGAGAATTATTTTGGGTAAGCCAAAAAAACGAACCAGTCCTAGACGTACCGGTACGCGCCGAAGCCACTTAGTAGTAAAGTTGGCACGTGCAGTCAATGCAAAATCACCCGTAAAAGCCTACACTACCCATAAAGAAAGCTCAAAAAAGCCGGCTGACGCTACAAAATAAGCTATACTACGTAGAGTTACCACTAAACGGAATTTTTAACAATATGGCATCGAATCGTCACCTTGGCCGCATTATCGCTTTGCAGACATTGTACGAGCATGATTTTCGTTTGGCTGCCGAAGACAAAAGCTTCAAGCTTGCTGAAGTTTTAGAGCGGAACATCAAACGGTATAAAGACATGGTTGAGGACACACCGTTTGTCAAGCGTCTAGTCAACGGAGTTATCAAACATCAAAAAGAACTAGATGAAACACTCCAGCCTATTGCGCCGGAGTGGCCTATTGATCAAATTTCTCGTATGGATCGCGTAGTACTGCGTATAGGCTTGTATGAGCTGAAATATGAACCGGAGACACCTCCAAAGGTAACAATTAACGAAGCAGTTGAGCTGGCAAAAGCATTTGGCGGTGATAATTCATCAAAGTTTATCAACGGCGTGCTTGGCACTGCCTATCGACAACTCAACGGTATTACAGAAGAAAAAGCTTTGGACGAAACGTCTGAGCCTGTGAAAGCAAAGGAGGCGTAGTATCGCCCATGAAACGGCCCAAACCTATTCAGGGATTTAAGAAATTTTTGCCTAAGCGCCGTCCGCCGATAGAGGAAGTGGTGAAAGAAACTACTTCCGGGGGCATTGTATTTCGTCGTAATCCAAAGACTAAAAAATTAGAAATATTGCTTATTCAAGATGCCAAAAATCGATGGACAGTGCCCAAGGGTCACGTGGAGGAGGGCGAAGAACCCCGTCAAACAGCTGAGCGGGAAATTCGTGAAGAAACAGGCTTGCAAGAAATGAAAGTCATGAATTGGCTTGGGAAGGTTAATTTCCGATATCGTCGTACACACACTTTAGTGTTGATGACCATGCATATTTACCTTGTTCAAGGCTTGGGAGACACTGATAAGCTTACACCTGAAGATTGGCTGACGGATATAAAGTGGCTTGAAGCGACTGATGCTGTCGATAAAATCGCTTACGAAGATATTGGAAAGTTAATCCTCTTGGGTATGAAAAAGATTAGGAAAACAGGACTGTAAATATATAAATAACAGATACAGACTATGCAGGACTTCAGTACATACAATCAATTTGCAGAAGAAAAACTCGGAGTAACCTTTAAAGACATTACTTTACTCGTTACAGCGTTTACCCACCGATCTTACTTAAATGAGCACAAGAAAAGTGTCAAAGAACATAATGAACGTTTAGAATTTTTGGGTGATGCTGTCTTGGAGCTAGTAGTTACTGAGTACCTCTACCTTAATCACAGTGAACCTGAAGGTATCTTAACTAACTGGCGCAGCGCGTTGGTGCGAACTGAAAGCATTAGCGCCGCGGCAGCTAAGTTTGAGTTTGAGCCACTGCTTCGCCTGAGTCGCGGCGAAAAGCAAGGTACGCCGCGTGCACGTGCACAAATACTAGCAAATAGTTACGAAGCTGTAGTAGGTGCTTTATATCTAGATCAAGGCTATGAAGCCGCAAAACAGTTTATAGAAAAAAGCGTACTAAGTACCTTTGCAACTATTTTGGAAACTGGCTCTTGGATGGATCCTAAGTCACATCTGCAAGAAGCTGTACAGAGTAAAGAAGGTTTTACGCCGGTATATAGGGTACTTGATGAACAAGGCCCTGACCATGAAAAAATCTTTCGGGTAGGAGTATTCGTAGACAACAAGCTTATTGGCGAAGGGGTGGGACCGAGCAAACAAGCCGGCCAACAGCAAGCAGCCGAAGTCGCTCTCAAAAAATACAAATTAACCAAACGGTGAGTTACTTGACAACAGAGGCGATTATCTGTAGAATTATGAGTAACTTGTATTTAGTAACATCTAACTGAAAGTGAGTTTTAAGAAAACATGTTAGCTATTCGTATGCAACGGACTGGTCGCAAGGGCCACGCAATGTTTCGCGTGGTAGTACAGGAATCGCGGCTAACACCTACAAGCGGTAAGGTAGTCGCTTTGTTGGGCAGCTATGATCCACACACCAAAAAAGCTGTCATTACCAAAGACAAAGCTGAATTTTATTTAAAAAACGGTGCCCAGCCATCTGATAGGGCTGCACGCATTTTGCAAGCCGAAGGTGTGACAATGCCAGTATGGTTTACGAAGGCCGACGAGAAGAAACGAACGACCCGCTATCCTGAAAAACTCCGAAGAAACCAGCCAGAACAACCCAAGACAGAAGACGCCCCGGTTGCAGGAATAGAAGAAGCGCCAGTACAGGAAGCAGTAGACACACCTGAAGCAGAAGAAGTAAAGGCTGACGCTTAAATCCATCTGTTGCAGTAGCATATCCTACACGGGCCATTGCTTGCTTTGCTATAATAAAAAGGTTATGTAAGGAGGAACGACATGAGCAGTAGTATTGACCAGCAGTTTGTTGAATATATTGTTAAGTCGCTTGTTGGTAACCCCGACGCAGTGCAGATTGAACGACGTATTGATGAAAAAGGTGTTTTGCTAGAACTGACAGTTGACCCTGAAGACCTAGGAAGGGTTATCGGTAAACGTGGTGCGACTGCACAGAGTCTGCGCACATTGCTTAGGGCTTTGGGTACTAAGAACGACGCTCGTTATAACCTAAAGATCGTGGACGTAAGTGGCGGTCAATACACACCAAGTAGCACAAACGATAAAAGCCAAGCCGCGGACGATGATGATTCAGCTAACGACAGTGAAGAAAATCAAGAAAGTGAATCAAGTATGGCGTCGAAAACACGTCAAGAGCTTGCAGAACTCGATGACCTTGATGTATAGTAGTTGCTAGTCGACTGATTTGCGACGGAAATTAAAACAAACACCTATAAAAGCTCATTGCGAGCCAATTTGATTTATCAGATTGGGAGCTTTATGTGAAAAGGCCTTATGCGTTACGCATAAGGCCTTTGTGGTTTTTTGTATATCCGCTGTCGGTAACTTAAAAAACCTTGCGTATTTTTGCGCAAGGTTTTTTGCTAGCTCCTCGTTCTACTTATTCGGTGAGGCGCACGCATGGCTTGCATGGTTTGCCTAACTATACCGAGATCAATTTCTCCTGGCTTTCGCTGAGATTCTTGTGATCCACGCCTATCTATTACGGTAAACGTTTGTGGTGGCAAGAAATGCTCTTCTGGCGGTTGTGGTGGCTGGTCAGCCTCAAGGTGATCCGGAGAGCTAGGAGGGCCTAATTCTCCCATATATTAATTTCCTCCCAAAGATTAATTATAACATAAAATTACCCCTCCTGTGTAATATTCTTTACAGACAAGCCAGACGCTCAAGTAAATTTAGATTAAAGAGCAGCGATGAGTAAAAACAGATATTGATTTATAATAATAATTATGTTAAAATAGGATAGTTTTGTTGAGGTTAAATAAATCTCCAAAGCAATTTAACAAGCAGACACATTGCATACGAAATGAGGAATAAGCACGGGACTAGGTTCTATGTTTTTCCCTCATTTTGTGTGATATACGAAAACACACGCTAGCTAATGCTAGGGCATAAGTGGCCACTGAGGAGAGAGGAATTACCATGACGCAGGACACGCTCATCGTCGCGGAGACGGAGATCGTCAACCCGCACGGCAAGGTCGTGCTGAAGCTGGACTACGACGGCGACGCGCTCGATCAGGAAGCCCTCCAGGCCATCCTCGACGACGTCTCGCCGGCGAGCCTCAAGCACTTCCTCTGCGCCGTCGCGCACGAGTGCGACGAGTGCGACGAGTTCACCACCGAGCCCCTGTCGCTGACGTTCTCACTCGGCGAGAACAAGGTGACCCTCGAGGTCACGCTCACCATGAACCGCAAGGTCCCGCAGGAGCTCCTGCACCTCATCGTCGCGGAGCTCGTCTTCCCCGACATCGTCAGGACCGCGATCGCGAAGAAGCGCGTCGACGTCGAGAACGAGACCGGCATCTCGGCCTCCAAGGCCAACTCGCCGCGCAGCGTGAGCGTCATCGAGGTGATCGCGATGGGCGGCCCCATCGGTGGCATGATGGGTTTCCGCCTCTAGGAAACGCAGTCAGTACTGACGGCGATTTCCTAGTCTCACACGGGAACGGCAGGCAGACATGAATACATGTTTGAGATCCCACCGTTTCTGGTGTGTTTTCCTTTCGTGTATTGATGTCTGCTTGTTGTTTCCGCTCCAGAATTGTGTAATTCTGCTGACGAGCCCTAAAAGGGCGAAAGCGAAACTGATAAACTTATATGTAGCTATGAAAATCCAGATTATTACATTATTTCCTGAAATGTTTGACGGTGTGCTTGGTAGTTCTATGCTTTGGAAAGCCCAAAAAGAAGGGTTTGTAGAATACAAGTATATAAACTTGCGTGATTTTGGGCTAGGGCCACGTAAACAGGTAGATGACACACCGTATGGCGGAGGTGACGGTATGCTGCTGCGTATTGAGCCACTAGTTGCGGCAATAGAAAAGGCTAAAGAAAACGATCCGTCGGCTACAGTATTTTTACCAACTCCTCGCGGTAAACTGTATAAGCAATCTGACGCTAAACGACTAGCAGAAATTAAGAGAGGGATGATTATTATTTGTCCCCGGTATGAAGGTTATGACGAACGTATAACTCGGTGGGTGGACGAACAGTTCTGTATCGGAAACTACGTGCTTACAGGGGGCGAAATTCCGACCATGGTCCTTATCGACAGTGTAGTCCGTCTACTGCCAGGAGTATTAGGTGGTGAAACTAGTACAGAAATAGAATCATTTCAAAAAGATGACACAACCATTGAATTTCCTCAGTACACGCGCCCTGAGAAATTTAGAGACCTAGAAGTGCCAAAAGTACTACTCAGTGGCCACCATGCTGAAATAGCTAAATGGCGCCATCGGATGTCAAATAATTCATAGCGATCTGTAGCTGGAGACTTACAGTAGAATCATGAATACGTTACCACACTTCATTGACGAATATTACGGCCCGCAAGGAAGAACGGAAATTGATGCAGTAGTCGCTGCGCCAAATGGATTGGTCCACGATGTCCCGCGCGGAATTGTTATGCCAGCCGGTTATCCAGGTATAAGCATAGAGGCTATCCAAGCCACAACTATACAATTTGGCCGTAATCTTGAAATTACACCTTGGGGTGATCATACTTTTGAAAATACCTTTGCCCTAGACCAGGAAGATACTGAACATGGTATAGCTCATGTTGCGACCCTCCATTCGGCATTAACTATTAATCCAGGACAGGCCTGGGAGCAATCTTTGCGACATCTTGCGCTGGCGAGCGACTTACAGCTGTATGATGGCTCTCCAGGGAGTGGTGGGTCAAGCTTCTTTCGAAGCAGAGATGACATTGCCTATATTTCCAGCCATGGCCGTTTCATGCGTGATGTTGAGGGAGAGCCAGAACCAGTTGAACTCATTCGCGACTTAGCCGAAGTCCTTACAAAACGTGCTAGAGGAAATATAGCGTATCTCACGGCAGATGATCCGTACGGTATTGGCATTGCGCTTGCTTTGGCTGTCGCACTTCATAAAAAAGGACATGCTATCCGGGCACTCTCTCTTAACAAGCCACCAGAATTATTTATACCCAAGCAGCACGGTATAGATACTGGCAACTTCGCGCTTAATGCCATAAAAGCCGGAAAAGAACTGTTTAAGGGTAACGAGGATATGGACGCCATGACTCCTGACCCTCATAGATTTGATAGGGCAAAACATGGAAAACCATCTAAAGAATGGCTTGAGCAAGGATATAGAGAAACGCACCCTGATGCAACGAGACTGCCAGCTACGCATCTGAGTAACGCACGAAGTTTTATTCCTAAGCAATTGCTCAATGCTCGGTACGTTGCGCGACAAGCTCAGCAACGTGGTGAAGGCTTGGTGCAAGATGTCCGTGCATTACGTACAGTAAGTCCTGATACTGACGTTTCATTTATCGTGCCGTTGCCTGGTGATCCAAGTAATGATTCCAGGGCTCGTATTATGAAAGAAAGGATGAGACGAGCTATAGTTGAAGCGGCTGGATCAAGCGCGGAAACTCGAGCATACTTCATACCTGATTTGCCAGGGAAATATCCTGAAACGTATTTTCATGGATTTTGGCTGGGAGTAGGGCAGGATGCGCTGAATTTACGCCGCCCACCGCAACTTCAAGAATAGTAATTAGCAAGCCACGATTGTTTGAATGTCTCGTAGCTGTCGTCCAGAATACTTTGGCGAATGTCTGAGACAAGTTTAACGATAAAACGCTCGTTATGAATGGTTGCCAATGTGTAGCCTAAAAGTTCGTTAGCCTTAAATAGGTGGTGGAGATAAGCCTTAGTGTAGTGCTGGGCAGTGTAAGAATCGCTGGCTTCATCAATTGAAGAAAAGTCCGCTTTGTACTTAGCGTTGGTGATATTGATACGTCCATGTGGGGTATATAGAGCACCGTTACGTCCGACACGCGCAGGGCTAACGCAATCGAATGTATCAGCACCATTTTCAATACAGGCGAATATATCGTTCGGTTCGCTAATGCCGAGCATGTGCCTCGGCTTATTATCAGGTAATTCCTCGCACATCCAGCGTACAATGTCACCGAGTCCTTCTTTGGTAAGAGCTCCACCCAGTCCAAATCCGTCAAAATTTTGTTCGGCTAAAAACTTGGCAGATTTTCGGCGCAAATCTTCGTGTTGGGCACCTTGTACGACTCCAAATAAAGCTTGATAAGGCTTGTCTGTGCGCTCCTCGGTAAGGCGTTGATGTTCTGCAAGGCTTCGTAGTGCCCACGGATGGGTACGTTTATCCAATGACGCAACCTGATATAGATAGTTGTGGTGTAGTGTTGTCAGCTCGTCGAAAGCAAAAATAATATCTGCGCCAATGGCGTGTTGGATTTGCATGGATTTTTCGGCGGTGAACCGGTGCTTACTGCCGTCCAGGTGAGATTTAAAGGTAACGCCATCATCATCTATCCAGGCCAGTTTTTCTTTTTTTGTGAGCGGCTTGTCTGACTGATCACCGTTCATGTCGATAACTTTTTTGAATCCCACCCCTAAGCTCATCACTTGGAAGCCGCCGCTATCGGTGAAAGTCGGGCCAGACCAATGCATAAACTTCCCGAGACCTTCAGCTTTATCAAGGATTTCCGGGCCAGGCCGCAAGTAAAGATGATAAGCGTTGGCAAGGACTGCTTGAGCGCCAGTATCTGCTAGTTGCTCAGGGGTCAGTGCCTTTAGCGTTGCTTGCGTGCCTACTGGTATAAAAGCTGGGGTATTGATTATGCCATGCGGCGTAGAGATACTACCGGCACGCCCAGGTCTATCGGACAAACATGCAGCAACAGAAAAAGAGAATTGCTTTTGCTTTTCAGAAAATGACATAACATCTATATCCTAACTTTTTATCATTATAGCCTATTGAGCTGTATTTCATGTGTCGGTATAATCAAAAGCAAGATGACTAAAAAAAGTGCTGCAGCAAAGTCTGCAAAAGCGTGGACACTTGGACGTGTATTGCCCTGGCTACTCATAGTAGCAGGCATAGTTGGTGTTGTATGTGCGTTTGTGATCACGATGGATAAATTTCAGATTCTGAAAGACCCGGATTATGTAGTTTCTTGTGATATAAATCCGGTTATTAGCTGTGGTTCGGTTATGCGCTCTGATCAGGCTGAAGCTTTTGGTTTCCCAAATCCGATTATTGGATTGATTGGGTTCCCCGTGCTCATAACGATAGGAGTAGCAATGTTAGCGGGCGCTACATTTAAGCGATGGTTTTGGATTGTAGTACAACTTGGCTTAGTCTTTGCAGTAGGGTTTGTCCATTGGCTATTTTTTGAAGCTGTATATCGTATTAACGCACTGTGCCCGTACTGTATAGCGGTATGGATAGTATCTATAGCCTCTTTTTGGTATGTGCTCGTATATAACCTTAAAACGAAAGTCATTACTGTACCATCTTCCTGGCAAAAATCAATTAGTTTTATCCAAAAGCACCACCTTGATATTCTTGTACTTTGGTATTTGGTTATTGCTGGACTTATTCTGCATCATTTTTGGTACTATTTCGGTACATTGATATAGGTCACAGTAATTTTTGATATAAATACTTGGTTTTTAGAAGGTGTCTTTCTATACTTCTAGGTATGGACGGGATGGTTCCTACCGTAGATATTTATTTACAAAGCCTCCCTTTAAATCGTCGTGAAATCATTAGTGCACTCAGAACGTTAATTCTGGACAATTTGCCAAAAGGATTCCAAGAAGGTATGGAATACGGAATGATAGCTTACTATATTCCGCTTTCTAGGTATCCTAAAACGTATAACGGCCAGCCTTTAGGATATATTTCTGTGGCTTCCCATAAAAACTACATATCACTCTACTTGATGAGTATTTATGGTGAAGGAGGAGCTGAATTTAAACGGGCATACAAAAAAACCGGTAAAAAACTCGATATGGGTAAAAGTTGCATAAGGTTTAAAGATCTTAACGATCTTCCGCTAGGGCTGATTTGTGAAATGATCAGAAAGTATACTCCCGAAGAATTCATTGCTTTATATGAGCGTGCCCACACGTAAGTTGCAGGCGATTTGCATACATGAAAATTGTCTGTATAATTGATACAGTCCAGACTGACCGGAATAACTTTTATTCTTTACAACATCCTTAACACCTAGTCCGAGACCGGTAAACGGACAAATGATAACTCGCCGAGAGCGTGGGTTAGGGGTTCAGACAAACACGAAGACGTGCTAATTTTAGCGTGTAGTAAAAAGTAAAATAAAAACGTGCAAAAATAGCAATAACAAGAGAGGGTACATGAAAGTAGGGGTTACACATACTTTAGGCAACATACGAACACAACTTTCAAAAAAACAATATCAATTTATTAGTATAACGGTTGTAGCGCTAGTGGCTATTAGCAGCATATCGTCATTTGTGTACGCAGCTAAATACGATGCGCAAATTAACCAACTAAAGAATAAAAATACTCAATCAAAGGCAGATCGCCAAGATTTGCAGGTTAGTGCAGGTTCAATTGCGGATAAGATAGCAAATTTGCAGGCCGAAATCGCAAGACTTGAAGCACAGATCCGGGACACCCAGGCGAAAGATAGAAAACTACAAAGTGATATTGCTGCAGCAGAAGCACAATTGGCCTACGAAAAAGAAGTACTAGGACAAAATATTAAGCAAATGTACGTTGAAAATGAGATGAGTACGCTGGAAATGTTAGCATCTAGTAAAAGTCTGGGAGACTACATTGATCGAGCGCAATATCGTAATAGCGTCCAGGATAAAATTACTGCAACGGTGGCTAAAATCAACGCGCTCAAAAAGCAGTTGAATGAACAGCGTCAGGCAGTGCAACGATTGCTGGCAGATCAAAAGTCTATGCAGGCACGCGTACAACAACAGAAGGCCGAAAATGCTCGATTACTAGCTCTTAACCAAAGTCAACAAAATAAGCTAGAACAAGATATACGCAGTCGTAACTCCCAGATTTCTGAACTACAACGCAAACAAGCAATTGAAAATGCTCGATACAACATAGGTAAGGTAATAACTGGTGGCTCAGGTGGATACCCATGGGCAAATGTGCCATTCCCGAACAGTATGTCAGACCCTTGGGGCATGTATAAGCGGCAATGTGTATCATATACTGCTTGGAAAGTAGCTAGCACCGGACGATACATGCCGTACTGGGGTGGCCGTGGTAATGCTAACGAATGGGATGATAACGCCCGCGCAGCCGGTATACCCGTCAGCTCTACTCCGCGCGTCGGTGACGTTGCCATCAGTAATCGCGGTTCTTATGGACATGCTATGTATGTGGAGGCGGTACATGGCAACGGTACCATTACCGTAAGTCAGTATAACGCTAGTTGGGACGGACGCTATAGTGTTGCCCAACGTGCTACAACAGGCCTCGTATTCATTCACTTTTAGATCAGACTAGATCATATCCTCAAGCCAATTTGGTGGCAAAATGGTACCTGTTTCACTCGGTTGAACTATTCGTAAACGAGGTATATGTGTGTGGCTGGGATAGTCATGTGTTGGTACTCCGTCAACTAAGAATTCCGACGACCTGAGGTCCACCGTACACAGCCTACCCAGCTGTTGATCAAACTGGCACCCCGTACATGATATGCAGCCTTCATTTACTGAATGGTTTGCTGAAGCTGCCGCATGTCGAACTTCTTGGCCGCTGACTGCTTCGACATGAGCTTCAATTACCTCACGCTGGGGGCACGTAGTTCCAGGTGTAGGTCTAATTCTAAGTTTCATTCTTTACAAACTCTCTTCGATTTCATCATGCACTTGCTCGAATAAAATGTCAACATATTGCTGGAAGTAAAGGGTGAGTAGCGTAAGCGAAAATGATATACTACTACTAATAAATGAACGAAATTATTTTTCTGCTTGTGGCCGTGGCTCTCATAGGAGTGTGCGGGCTGTTTGTTGCAGCCGAGTTTGCGCTCGTTACCGTTGATCGAGCGAAAATTGAGCGACTAGCCAGAAAGGGCGACGAACAAGCTGCCGGAGTAAATGTAGCTTTAAAGAGTTTGTCCACGCAACTATCAGGAGCACAAATAGGTATCACTATTACTAATTTGATAATAGGATACCTGGCTCGTCCTTCTATTGCTGAATTGTTGCGTCAACCTCTGCTCGATATTGGCGTAAAAGAAGCAGCGGTTTTTAGTGTTTCGGTTGCTATAGCGTTGTTGCTCGCAACGGCAGCTACGATGATATTTGGTGAGCTAATACCAAAAAATATTGCACTTGCCATGCCGCTCCAAACCGCCAAAACTATTCAAAAATTTCAAAGAAGTTTTAGTTGGCTTATGACGTATCCCATATGGTTGTGTAACGGTACGGCAAATGTAGTACTTAAAGTTGTTGGTATTGAGCCTCGAGAAGAATTGGCGTCTGCTCGGTCAGCCGAAGAACTCTCTTCGTTAGTACGCCGTTCAGCTGACAAAGGAGCATTGCCCGAAGAAACTGCGTTGATGCTAGAACGATCTTTGGCGTTTGGTGAACGTCGAGCGGATGAAGTTATGACCCCGCGTGCGCGTGTAATTAGTATCACAAAGGACGATTCAGTCAGCAAAGTTGTTGAACTTACAAAGGACACGGGATTTTCGCGTTTTCCGGTTTTTTCTGAAGATATTGATAACATTGTAGGAATTGTCCATGTAAAGCATGCTGTAACGATGCCTCGCAAGAAACGTGCAAAAACTCCGGTCTCTAAAATTATGAAACGTCCGATATTCGCTCCATCCAATATACAACTCGATCCGTTATTGGAGACTCTCAGAAGTGGCGGCTTACAAATGGCCGTCATTATTGATGAGTTCGGGGGCACGGACGGTATTGTCACCACTGAAGATTTAATAGAAGAGCTTGTTGGCGAAGTCCAGGATGAGCATGATCAAAGCAACACATTAGTACAAAAACAAAAAGACGGTGGCTGGCTACTATCTGGTTTGCTGCGTCCAGATGAGGCCAGTCAATTTATAGGAGTGGCATTGCCTGAAGAAGAAGAATTTGAAACGCTGGGTGGGCTGATTGCCGAACGCCTTGAAAAATTACCAAAAAATGACGACATGGTGTATGTTATTGGGCTGGACAGAGATGGGCAAGAACACGCTATTGTATTGAAGGTAAGAAGCATGGAAGGTCATAGAGTAGATACTATCGAAGCTAGACTTATGCCACTAGGAGACGTAGATGGATAGTATGTGGGCATTATTTTTAGCTTTGCTGTTACTCGCAGGGAATGCGTTTTTTGTAGCTGCTGAATTTGCGTTAGTTTCAACCCGACGCTCCTCAATAGAGCCTCGTGCCTTAGAGGGTTCTAGGCGAGCTAAAGTCACCCTTAAAGCCATGGAGAATGTTTCGATTATGATGGCTGGTGCTCAACTAGGCATCACTTTATGCTCTTTAGGACTTGGCGCATTAGGCGAACCGGCAGTCGCATATTTCCTCGAACATCCCTTAGATGTTTTAGGAGTAAGTCATGCTGCTCTTCATCCGATATCACTCATAATTGCGCTGAGTATAGTTACGTTTTTACACGTAGTATTAGGAGAAATGGTACCTAAAAATATTACTCTTGCTGGGCCGGATCGATCAGCCTTGGCGTTGGCCCCTTTTCTTAGACTGGTAGTGCGAATATTGAAGCCCCCAGTCTTGGCGTTGAACGCAATTGCAAATATAGTTTTACAATGGACTGGCATACAACCACGACCCGAAGTCACGAGTGTATTTACTCGAGACGAAGTAGCGGGTTTTGTCGAAGAATCTCATAGAGAGGGGCTTATTACGGAAGAGAAAGAACATTTAGTAACAGGTACCTTGCAGTTTGATAGCCGTCTAGTGAAGCACATAGTAGTTCCTGTTGAGCAATTAGTGACTATAGATAGCGCTGCTACGGTTTCTGAAATTGAGAAAGTAGTTTCCAAAACAGGATTTTCGCGACTTCCGGTCATTGAGAATGGCCAGCTAACAGGATATATTCACATTAAAGATATCTTGCAGGTCAGTGATGAGAAGCAAGGGCATATTTTACCACGAAACATGACCCGTCCTCTCGTAAAAGTGCACGGCAATGACACGCTACGAGTAGCCCTTACTAAGATGCAAAAAGCAGGTACGCATATGGCGATGGTTGTCAATTCACGAAATAAAGTGCTTGGTGTGACAATGCTTGAGGACGCACTCGAGGAGTTAGTCGGTGAAATCCGTGACGACACGCAAGGGGCTTTTGAAGGTACGGCTTAGAGAGATTGTTTTACTAGTTCACTTTTGCTGGAGTATACGGGGCGTTATGCCAAATGCGAGAATCAAGGCATATATAACTGCAAAACCACACATTACACTTGGAATAGCATGGATAGTGGAGGGGTTTAGGGCATTGGCAATTCCAGTTGGTAAAACAAAACTTAGGTAACCTACAACCTGTAGATTAAGTGCTTCTCTTGCTTTTTTAGACGCACTCGTACTGTAATATAAGCAAAGTAATATGCCGAGTATAATCCAGAAATAGTAATACGCAAAAAATATTCCACCAAGGTTACTCATAAGTTGGAATACTGCATAGTTACCGCCACAGACATGCCCTTGAAACGCTGTATCATGCAAGCCGAATACTACAACGAATACCAAGCTGCTGGCGTAGGCCAACCATAGGAGATATTTTGAACCCCTCTGTGCGATAGTTTGGACAAGATGTATACCAAGGGGCGGCAAGAGGGTAATGGCGATAAAGCCAAGCCTTGAGTAAAATTCATTTAATCCGTTTGCGCCTTCGCAAACATTAAACTCAGCCAGTTGGAATATTGATAGACAGAGCAAGGTACCCGTGACAATACGTGTTGCCGAACTTAAGCGATAACGTACAACTGTATATATAAGGAGACAGATCTCAATTATAAAAGTAGCTATCATCACTGGGGGAGAAAAACAAAAGAAGGTGTTATTTGATTTTTTTAACATAGTAATTTCTTTGAGTCCTTACGATCATGGTAGCATTTTTTATGCCTTATAAAAATGCAAAAAACCTCCACCACACATAGTTTAGGAGGTTTTTTACCAGATTTTGTTAAAATACTACGACTTTACTTCGCCACCGTGGACAGTAAGCGCATAGATCACCAGCACATCAATAACCATAACTATGATTGACCAAATAGGGTACGCTGTAACAAACAAAAAATTGGCCAGTAAACTCAGCGAAGCAAGTATTACTCCTACCACGCGACCCCAAGCATGACCACTGACAATCGCGCTACCAGCTGATAGCACAATAACACCTAAGATTAAATGGATCCATCCCCATGCGGTGAAGTTAAAAACTGCCAGGGAATTTTCTGAAACCACGTAAAACTGGTTATTGAGCAAAGCCGTAAGCCCGGCGATGGTTTGGAATACTCCCATTATTACCAACATTAAGCCTGCAAAATACACCCATCCTACCCAGCCAGTCACTTCTTTTTGAGAATTTACCGCCATGATACACCTCCATATTGACTTCTAATATCATCATAGTTACACGGACGCAATAACTTGTCAACATATAAGGATATACTCAGGCTACTGGATCGGTAGCTTCAAGGTACATCTCAACGGTGGTTGTGATTAAAATCATAATTACAGGACCTATGATTATCCCCAAGAATCCGAACATACCTATACCGGCGAAAACTGCCAAAAGCGTCAAAGCTGGATTAAGACGTACGTGCTTAGGCACGAGTCGGGGACGCAAAACATTATCGATATTTGTTACCACTAGAAAATGTCCCAAAAGAACCAAGGCACCTTGCCAAATGTCTCCGGTGAGCAATAATACAATGCCTATCGGTATTGTAACTATGCCTGCACCAAGCGGAATAATGGAGAGCAAGGTAAGTATTATTAGCATAAAGAAGAATAAGCTGTGCAGACCTGCAACATAAAGAAAAATAGCACTAGTTAGTCCTTGGCAGAGAGCAATGATAAATTGGCCTCGTACCATGGCTCCAGTCATTGCACCCATGCGGTGTAGATAGACATCGCTTTTTTTAAAACCGAGAGGATTTAATCTTTTGGCTGTATCAATAAGTCTGTCTTGTTGCGTGAGAAAGTTTAAAAAGATATAGATGTATAAAATAATAGCTGTGAAGAACCCAGCTACGCTGCTTACAGATGAGCTCAGCGTATTTAAAAACCAATGGGCGACTGCTTCTGCGCCCTTACTTATATAATTTTGCAAGTCGTTCATAGAAAGCTGGTGATCACCGGGTAAGTGAGACAAGATAGATATATTAATCCAATCAAGTGCGTCTTGCCCAAGCTTACCTAAATCTATATGGGAGGCAGAAAATGATTCCAAGGCATTCTTTACTTGAATCGCGGATAATACTATGACTAAAATAACGGGCAGCAAGAGAGCTAGAAAACTAATAAGCAAGGTACACATGGCAGCATTAGAGTTTTTAAGGCTGCGAGCCAGTCGTTTATAGAGAGGGTTAAAAATATAAGCCACAATTGCAGCTAACATTATGAGAGAAAAGTAGCCTCGTAAAAAATACGCCCCAAAGAGGAGTGCAAAAATAACAGCAATAGTTAAAGGACGCAACTTCATATTGGTTTGCTTGGACATAGTTTCAGGTATAAGTATACAGTATATTTTGCTTAGTCGCTGGCTTCAGCTCCATGCATGGTCAGTGCATAAATAACAAGGCCATCAATTACCAGACCTACAATTGACCAGAGAGGATATGCTGCTATAAAACCCAGATTTGCAATAGCACTTAATACTGCCAAAAATACACCTATAATGCGCCCCCAGGTGTTCCCAGCTATAACTGCGATACCTGCGGCAAAGATCACAATGCCTAAAATAAGGTGAATCCACCCCCATGTTGTGAAATTAAGTGCCACCAAACCTCTTTGTGTTACGACGAAAAAATCGTCATTAAAGAGTGCCACAAGGCCAGCTAACGCTTGTAAACCTCCGAGCAGCAACATCATTGCTCCTGCAAAATACACCCATCCTACCCAGCCAGTCACTTCTTTTTGAGAATTTACCGCCATGATACACCTCCATATTACTTATACTGCTTATTGTCTACCTAAGTCATAGTGTTGTCAATATGACGCTTATACAATAAGTGGTTAGGCTTGCGATTACTTTTAATTATGAAGGACGGGTGATTATGGGCAAAGATATCGTAAAGGTGCTGCCTTTGCCCTCAATGCTTTGGGCGGTTATAGCTCCTCCGTGCTGTTCAATAATAATTTTTGCGATATAAAGACCGATGCCAGTACCTTCATAGTTATAGGCCATAAGGTCATTTGCTCGGTGGAACTTGGTAAATAATTTCGGCATTTCTGAGGCTGGAATTCCTGTTCCTGTATCTTTTACGGCAATGTTGATGGTGCCTTCACCTTCGTGAACTGCTAGACTAACCTTACCGTGCTCAGCCGTAAATTTGTGAGCATTATCAAGAATATTCCAAAGTGCGCTTCGAAAATGAGGTTTACTTAGGTTGACCCATGCGGTTGTGGTAAGTTCTGTCGTAAACTCAAGGTTCTTTTGCTTGGCGAGCGCCATAAAGTCGTCAGCGATTTTTTGAAGGATCGGCTGCATCTCGGTAGGTTCTGGTTGCAAGATATTTCTACCCGCTTCAAATGTAGAAATGGTTAGCACATCTTCGGCAAACCCATCTAAGCGCATCGCACTGAGTTTGATGGGCTCAATAAGCTCTTTTTTCTTTTCGTCTTGCTCCATATCTTCCAGCGTTTCCACATAGGCCTTTATTACCGTCAAAGGGGTACGTAAGTTATGGGAAGTGATTATCAGGAATTCGTTTTTGAGCTCGTCGACAGCCCGAAGTTTGGCAATATCATCCTTAAGAGAGTCTGCCATTATATCTACAGCATGAGCTAGGTCACCAATCTCATCATTGCGTTTTAGGCTAATTTGACGGTCCAAGTTACCTTTGCTAATCAAAAGCGCCATTTGACTTACATAGTCAAGGGGCTGTAAAAACATCCGATCTATTAGCACATATGAAACCATCAAAAGTACCAATAAGATGCCTATACTCAAAACAACGATGAAAGCAATTGTAGTTTGGATACTACGCTGGACACTTTCATAGGATATGCCGTAGATGATCGTATAGCGGTGAATGCCAAACTCTTCTATGTACGGCTGAATAATTGTGGTTAAGTTTTTTTTGTTGTCGTATATGTACGATGGCTGTAAATCCGCGGCTGCTGACTTGTCTATTGGTATAGAGTGTTTTCCGTCACTGGCAAATAACAGCTCACCGTCTGTATTAAGGATTTCGACCTGACTTATATTTGGATTTAGGTCGGTATAGCGATCAATCTCTTGCTTAATGCGAATAGTTCCACCGTCTTTGTAAAGTAAATAACTTTCACCGATTGATCGAGTTGCAAAGGCGGCAAATGATTTTGACTGAGATACCAAGTTTGCTCGTAGGGTGTTGGTGTTTTGTAGAACAATGACGTAAGTAACGGCACCAAATACGGTAGCCAAGAGGCTAACGAGGAGTAGCAAGAACCGTGTTCGTATGCCCCATCGTTTCATGAGCTATTTTTGATAGGTTTTCCAAAAATATACACCGGTTTGAGCGCTTGGTATGTCAATTCGAATATTGTATGGTTTACGGAGCGCATATAGGTCAACTGGTGTATAAACTGGTATGACAGGTAAATCTTCCGAAACTTCTTTAGATATTGTTTTTAGCAAACTCAATCGTTCGGCAGGCTCAAACGTAGCGGCACTTTTATCAATGTTGCTGTTGATCTCCTGGTTGTTGTATATGCCATTGCCCTGAAGGATAGAACTAAAATAATCTTGTCCATCAAGTGTAGGGCTGTCATACACAACGTAGAACATATCAGTTCCACCGGCAAATGCCATTGACACAAGTGAGTCAATATCAGGCTGTTCATCAAGTGTAACGTTGAGTCCCACTGCTTTCAACTCGTTCGTGATCTCTGTCATGTGTTTTAAGTTGTCTTCACCACCACCGTAGCTAAGTTTGAGCGGCATATTCGCATTAGGAATTTTTGCAAGTAATTGTTTTGCTTTCTCCGGATCGTATGACCTGTCTTTTACTGTTGGGTTGTAGCCGGGTATTTTGGGAGGTATAAGCTGATTGGTTGGCGTTCCCGTTAGGCCTCCGGCTTTCAGTATTTTTGGAATGTCGAGTGCATACGCAACTGCTTGCCGTCCTTCTTTTGACGAGAGTGGTGAACCTTCTTTCAGCGTATTTAGCCCAATAAATCCAACACTAAAGTTTTGGCCTTCGATTTTCTCATAATTTTTTACACGCGCGATCTCGTCTTCTTCAAGGCTTCCTACAAGATCAAACGTACTTTTATTTATTCCAGCAATCATATCGTTAGCCGCTGGAACGATATCAATGCTCAATGAACGGGTATATACGTGTCCGTCATGGTATTTGTCCCAAGCAACGAGTTCGATGTCATTTGCGCTTGGAGTCGTACCAGACTTTACGGTATATGGCCCGGTACCCCCGTCGGCACTTCCAACAGGTGTTTGATCGTCCATGATGTATAGATACGCAAGTCGGTTTAGAAGGATAGGGTCGGGGCCATTGGTGGTTATTTTTACTTCGTGATCGCCCGTCACCTCAGCTCCTTTGATAGAAGAGGCAATATATAAGGTGGTATTTTCGTCTTCTTGATGAGCTACTGCGTAATCAATACTATACTTTACGTCTTCGGCTGTCATCGGACTGCCGTTATGGAATTTTACGTCATCCCTTAACTTAAAAACCCACGTACTTGTATCGGGGTTTGACCATTTTGTAGCTAGCAGCGGTACGATTTTTGTTTGTTGGTCATATCGAACAAGTCCTTCGAAGACCTGAGAATTGAGCTGTACTGACGAGGCAGTATTGCCTGAAGGGTAAAATTTACTCATATCACCGTCAGGCAAGGCGAGTCGTAGGTTTTGGATGTCCTTTTTAGCACTCGTAGGAGTGGCAGTTTGTTTGTCGCTGGATTTAGTTATATACAAGGCAGCTGCCACGCTAGCCCCTATAACCAGTACGATTAAAACAAGAATAAGCCATAATTTTGGACCATGTTTCTGCGGTTCGTTAAACTGAGGCTGAGAAGACGAGCTACCGGATAGAGAGGCAGGTTGTTGAGGTTGAGGAGCTGAAGAGGGGGTTCCGACGGGAGTATCGAGAGGGTCAGCAACGGAAGTAGAAGTAACTTCTGGCTCTTTTAGGCTAGTTTCAGAGGAGTCAGCTGTGTTGTCAGGAGACTCGGGTAGAGTCGTTTCTTCAGTATCGAGAGGCAAATTTTCTTCTTCCTGATCAGGTTTATCAGAAGGTGATGGTTGATTTGGTTTAATTATATCCTCAGGCATATGTTCCCCATTATTATACTTACGCTTATTTTGACGCGCCGTCGCTTAATTGTCAACAATCGACTTGTTTGGAAGTCGCGTATGCTTCGAACGTGATATAGTAGCACGGAGTAACATAATAAAAGGAGCTGATACTAAGCAATGAAAGTTGATGATAACCAACTTCAAGCTACACCTGAGCTTGAAGATTTTCGTCATAAATATACCCAAGAAGGTAACGGAAAAATTGGGCGCAAACTGCTTGATAATTATTTTCGATCTGTTGCTCATTTGGTCAGTCGGGCTAACTTATCAGGCAACCAAAAGCTTTGTGCGATTGAACTCGGTTGTGGAGAGGGTTATTCTACCAAACGACTTGCGAAAATGCTGCCTACAAACGTTATACTTGAAGCTTCTGAATATGTTGAACACCAGATACCTTTTGCCAAAGAAAATAATCCTGGTTTGAAAGTCACTCAAGAAAGTGTCTATGAGCTGCAACACAAAAACGATACATTCAATGTAGTATTTTTACTAGAAGTGCTTGAGCACCTCGATCACCCCGATAAAGCCTTAGAAGAAATTAGTCGAGTTATCAAAAAGGACGGCTACCTAGTACTTGGTGTGCCGCGTGAACCAATTTGGCGTATGCTCAACATGGTGCGTGGTGCCTACCTGAAAGATCTGGGCAATACGCCGGGACATTTAAACCATTGGTCAAAACAAAGCCTCGTTGCATACATAGAAAAGCATTTTGGTCCGGTCATTGAAGCAACAACTCCCTTACCCTGGACGCTGGTTTTGGCGAAAAAACGCTAAATCTGTTATGTCATAGGATTGTGACTGTGCTCTGGCACAGAGCGGTATGAAAATAAGCGAAGCAGCGCGTAAAGTGCCGCGACACCAACGATGGCATATATGATACGAGACAACGTTGAGCCAGCACCAAAGATTTCATTAACCAGGTTGTAGTCGAAAAATCCTACCAAACCCCAGTTAAGCCCGCCGATAATCATGAGCACCGATGCTAATTTGTCTAGTGCACCCATATGTATCTCCTTGTTTACTTCTTTATCATAAAAAAGTTTTGATATCACAACAGTCGCATATTTCACTATTTTAAGGTAAGTTGTTTGGTGATCTTGTAGTAAAATAAGTCGGTAAGTTTCTGAAATTAGGAGAAATATGACGAAAAGCGACAACGTTATAGTAGTGAAAGGCCTAAAGAAGTCATATGGTCAAAATGAAGTATTAAAGGGTGTTAATTTTACGGTTAAGCGCGGGAGTATGCTTGCGCTACTTGGGCCGAATGGTGCAGGGAAAACTACTACGGTGCGTATCCTTAGTACCTTGCTAGCCTACGACAGTGGTTCGGTGCAGGTTGAAGACTACGACGCACATCAGGAGGCCGACAAAGTGCGGCGCGTTATAGGACTGACTGGCCAGTCGGCTGCGGTTGATGAGCTGCTAACAGGGCGAGAGAATTTAGTAATGATGGGGCAATTGTACAGACTCACAAAAAACAGTGCAGCTGCGCGTGCCCAAGAGCTACTGGAAGAATTTGATCTAGTCGATGCTGCGGATCGCCCGGCAAAAACATATTCGGGTGGTATGCGACGGCGACTTGATTTAGCAGTTAGTCTTATTGCGTCGCCACCGATCATATTCTTAGACGAGCCAACCACTGGCCTTGATCCACGTTCACGTATTGCGATGTGGGATATCATCAAATCGCTTATGGCTGGGGGAACTACTATTTTGCTAACTACTCAATATCTAGAGGAAGCGGACCAATTAGCTGATCAAATTGTTGTTATTGATGGTGGTAAGGTTATTGCCGAAGGTACAGCTAAAGAGCTAAAAAGTAAAGTTGGCAAAGATCGACTCGAGTTGTTATTTAAAGCCGAAAAACATTATACGGCAGCTTGCGAGCTACTGAGCAAGGCTATAGTTGACTCTAATGACAAAGAGCATTCGTTAACGCTAATCATTAATGATACAAATAAAGATGTGAAAGATGTCTTAGAAAAATTATCGGATAAAAATATCCCAGTTGAATCAATAGTGGTCCATAAGCCAACCTTAGATGACGTATTTTTGTCACTCACTGGCAAGCAAACACAAACCGCAAAAGTAGAGGAGCAGTAATATGGCCGTAGAACTTGTTTTTCAAAAAAGACCAAAACCTATTCAGGCAATGCTTGACGCCTTTATTATGATCAAGCGTAGTAGCCGCCATATTTTGCGTAACACTGATCAGCTGCTTGGCACATTTTTCCAACCGATTATGTTTTTGGTATTATTTGCCGCAGTATTCGGCGGTGCAATATCCAAGGCCTTGCCAGAGGGAGTCAGTTACCTTAACTTTTTGATGGCGGGCATTATTGTACAAACTGTAGCATTTGGTTCAACTACCACTGCTATTGCAGTATGCAACGATTTACAAAAAGGTATTATTGACCGTTTTCGTTCACTGCCTATGAATAACCTTGCTGTTTTAAGTGGCCACGTGATTTCGGACGTATTTCGTAATGGTATTTCTACGATCGTTATGTTGTTAACAGGATTACTTATTGGTTTTCGTAGCCATGCCAGCGTGACCGATTGGTTGATTATTGCTGGTATTCTTTTGCTGTTCACGCTAGCTTTTTCATGGTTGGCGGCAATCATGGGCGTACTTGCAAAAAGCGTTGAGGGTGTGCAATGGATGTCGTTTGTGATTGTTTTCCCGCTGACATTTGCCAGTAGTGCGTTTGTGCCAACTGAAGACATGAATTCAGTACTTCGAGCCTTTGCAGAAAATCAACCTATTACTCAGATCGTTGAAGCCGTGCGAGCACTTATACTTGGCAACCCAATTGGTGATTATGGTTGGCTAGCAGCGGCCTGGTGTATTGGAATATTGATTGTTGCCGTACCTTTGGCGTCATGGCTATTTCGCCGTCAAAGCAGTCGATGACAGTATGTCTTAGGCAGATTTTACGCCGATATTGACCATCCATTCGACACCGTACTGATCAGTAACACTACCAAATGTATCACCCCAGAATTCCTTTTTTAAAGGATATTGCACTTCGACGTTTTCGCTAAGACGGTTAAATATATTTGTCAGTTTATCAGCCTCATATCCGTTGAGTGACAAGCTGACCTTCGCAGCTTTGGCGCTCGCTTGTGGAGTGTCGCTCGCCATAAGATCGACTTCGCCGCCCATGAGAGCGGCGTGCATGATCTTGCCTTTCATCTCTGCCGGAGTATCACCTGGTACTTCCTCGTATGTTTGTATAGTCAATTCTCCACCAAAAATATTTTTATAAAATTCCATAGCTTCCCGGCAATTGCCCTGGAAGAATATATACGGGTTAAGCGTAACATCGTTCATGCTAAAAGCTCCTTTTTAACGTGGTGTGTGCCTATCGTATCATTTTTCTGTGTGATTAAAGGTAAAGAAAGGCACAAAAAAACCAGCACGTCCAGGCTGGCTTAAGATTACTTATATCAAAAATGGAAGTTGTGTGCAGAGCAGAGAGGAGATAAAAAGAGTTGTGTAAAGAAGATTAAATACACCATGGCGTGGGCCCGGCTGCGTACGTCGTGCTTGGAAAGCACATGCAGCCAGGCCCATGCCTTGAACGGCTAGCTAGCGGTTGGGCTAGCTATGCGGCAGCGAGTACCGGTGTTGCGGGTCCTCGGATGGTGTCGCTGCCGATGTTGTCGGTCTTGCCGGCGCCGCTGAGGATTCTTCGGATGGCGTCGTCGGTGCCGTCGTGCTGGCAGTGCGTGCTCGTTCGTGTGTGGCCCTGGCCGTGCGGGGTGCCTCGTGTTCGTCCGGTTCGCCGGTGGGCCGTCGTCGGGTGCGTGTCGTGGCTGGTGATGCCGTCGCTCTGACCGTGCGTCGTGCCGTCTCGTTGGTGAGCGGTCGTCGGGTCGAGCTGGGTCCTTCCGCGCCGTCTGCGCTTCGGCTGGGCCGTCGTGGTGCCCTGCGAGGTCGCCGTTGCCGTCGGGGCCAGGCTGAGGAGAGCCACGAGCTGGGCCGCGAGGAAGCCGAAGACGAGGGCGAGCATGCGCCGTCTCCGTGTGGCACGTCGTTTGGTTCCGCTCAAGGCGAAACTCCCTTCTTGTAGTGGGACACCGAACACTGCATGCGACCATGCAATACTGTAGTACTGCGGACATCGCAAGAAAACCGTAACCGAGCATTCTCTTCTTCTCTCTTCTGAGAAGCAAACTCTATGATCTTTCTATAGAGCAAGGCGTCGGTCGAAATCATACTACGTGATATATGGTTACCACCGACGCTTTGCTCAACATTTCTGCTCTGCTTGTAAAATAGCATCCTTGCTCAGGGCTAGTATCAGCACACCCGACCAAAGGATAACCGCATACTATAGCACGAAGCACAAAATGTCAAATAACATTTATGCTTGCATTGTGAATATACTTATGCTTGACTAAGCATAAGTATCAATATGTAGATGAGGGAATAAATCAATGGCAGAGTCGTCTAACAGTACTTCTTCAGTTCCTGTGACGGGTAATTTTATTAAAAATAAAGTAAATTTTTCTCGTAAAAGCGTAGTTATTTTTATTGTACTTTTTGCTGTGGTTGGCGGATTTTTATTATGGAAAAGTTTTGCAGCTTCCACAGAAGTAGCTCGATTAGAGGTTGAGAATATGCAGCTGCCGCTGGGTGCTAAGAAAATCAGCGACAAAGCCTCCACCGGATACGTAGCAAAGTTTAGTTCAAATGGAACAGCTACCTCGCTCGTTACACTGCCAAATGCGGCTGACTCGATTAGTATTAGTGCTCGCTACGACCTATATGATAGAGGCAAATGTTCGACTTCTCCCAAGCCTAAACTTAGTGTAGTGATTGACGGTAAGGTGATCATACCGGCTACCGAATTGACAGGGAGCTACGCCCCTTATAAAAATAAATCCAGTATTTCTTTGACGAAGGGTCAGCACAAAGTTAATGTCATAGGGTCTGATTTAAATGACTTGTCTGGCTGTGATCGACTTATGCGGGTAGATATGCTTACTTTTTATGGCTCAACGGCATCGCCAAAAGTTTCACTAAGCGCAGCTCCACTTGCCATTGAAGAAGGAAAGTCTACAACTCTGTTTTGGAGTACCGAAAGTGTAGCTTCCTGCACTGCTTCTTGGGGGAGTATAGCTCTTAATAAAAGCGATTCGTTGCCAATAGTGCTTAACAAAACCACCCAGTTTACTCTTAGTTGCAAAGGTAACGACGGAGCTGTCTATACTGCTCAACCCCAGACGGTAACGGTAACACAGTCACCGGTCACGCCGCCCGTTACTTCGGCTGAGTGTAAGGGTAGCGGTACAGGCTGGAATGGACTAGGAGGTAACTCGTATCCAAGTGGTTGGCTGCCTGCTGATTGTCCGCCATACTCCAAGGACTCACCATTTAATAAGTTGGTTGAGAGTCCGGTTGTGCATCCTCAGTCTAAAGACATCATTACAAATGTGCTGTCGGGTGGCATCGGAAGTCTTTCGACTGGTGTAGCTGCAGGCAAAGATTATGCTCATCCGATTTACTATGCTCAAGCTACCGACCCAGAGGTAAAAATAGATGTGGGGGCTTATTCTCTTACCAATATGAAGATCCGAATTCCTACAAACGCTCAACCTGCATTAAGTGATGATGGCCATATATCTATAGTACAACCTGACGGTTGGGAATATGACTTCTGGAGAGCGTCACGCCCTAATGCAACTACGCTAAAGGCTGAGATAGGTTATCGACAAAAGTACGATGGGCTTGGTATTGTGACGTCCGCTATGACTAATGCTGATAAAACGGTAGGCGGAACGACTGCCCCTTACTTTGGTCTTCATGCTGGTATTATTCGAGGCCCTGAGCTACTACAGGGTAAAATAAACCATGCTTTATTTATCGTTATTTCTTGCGGTGCTACAAACGATAGTTTTGGCTATGGTGCTGCTAAATCAACTCGAGGCGGGGCTTATTATGTTTACCCAGCATTTAAGGGTGACGCTGGATGTAGCGGGGTTCGCCCACCGATGGGCGCACGTTTCTGGCTAGATCGGACGTCTGCCCAGATTGACGCCACTGCTGGTTTGGCTGGCTGGGAAAAAACTATTGCTAAGGCTATGAATCAGTACGGCGGTTACATGGGAGACACTGGTGGACCTGGCTTTGGGTTCCAGTTTGAGTCAAGCACCATGTATACCTCATTGGGCGTTACTAGTCCTTTCGAAACTGTAGCAAAAGCGAATAACCTCAAAAAGGATCCGACGTATGGCTATACTTTCCGCCCAAGCACTGCAATGCAAACTATGTTCAAAACTTACCTGCATGTCATTACGCCTCCTAAGCAGCAGTAACAAATAGCACTTTATTGATACTGGACTCTTCCGGAGGAGTAATTTATTTGCAAAAAATAATGTAAAGGTGTATAATATATAAATTAATAGTGTATCAATTTTGGTGGGAGAAATGATTTTTGATTTTTCATGGCAACCCCAGAATTAGAGCTGGCTACCAGTCCTGAGGAAACAAGGGATAGAATACTAGCTGCTCGACCAACGATCCCTTGTGGCGAAATTGATATAACACATCTACTGAGCGAAGTAGAAAAAGCCAGGATAACAGAGCCTGGCTATGCTTTAGAACGACTGCCCCTATGGCTTGCGGAGATAGGCAGTATATATGAGGACATTGGTGATATACCCATTGTCACGCTTGATCTTGCTTCATCATTACCGCTCTACGCTCAACTACTGCGGGCTCATGAGTTTTTGCGTGACAGAGAAAGAGCTAACGAACTTGTGAGGGAATTATTCCATGAAGATAGTTTTATGGAACTCAGAAGAAAAGGTGAACACAGCCATCTAAGGTCCATACATAGTGCAGCTGCAAAGGATAAAGTCGGAAGGGAGTTACTAGAAACTGCTGTAGCAGAGTGCTTATACCAGATTACTCCTGATGAAGCTGAATTAAGCGACGAAGGAAAGTTTCGTTTCAGACAAAGGTTATTAGAAAAACTTGCTTCAATACATTATGTCTACGCTCAAGATCCGGCGGTAAAAAATATTGAGACAGGCTGGAAGCTGCGTATTGATAAAAAGGATAAACAAACAACCTATGTTGAGCGTGTTAAGGATTTGCGTGTTCGTTCACCTCAGGCTTTTGAGGCTAGTATGGGATTAATAACCTTACGTAAACAAGTACGAGAAGAACAGCTTAAATACGATAAACGAAAAAGAGAGGCGGAAGAAGGAGAAGAACTCGGACAACGTCCACGATATGAAGGTGATAGAGCTTTAGAAAAACAGGCTTCTCACAAGGTGCCACCAGGAGAAGGAATGGCCTTTGATTATATATTATGGCAAGCTGAGCAGCTAGCAGACAAAATAGTAGGTAATAAACGTTATAGACCTTCACGACACATAAGTGCAGATAATGCTGATCGAAGGCAAACAGCGCTCAGTAGTATTGCAAATACGCCACAGCCAACCAAAGAACTTTATCAATACTCGCACGCAGTCAGTAGTTTAGAGGATCCTGATCAACACTTAGTTTTCAATATGTTGGATAACATACCGTTACCAAGCAACTCAATAGCACTCATAACTTGTTTTGATGGTTGGCCTGGACATTTCCAGAAAGATGAGGAGCTGCATAAGGACGAGGATTTTGGGAAAGTTGCCCTAAATGCCCTATTAGAGATGTACGATAAGTTAGCGTATGGTGGTAAGATTGTTATTTTCCCATGGCGAACTCATAAGGAAAGTTATGCGGAGATGAAAGCGGATGCCAAAGTCCTTGATGCGGTGGTGGTTGAATTTTCACGTATCGTCCAACATGCAGTACATGTTGCCACTATTCATAAGGATGTTATTTCACGCTGGATGACACCTTCTGACAGAGAAACGCTAGCAACAATGTCTCCGATCATTAATGATGCGTATGATGATTTTCCTGCACTTATTATTACAAAACCCACAGAGTCTTCTATGAATTCACGACAACGGGCAGACAAACGAAAAAAGCAAATAAATAGACTCAACACAGTACTATCGCAAGAACTTGCAAGGCGGCAAATACATACGCTTGATCTACTTTTATCACAGATACTCGAGATCAGGCTCAGGACTGGCGAGATCCCAGGCAGTGATGATTCCGAGTAATTTTTCATCGGTTTTACCGTGTTCGGTGATAAATACCATACCGATGCGTTTCTTTATTTTTATTGCTTCATTGAATATTTTGTAAACTTCTCCGAGTGATGATTTTCGGGATAGAAATTCAAAGGACTCTCCTCTTTGAGCTGACAATGGTAAGTACTTTTTTAAGTCACCCATTTTCATATCATTGGTAATTACTGCTTCTCCAGCATCAACTAAGTAACTCAGCAGCACGTTCTCGCTAAAGACACCAATCATTTTGTTTTCAGTAATAATTGGAACGTGAGTAAAAGTATTTTTATGCATTGCTTGCATGACTTCAAAAAGATTCGCCTCAAGCGTTGAAGTGTATATCTTTGGGGCAGGTACAGCGATGCTTAGCGATGTTGCTGGATTGAGTAATGCATCTCTGATTGTACGGTAGGAAGCCACAAGATTAGGGTGAGGATTGACTATCGGTTGGGCGATTCGAGGAACAGGATTGTGTATTATGCTGTTGCGAATTTGGGCAACAGCACGCAGTATTTGCTGATAGCGCGCAATAGTGGGGTTGGATGAGGCTAGTTCTTGAATTAAAAAGGAGTGGTCAGCGTACTTGTCTTGTTTGTATTGCTGGCGCAAAAAATGATCTATCTCGTTGTACAGTCCGATAAGCTCTTCGTGAGCAAGTTGCGGATTTGTCATATCCTTATATTACTATAATTTTACGGATTGCAAACATACGAGAATTTATTATCACAACTTGGAAATCATATCACGTGACGATGATACAAAATTACCGCTTATGGCTTGTGCTTGCCAATAATTCTCACCTAATACATCGGTATTCAAGCTCCAGGAAGTGCGTTCGTCGCCAAGTTGCTGGTAAGGCAAGTATCGGTCATAACCATTTTCTGAGTGTAGCCATATACTACACCATGATGAGGTGATGGCTTGGCAGCCGATACCGCTAGTCGTATTGGGTGTATACATACTTTCAGCTAGCAGATTACCTGTTATTAGTAGCTCGGGATCGTTAGTAGTTTGTTTGACTCGTTCAGCCAGTGACAGAGCATTATATGTGTTTACCACGCCGTGACCGAGCTGTTCGGTATACATATGGCTGCTCATTGTGCTGACCTTTTGTGAATTTGCTACGAGAATACTTTTTATGGCAGCGGGAGACAAAGATGAGTTTGTGGCACGCGTTGCCCCAGCGATACTGGCTATAATAGGCGAGGCAAAAGAAGTGCCATACAGTGAAGTAGCATATGCGTGAGTTTGATTTGCAGCGGTCCAGGTGGTTGAAGCAATAGTACCAGAACCTGGTGCCACAACATCTAATTTAGGACCATAACTACTAAAATAGGCACGTTGATTGTTTTGATCGGTAGCACCTACAGCAATAACAGTCGCATATCGGGCCGGATAGGTGATTGACCCAGCGGGTAACGCATCACAGATACCATCGTTAACCATTGTGCCGCAATTACCAGCTGCAGCCACTACCACAACGTTGTTATCATAGGCGTATTGTAAGGCGGCTTTGAGTGCAGGATCATCGCTAGCGCTGCCTAAGCTCATATTAATCACGTCGGCACCATTATCCACGGCGTAATATACGGCTGCCACCAGGTCACTAGTGTAGCCGACGCCTTCGTCACTCATAACTTGTAAGGGCATAATTTTATTCGTGTAACCAATAGAAGCCACACCTAAAGCGTTGTTTGTTTCTGCCCCAACTAGACCAGATACTTCCGTACCATGAGATACACCTTCACCGTAAGGGTCGGTGCTGCCGGCGCTCGGGTCGTTGTCTACATAGTAAAAGTCCCAACCTCGCCAGTCGTCTACGTAACCATTGCCATCGTCATCACAATTATTACTCTGTTTTGATACAGACGTACCCGTCCAACATGTATCTCCGGCTTGAGTTATGCCATTTTCGCCACTATTTTCTGCCCATTGGCTTTCGAGATCTTCATGATTGAGGGCAACGCCGCTATCAATGACTGCTACCACAGTATGCTTACTCGTATCAATCACATTCCACGCCTCCGGGGCTTTTACCGTCGAGAAATACCAACGACCTTGAGCCAAAGGATCATTAACCGCTGCCAATATGCGGTATTCTTTTTCGCTGGCTACAGATTGTTTGATAGCTAACTGCTTAGGTGCGACCTTCCAATTCGTAGAGGGTACGAAATGATCTTTGTTTCCAGCTTTATTCAATGATTTTGAGCTTGAGACTGATCGTGAATGCGGTGATGACTTAGGGCCGCTGCCACTTATAGGGTTAGGTTGCGTTTGGGTAGGGCTATTATGAACGCTGCTATTTATTACAACGGCTGTGACAAAGATAAATAAGACACCCGCCATTAGTGCGGCGTACATACGAATACGCTTTTTTATATCGTGTTTCATGTTTGTTTTTTAAGCGTACCTATCACTGTACTAGACCTGTTATAAGCAGTCAATGGTAGTTTATTTTGGGAAAATTATTCGATACCAGCTAAAAGTTCTCGCAAACCTTCAGTAACCAGTTGTAGTTTAGCAGTGACTTCTCTGTCGGCTGCTTCTGCAAGCAAGGCATTCGTATTTAAAATTTCCTCCTCATACCGTATTAAGCTGCCGTCCTTATCAGATATAGTCGCATAGACAACCCCTGCATTAGTTAATTCAGGAAAAGGACTGCCATCCTCAATCTCTCCCATACCTTCAACTTTGACAACTAGTTGGAAGCCAGCGTCTTGTATTCCGGGGTTATTGCCGTGCAGATGGCGAAGTGCAAGTTCTTGTCCAGGTGCTACTTCTACAAAAGGAAATAGGGTAATATCGCCAGACTCCTTTGCTTTAAGATGTTGGCGGAAAGGTTTGCCAGTTTGTTGTTGGTATCGACTCATTCTGGCGTAATCTTCTTCTGTTAGGCTGGTAAGAAATCCGTGAGCTACACCAAAGCTTGCTTCACGGTGCTGTTGCCGTGCCGGTCTAGCCTCTACTTCAGTTTTTTTGCTGTCAATAAAACCTTGAATACCACGTACTGCTGCTATGTCCGCTACGACCAATGTTGCTCCCTCTGATCCGGTAAGTATGCCCTTTTCGAAAAGACTCTGTAATAAACCGCTATCTACAACTGCTAATACTGTGGTATTTCCTCCTGAATCACGATCAAGGTCTCGTCCTCTTGGGGTTCCTGTGCGTCGGGAGCTACTCATAATTTATTTATATTATAATAAAAAAATAAATAAAGCAAATATCGTATATTTTAAAAAAACAACGCCTTTAAGCATAAAGAGAACAGTCCCAATATAGACAAATTCATGTAGAATATTGATATGAAGGGGACATATAGGGTAGACCAGCCGAGGGCAGGCAGGTTAAGCAAGCGGTGGCTCAGCATTGTAGTAGTGGCGATCTTGTTCTTGGCGACAGGATATGCGGTGTATAAACTATTTGTGCCCACGCCTGCAGAAAAGGCAGTGAGCCAGCTACGATTTGACAACAGTGTTAGCAATACCGAAAAACAATCCATCCTGGAGGCTATACACAAACAACCTCAATCTCCGCACGGAATAGTTACTGCAAGTATAAAAACCGCGTTCGAAACTGATAAAAACACATCAGTGCTTGATGCCTATGTACCGGTTACAAATGTCTACGCAACCAGACAAACGCTCACCAAATCAGAGCTAGCCCAAATGTCTGTCTATGTTCCGTCAAGCATTGATGAAAAGACTCGCGGAGCGATTGCGAATTTGCTAGAGCTTAAAAATAAAGACCTTGTAAAACTGGCCGATCCCCTAGCAGAAATACAAGACACGGCAGTTGCCTTTGTGCCGGTTAGCCAACTGTCGCCAAGCGTCAAGTTGCTTACTTTTGAGGGTGCATATTACCTTGATAGTTTTCAAAAAGGCGCGGTCTTTCGACAGGCTGTGTTCAGCGGTGATCAAGCAGCTCGCTTAGATGGTTTACAGCTCAACAATTTGCCGACCAAAAATGCTACCCTAAAAGTAAACATGACAGGTGTAACGGCGTTGACACGGCTGATGATGAAGAAATTAAATTCCGTCCATGATCCTACGTATTTTAGTAAGCAGATCGGTACATTTTTGGCCGATGCTGACATAACCCATGTGTCAAACGAAGTATCGTTTAAGGATGATTGTGGGTATAGTAACGCAGTATTTTGTGCGCCACCACAGATGATTGACGTACTTAAGTCCAGTGGAGTGGACCTTGTAGAACTAACAGGTAATCACAACAATGACAGCGGCAAACAGTACAATACTGAATCCATTAAGCTTTATCATAGTCTCGGCTGGCATACCTTTGGCGGCGGCCTGAATACCGCCGAGGCAGCCAAGCCATATGTGGCTGATAAAAAACATTCTAAAATTACATTCTTGGGTTATAACTATGCCGATTCTCCCAATGGCGGACCCATTGCAACCTCATTGACGGCAGGAGCAAACAGCTTTGACTTTGACAAAATTAAGGCTGATATAAAAAAAGCTAAACAACAATCCAGCTTTGTGATTGTGGACGTGCAGTTTTGGGAGTGTTTTGCGTACCCGAACGGATATGTAGAATTTCCAGAATGTGATCAACCTATAACCGATCAAGCAGAGGTATTTCGAAAAATTACTGATTTAGGTGCCGATATGGTTATTGGTACCCAGGCACATCAGCCCCAAACGTATGAACTCTACAAAGGCAAGCCAATTTACTATGGGTTGGGCAATCTCTATTTTGAACAAACACAGTGGCCTGGCACTGAAAGAGGCATTATTTTAACTCACTATTTCTCCAAGGGTAAACTATTACAAACAAAACTCTCGCCCACCGTATACGACCAAGATTTACAAACACACCTCATGACTAACGACGAGGCGGCTGCACTATTGCAAAGGCTACAAACTGCTCGTCAAACGGCTGGCCTATAAGTCGCAGGACATAGTCTTTAGTCATTCGACCCTAGGGAGTTATTAGGGGGCGCCAGGGATAAATTTGTGAGGATTGATAGGCTGGTTATTTTGACGTATTTCAAAATGAAGATGTGGTCCAGTTGAGGCGCCTGTACTGCCTTCATAGCCGAGTAAGTCGCCGGGTTTTACGGTCTGGCCTTGACGTACCGTAATAGACGAAAGGTGGCAATAATATGAAGTAAGCCCTCCGCCATGATCAATGATAATATGATTACCAAGCTGATAATGGGACCATATCACGCTCTTGACTACGCCTTGTCGAAATGGCGTGATAGTAGCACGTCCAACGGGCAGAGAACTGGATATGTCTATGCCGGTATGCCAGGGCTGATACGGCTCGTGATATACGCCAAACTGAGTAGTTACTCTCCCGTGTAACGGCCATACAGAAGCAGTTGAGGGTTGGGGCTTTTGTGGAGCGGTGGAGGAGGTGGTCTGGATACTTTGAGTAGGCGATGAAGGTGCGCCTGCTATTGGTGCAGATACTGCTATTGTTTTTATCTGGGGCAATGCATGAGAAGGCTCTGGTTGAATAATGGTTATTGGATTTGTGATGGTCGCCACTACTCCCTTAGTTATGGTAGTTGTAGTGTGTTCAATGGTTTGCGCTACAGAACTTGCAGCCTTACCAATGCTCGTAGCCGTATTTTCGATAGCCGCACTCATAGCAAGCGCGGTATGCTGAGCATCTTTGGACAAAGATTTGTTTGCCCGGGCCTTGTTTTTTGTATCAGAATGTATGCTATTGGCATACAATGGGGCATCTAGTATTTGCAAAGAGTGCAACAAGAGAATAGAGAGGAACACGTCAGCGGCAATAAGAGTGCCAATGAAAGTGAACTTCAACGGAAATAAGAGTAGATCGGTGGAGTTTGCCATATAGACCGCTCCGCTTACGTGATGCTCTTAACGCCTTTATATAATAGCTCGCCTGGGCAAACATTGCATGCATAAGCGGAATGAACTAAGGAAAACAGGTATTTAGCGAGACTTGCAGCGTTGCTTTATACTAAAGCTATGAAGCGAGTAGCTTTATTTGGAGCTATAGTGACGGTTGGTGTAGGCGTAGCACTAACCTATTATGTGTTTGAAGCTGCAGTAGCTCATGCCATACAACTTATTTGGTACGATTGGCTTGATACCGATACTAACCGTTGGCTTGTTATCCCGCTTATTTTCATACTGACATATATATTTTTCAGTTTGACGCATTATTTGGACCCAGCGGGTGAGTCAGGGTCACACGCACTGGGTAAAATGCCGAAGCCCAGTGTGGCTAATTTCGTAAAAGTTTTGCTTATCGGGTTCTGTTCGTTAGTGGCCGGAGCTGCATTAGGGCCGGAAGCTATACTAGTGCCGGCGTCAATGGTCTTAGGTAGTTATATCGGACATAGACTATTTACTAAGAGTACTTTTGCGGTCTCGTTTCTGGCAGGAATGGCTATGGTTGCGTTATTTACTGCCTTTTTCCATTCGGTTGTTGTTGGCATGCTTTCTGTAGCGCTTATTAGAAAACAAACCAAAACCCGGCTTATGCCGTTAGTAATTTTAGCTTCACTGGTTGCAGCTACCAGTTCGTATTTCACTCTCAAAATCGTAGAGGCAGAAAGTTACGTTTCGTTTCCACATTATAGTTGGAGTATAAACTTGCGGACGATTTTACTTGCCGGGGTTCTCATAGCAGCAGGCTATGGAGCGATTATAGTGATGAGTAAGTTGCATAAAATATTTAGCAAAGTTACCCAGCACAGACTGATGACTATGTGGTGGCTGCGCGCTTTTGTTGCCAGCGTCGGTTTAATCGCGCTTTACCTATTAGGTGGGCCACTTGTAGAATTTACCGGCAATAAGTCGATCCTTCCACTTTTAGACCAGGCCGCTGATTTGGGCTTATGGGGGCTGCTCTGGGTCTTAGGTGTCAAAATAGCCGCCATTAGTTGGTCAAAAACAATCGGTTATCGCGGTGGTATGATATTTCCTACCATATTTCTAGCTGCCGGCTTGACCGCAATAATCCAACTCTACGCGTCAGAATTTAATTTTATATACGGCATAATCGCTGTACTTGTTGGCGCGTTTATAGCCAATCGCAAAACCGGAATACTGGCTTAGCTATAGAAATTCCCATACAGAGGAGATAGAGATCACAACATCATTAACAATGTTGCAATCAAACACTTAAACAGCGTACTATTTATTTTATATGGAAGATAAACCTGCCTCAGAGCAAATAGATGACATAATCAAATTGTATGGTGGTTGGAAAGGTAGAGTACTATCGCAGCTTCGGGCTGTAATCAAGGCGGCAGACCCCGAGGTTATCGAGGAAGTAAAATGGAAAATGCGCTCCAGACCCGAGGGACTACCTGTCTGGTCTCATAATGGAATAATATGTATAGCTGAAACGTTCAAAAATGATATAAAGTTGGTATTCTTCAAAGGTGTTTGGATAAAGGATCCAAAAAAACTATTTAATGCACGTCTAAACAGTAGGACGGATCGTGCGATTGAGTTTCACGAAAATGACATAGTTGATAAAGTTGCATTAAAAGAGCTTGTTCTCGAAGCTGTACAGGTGAACATATCAAGAGCAAAGAGGGGTTAAGTTGTTATGACGAAACATCGAGTTTACGGAATAAGCTTCGCAAAGGTCTATCCATATTATATCGCTAAGGCCGAGAAAAAAGGCCGCACCAAAACAGAAGTTGACGAAATCATTCGTTGGTTGACGGGATATAGCCAGGAAGAGCTAGAAACACATCTACAAAATCAAACAGATTTTGAAACTTTCTATACAGAAGCTCCGGCACCAAACCCTTCGCGAGTTTTGATAAAAGGTGTGATTTGCGGTATTAGGGTAGAAGATATCAAAGAGCCACTTATGCAGGAAATCCGCTATCTAGATAAGCTAATTGATGAGCTGGCCAAAGGGAAAGCAATGGAGAAGATTTTAAGGAAGAAACAGTAATGGGATTAGTATTTGTAACTGGAATTGCAGGCACTGGGAAAACAACACTACTTAAGGAGTTAAGAAGAAGAGGATGCGAAGCTTACGACGCTGATGAAAAATTGTCGTTTTGGGCAAACAAGTCAAGCGGCAAAAGAATTTCAGAAAGTGACCACACCCTAACAACTGATCCAAAATTCTTTGATGAACATGACTGGTATATTGATCAAAAATCTGTCGGTAAGTTAGCTCAAAACGCTCAAGACAAAACAATTTTTATTTGTAGATCAGTTGCTAATGAAAAAGAAGTTTGGAGTTATTTTGAAAAGGTTTTTGGTTTGTACGTCGACGATGAGTCGCTGGTAAAGCGTATAAAGATTCGTACTGATAAAGATTTTGGGAAATCTCAACACGAATTAGCGCACTTGCTGCAACTGAATCAGCACGTTCAATAAAAGTACAACTTATTAGGTGCAAAAATTATTGACGCGACTCAGCCAGCAGAAAAAATAGCGAATCAGATAATAACGGCTGTAGAGAAACCTGTTAAGCTATAGTATCAAATTTCGAACATATGGACGCTTGCGTTTGGGATACGTCCAGCTTTACTGCCAGTGCAAAGATAGTAAAACCACCGCATTATGCCCCCATGGCATACGATGAGGGGCTTTTGTTGCTGATCTTTTTTCAAATCGTCGATAAAGTTTTGTACTCTAAGTCTTGTTTCATCGGCACTCTCGCCGCCGTAGGGAGAAAAATCATACTCACAACTACTTAATAATTTGGATGAATTAACACCAAAATCTGGAATCGTTGCGTCCCAACTTTGGCCTTGAAAACTACCAAGATTTATTTCGATCAAGCGTGAGTCTTTGCGAAGTGTTATATTAAAATGCTTGGCTATAGGCTCTGCGGTTTGTATTGAGCGATACATCGGTGAAGTATATAAAGCGTCGAACGTATAAGGAGCTAAACCATCAATTATTACTGGTATTTGAGCTAGTCCTTCAGCCGACAAATGATCATCATCTAGATTGCCGTTGATAAGTTCTTTCTTATTGTATTCAGTTTGGGCATGGCGGATAACTATGATTTGCATATATGTAATCATAGCAAATAAAAAAACTTCTGAAGACCTCTCTGAGTTGGGTCTAATAATTAAGTTCCGTCTGACTGATCCTGGTTTACATGCTTCGCAATTATACCTACGTAACAAGGGCTGCCAATGCAGCGCCATCTAAGCAGGCATTTGATTCTTGGTGCGAGTAATCCTTAGTCATAATGAATTGAATTGTTCCATCGTTGGCTTTTTCAAGTATCTGGATAACCCGATTCCCATAATCTGGAAACTTAAAAGCTCCTCCATGAGCTACAATCGCGGTTTCGCTACTGGTAAGATCAATATCAAGGCTTAGTGCTGTGCCTTGTAGAATGTGAGCAATCACTAAGGCCGAGTGATCATAAAGATCACCAGCGAATGTATCACCTTCTTTATATCTATCTTCAATATCCTTTGCCCGCATATAGCTTCCAGTTGCTGCTTCCCATTGCGCCTCTATCCCTGCCTTATTTGCACCCAATCGCTCAAGACATACATATTCAGACTCGTAAACTCCACAAGCTGCAGTTTGGCCATATGTGTTTAATGCGTCTATTCCTTGAATATGGCCTGCTTCAGTTGCGTACATAACGCCGTCTTTTAATACTGCAAGCCCAATTCCGCCGCCATTAATAATAAAGAGTACAGTCTTAGCCTTAAATTGCCCATAGGCCTCAACAGCGCCACTCATAAGACCTGCTGGGCCGTCATTAATTACAACCTTGATATTAGGTGATATAGAACATAGGTCTCCGTCGAATTGTTCATTCATTTCTTGCATAAAAAGCTTTGCCTTCGGATGAAACAATAACTTAGTACCATTCAAAGGGCCACCCCATGATATACCCATCGGTATATCATGTTCTTCGGCATAATGAGCAGTCCTCTTTAGGCTCGCAGTATAGCCTTTGCCATCATTGCCTTGTACCCTGTCATCATAACCATTCACGGGTATGAGCTTGCCGTTAACTATTTTAAAAAGAAGCGACGTACCCTTATCCCCGCCAAAGTCTGCCCCTAAAACAAAAGACCTTTCTTTTTCTTCTAGCTTCTTTGCGGCAGCGGCAGGATCGAAACTCCCCGACTCTTCAACATGCATAGATTCGGGTGTGAAGTAATTTAATTGCTCGCTTTCCAGTGCAGGAATTGGCCTCTCGGTCAAAGGTTCTACTTTTGTCATTTTATCTCCTAGTTAAACTCTACTTATTTTTTTCGTTTTTTATGCAAACGATTAACCGAAGCCTATATTAGCTGGGGATGAGGAATTACTATACTTATCTTGGCTAGGGTGGAGGGATTCGAACCCCCGAATGACGGGACCAGAACCCGTTGCCTTACCACTTGGCGACACCCTATTGGCTTAAGATTAAGTATACTAACTTTTTAAACAGGATTCGAGTCACGTCCCGCGACCCCGAAACTTCACGACTGACAACAAGGTGTCATTGGAAGGTTTCCTTGCAAAATACCACGGGCATTTTTCACCCCGATCATGGGACCAGAACCCACTGCCTTACCACTTGGCTAATCCCCAATAGATTGAACTCTTATAGATAATACAATAAAAACTTTCTGATACCAATCAGCTTTGTACTTCACCTATAGAGGGCGAGTTGTATGACTTTGTGATCAATTCACGAAGTACTTCCAGGTCTATATCTTCAAGACTGTTAATATAAAGGCAAGATTTACCGGTTTTATGTTTGCCGAGTTGTTGAAGTAAGCTATCGTATTCTTTAAACCCGTTCATTATATATAGGGTTAGATTTTGCTTTCGTGGTGATAAGCCTATACGCATCCATTCTCCCTCAAAACCGCTTCTATTTTTGTATGTATAGCTTCCAAACCCGATGATACTTGCACCCCACATAGCTGGTTTTTCACCGGTAATTTCTTGCATAATTGCTGTAACTTTTCGAGCATCTTGCTTGCGGCTAATGTCAGTAACGCTGCTTAAAAACGCTTGCACATCAGCGCTATTTTTCTGAGTTTTTAGTTCGTATTTACCCATATCTTTATCATAGCATTGATATAACTCAAGAAATTATCAATTGTTCTAAGCATGACCAATTTTCTTTTTAAAAACTATATGGTATTTTGTCTTGAATGAAAGCTATATTTGTGGGATCGTTTGTATTTTTACTAGCCTTTACACCGGCCTATGTTTTTAACAAGGTGGTTATGCCGCAGATTCAGTCATTACACAATACTTATAGCAACGCAGAAACTATCGCCCAGGAAGCTGCTGATATTTCTACTGACTAAATTATTGTGATTACGCTTATAACCTGTTACTATAAAAGTACTTAACAACTAAAAATATAAAGAGACAGGGAGAGAACTAGCTCATTGATCTGTCAGCAACCTGCCACTTTCGTGTGGTGTTGGTGCTCCATCTAGCCCGCCAGATAATACAATGCGCAGGAAAGATATCTAATTCTCTTAGAATAAATATCCTTTCTAGCATGTATCGGCAGAAAGGATATTTTTATGTCAAATCTAACCACAGCTATCAATAAAAAGGTGGCAATCGTTCCTACTGGCGTACGTCAGCAACGTATAAGAAAGGCCCCTAAATCCGTAGTAAAGCGGCTGCGTACAGTATCACGTTTTGCTAGTGAGTCGGTTTGTGCTGGTCATCCAGATAAAGTTGCCGACCAAATTAGTGATGCAATTGTGGACGCTGTACTTGCTCAAGACCCACATGGACGGACGGCCATTGAAACATTGGTAGCTGCCAACAGGGTAATATTAGCTGGCGAAGTAAATACCTCAGCTAAAGTTGATTTTGTAGCGGTAGCAAAAGATCAGATAGCCCGGCTTGGCTATATACAACCCGACTGGGGTTTTAGCACACAGTCTCCAATAGAAAACTATATTCACCAGCAGTCATTAGAGATCTCCGTTGGCGTGGATGATAACGGAGCTGGGGATCAGGGACTAATGTTTGGATATGCGACGAACGAAACTCCCGAATACTTGCCGCTTCCTATTACGCTTGCACATGGGTTTACGCGTGCAATTGACGAAGCGCGCGAGCAAAAAATATTGCCTCATCTAAGACCCGACGGCAAGACCCAGGTAGTTGTGCGATATGAAAACGATAAACCGGTTGCTGTTGAGCATGTGACAATAGCAGTCCCGCATAGTGAAAAAATTTCTCTGGCCCGTGTGCGCCAAGACATATATGAAACAGTAATTACGCCCGTACTAGGGCGTTATGGATTTACAATAGGAGAGCGAAGTATTGTGGTAAATGGTACGGGCGTATGGCACCAACCAGGGCCAAGCAGCGACGCTGGTCTCACTGGACGTAAAATAGTAGTGGATGGCTATGGTGGTTTTGCACGTGTTGGCGGCGGCGCATTTAGTGGCAAAGACCCAAGCAAAGTTGATCGTTCGGGGGCATACGCCGCGCGCTATATTGCCAAAAACATCGTGGCGGCAGGCCTTGCCGATGAAGCCGAGGTAGCCCTGGCTTACTATATTGGCGGCAAAGAGCCGGTGAATTTCACTATTGATACATTTGGCACACACAAAAAATCGCAACAGGCTATTGAGAAATTTGCAAAGCAGTTGCTAGCGCCCTCGGTAAAGAACATTGTGGAGCACTTAGACTTACGACGCCCTATATATTTGCAGACTGCTGCGTATGGTCATTTTGGCAAGGAAGAGTTGCCGTGGGAACAAATTGTTACATCATAGCCTGTGCTTTTCTGATACCCAAAGCAGTAAGACATGCGCCCAGCGCGACGTGATCGTCAGATATGTGGCCGACACGTTGATTTTCTAATCCCTTAAGAACAATGTAGTGAAGCAGAGGATGGCCCACGGGCAAATATGACCATGTTTCATAACTCATGCTGCTATTTTGAGCGTTGCCTACAAAAACAGGCACTCCGTGGTCTACTAAATATTCAGTTTGTTCTGCAAGCCAGTGAGGTTTAGTAAGACCGAGGAGGTGTGTCAGCTTTGTCATGCCCAGTACAACTCTGAGATAGGTGCTAAAATCTTTGCCGTTTTTGAGTATGTCTTGAACAAATTGAGGTTCAGGTATCTCGATACAGCCGGGTAGTATAAGGCGTGAGAGTTCGCCTACGTATTGCTGTATGGTAAATCGTGCTGCAAGGTCAACCAGGTGCTCCGGTCCCATAATGAGCTCCTGGGCAATTACACCCATCACTTGATGTTTATCGTCTTTTTTACGGAGTACGCTCGCCGAACCAAGTGCATTGTCTCCTAATGATTCGCCACGGAAGAAAACATTGAGTTCTTGCCCAAGAGGAATACCGAATTGTTGGTACAAGTATTGCTCACTGGCTGCTAGCATATTTTCAGCGGTACGGGCAGCAGGGGATAAAACGCCTTTACGAATATCAGTACGTTCGCTTGCGGAGTATGCTTTGGGCGGGATAGGACTGTAAATGGTTATGACCGGCATACCGATACCCATTTCTTTCAATAGGTCGTGAATAGTCAATGATTTTGTGGCTTGGTTCCAGGAGTTTGGCTGGGCAAGCTCACGCGTAATCACGTCAGTGCGAGAAGACTCTACGTACGTATGCATACGTTTTGATGAAGTAATAGGCTTATTGTCTGCAAAAGCCGAAAATATTATGAGCCTGTAGGGTGACTTCGCAGTTTCTTCATCGCATATGATAGAGCCTCGCACCATAGCGTTTTCTTGTTCAACCTGTAATTCACCTTGACGCATACGTCGTACATAGGCTAATTTATCGGCTTCATACGTGGTATCCATGCGCGCAAATGCGGCTGGCAAACCTGGCAGAGCTTGCGCTAGACCGGGGGTGTATATAACAGCAGGCTTATCAGTATCGGTAATGATCTCACGAGGCGTAATCATATTTATAAATAATACAATTTTATTGACACTATGTAAATCATCTTAACAGAGATAAATAAGTAAAATGAAGTAACTGGCTAAAATTCAGCAATTTCTTTAGAGTAATGGTTGCAGAAAAACGCTGCTTATGCTATAGTTATATCTAAGAAAGCCAGGCGCTTTTAAATGAGCGTCTTTTTTATTGTATGAATACTACCCAAGATCCGACAAAAATCAGAAATATTGCGATTATTGCCCACGTTGATCATGGCAAAACTACGCTTGTAGACGGTTTATTAAAACAGTCTAATACATTCCGCGAAAACCAGGCCGAAATGGCTCAAGAACTTATCATGGACAGCGGCGACCAAGAACGTGAACGCGGTATCACCATAACCGCCAAAATAACTGCTGTGCAGCACGATGACTATCGTATTAATATTATTGATACGCCAGGGCACGCTGATTTTAGCGGTGAAGTAGAACGTACACTTAATATGGCTGATGGCTGCTTGCTGATTGTAGATGCTCAAGAGGGCCCTATGCCGCAAACTAAATTTGTATTAGGCAAAGCACTGGCCGCCGAACTACGTCCAATTGTAGTGATTAATAAAATTGATAAACCCGGTGCGCGCATACAAGAAGTCGAAGACGAATTGGCAGATTTATTTTTAGAACTAGCAGTGCACGAAGACCAATTGCACTATCCGGTCTACTATGCCATCGGGCGAGCAGGCAAAGCATGGGATACTCCACCAACTAATGGCGAAGAAAATGCCGACCTCAGCACGATATTTGATGCAATTATGACTAATATTCCAGCGCCGCAAGTAGAGCTGGATAAACCGTTTCAGATGTTGGTGACCGCACTGGCCTGGGACACGTATAAAGGCAAATATGCCATTGGCCGGATTAGCCGCGGGCGAGTAAAGCCAGGTGATCAAGTAGTCCTATGCAAGAAAGACGGCAGTCAAGCCAAAGCACGTGTCGAACAAGTATTTATGAGCCAGGGTGTAGCCAGATTTGAAGTACAAGATGGCATTGCAGGTGACATCGTGCAATTAACGGGCATGGGCGATGCGCAGATTGGTGAGACTATTGCTGACGCTACAAATCCTGAAACTTTGCCAGTTTTGGAGGTAGAGGCGCCAACACTGAAGATTTACCTCGGCCCAAACACGAGCCCTATGAAAGGCCAAGAAGGCGAATTCAATACCAGCCGCCAAATTGGTGAACGCTTGCAAAAAGAACTCGAAACCAACGTCGGTCTACGAGTAGAGGATAACGGTATAGGCTTTTTAGTCAGCGGGCGTGGAGAGTTGCACTTAAGCGTGCTCATTGAAACTATGCGTCGCGAGGGATACGAGTTTGAAGTTGGCCGCCCCCAGGTGGTAACGATTGAAAAGGATGGGCAAATCCTAGAGCCGATAGAAGAGTTAATTGTAGAGGTGCCTGCCGAACACGTGGGTACGGTGCAAATGGAGCTTGGTCAACGCCGTGCTACGTTGAAGGAACAATTTGCTAGCCCCAAGGGTGTAACCAAGTTAATCTATGAACTGCCAACTCGAGCTCTCTTAGGGATTCGCAATATTTTATTGACAGCTACCAAGGGGACAATCGTTATGAATAGCTTGGTGGTTGATCATCAGCCGATTGGCCAACCGTTGGATCAAATCCGTAACGGCGTGTTGATTGCTTTTGAAGCAGGAATAACCACACCATATTCAATCCAGAATGCTGAAGCCCGCGGTACAATTTTTGTCGGCCCAGCCATCAAGGTTTATGCCGGTCAAATAGTCGGGCTGAATAACCGTCAGGAAGATATGGAAATTAATCTCTGTAAGGCTAAGCAGCTAACTAATATGCGGAGTAGCAGCAGTGATGGCGTAGTCCAGCTCACGCCGCCAACTATTTTTAGTCTGGAAGAGTGTCTGGATTTCATTGAGAATGACGAATTATTAGAAGTTACGCCCAAAAATCTTCGCCTCCGCAAACGCGAACTTGACCCAAATAAACGCAAACGCCAAAAGTAAACCAATATCAGCTATACTGGTTGTTATATATGACTGAAGTCAGTGACGCGCAATTTGAGCAGCTTGTAGCTCAAGCTATGGATAGTCTAGCCAAGCAAATGGAAGAAGTAAAAAATGTTGGTATTGTTATTGCCGACGAACCTAATCCAGAACAGCGAAAAAAATTAAAATTGCGAGGAAACGAGACGCTATTTGGGTTATATGAAGGCATCCCACTAACACGCCGAAATAATAACTACAGCGGAGTCTTGCCAGATAAAATAACTTTATTTAAAAATCCTTTAGCAGCAAGCGCATCAAATTTGGCCGAACTACAGGAGGCAGTTCGACACACATTATGGCACGAATTAGCTCATCATTTTGGCTTAGATCATGACCGAATTCATAATCTTGAGTAGCTTGAGCCTATAAAGGTGTTATACTACGGAGCGATGAAAAAATACTTACACGCACATTCACCTTATAGAATTTTTGCATTCTCAGCAGTCGCTACTATAGCTGCACTTGTAGGCGCTTATGTGGGTTTTGGCACAGAAGCGTTAATTGTTGCAGCTATCTTGATCGTCGTAGAGATCACGTTTAGTTTTGAGAACGCTATTATTAATGCCAAAATTTTAGCTGGGCTTTCACGCTTTTGGCAAAATATGTTTTTGACAATAGGCATTATAATTGCAATTTTCGGTATGCGAGTCATTTTTCCAGTACTCATAGTTATGTTGACAGCCCACCTCAGCTGGACAGACGTGATTGATTTAGCATTAAATCATCCTGATGAGTACGCAAAAGAACTGAACGAAGCACATCCACAGATTGCAGCTTTTGGAGGAGCCTTTTTGCTGATGCTTGCGCTACACTTTTTTTTAGACGATCAGCGACAAACCTTGTGGTTTGAAAAACTGGAGAAACGCTTGCAGGGCTATGCTACTTTTTGGATGCCAGCAGTAGTAGCACTTGTCATCATAACAATGCTCACCTTACTACCTTTCAACCATCATCCCGGTCAGACAATTACAGCTGGTTTGATAGGTATTGCAACCTACAGTGCTATGCATGGTTTAATTAGGTTGTTTGAACACATGAAAGCAAAAAAGATTCAGACAAGCGCCGCTAAAAAAGCGATGGCTCAAACAGGGGTGGCTGCTTTTACAAGTTTTCTTTACCTAGAGATCCTTGATGCGAGCTTCTCATTCGATGGAGTTATTGGAGCATTTGCAGTTACGAATGAAGTGGTGCTCATAGCATTAGGTTTGGGTGTGGGCGCAGTATGGGTGCGCTCCCTGACGGTATACATGGTGCGTAAAGGCACGTTAAATTCGTACAAATACCTTGAGCATGGTGCGCACTATACGGTTTTTGTGCTCGCCACAGTATTACTGCTAGGAATCTTTTTACATGTGCCGGAAATTGTCGCTGGACTTGTTGGTATGGGGTTGATCGGTTCGGCTATTATTTCGTCGCGCCAAGCTGCTAAGGCATAGAGAATACCTAGCGTATAATTGTAAGAAGTTATGCTTTGGCTTGATTACTATTGGCATAAAGTTTTACGTCGCCCCTATACCCTGGCGAAACGAATTGATAAGGGTAGAGGCCAGCCAGTCGTTTTTTTGCATGGTATTGCGTCAAGTGGTGAAAGTTGGCGTCCCGTCGCTGATTTACTGGACGAAAACCAATATCGGACGATTGTATTTGATTTGCTGGGTTTTGGGGAATCACCACAACCCGACTGGTTACAATATTCAGTTGAAGATCATGCGAAAGCAGTGCTGGCTACACTGAGACGATTACGGATTCGTAGGCCAGTGATTTTGGTCGGACACTCGATGGGCAGTTTAGTGGCTGCACATATTGCTCTTAAGTATCCGCGGCGGGTCAAACATCTGGTGTTATATCAAATGCCAGTGTACAGTGCGATTCCACGTCTTGACGTTAAGGACTTCAGGCGCCAAGCATACCTGTCGACCTTCCGATATTTTGCAGAGCACCCAAAAGCAACGCTGTGGTATGCCAAAATATTGGGCCGAGCGGCATCAAAAGTAGCTGGTTTTGTGCTAGATGAACGAACGTGGCAGCCTTTTGAATTAAGTTTGCGAAATACCATCATGCAGCAAGAGTCACTGAAGAACTTACGAGCGCTTCGAATGCCAACAGACGTTGTGTATGGTAGATATGATTTTTTGGTACTGAAGAAAAATTTGCAACACTTTTTTCGACCATCTAAATATCTGCGTTTTTACGAAATTAATGAAATCCATCGAGTATCTACGAGAGCTGGACAACTAATACATGAGCTGATTATTCAGAATCCCAAAAAGCGCGAATCGTTGCACGTTAAACATGCTAGACTAGTTGAGATGATCGACATACAAAAATTGTCAGAAAAAAATCCTACAGCCCAACCACCTAATCGCCGGCTCTTCGGTTTATTTGGACTTTTGGCGCTTAGCATCTTTGCTATATGTGTGGTTGTGGCGTCCACAGGTACTGTGAGTGACTGGGAGCGCTCTGTTTTTGACACTATTAACGGCTGGCAAGCACCGGATTTTGTTACCACGATAGGACGTATTGCTAGTGACGCAGTGTGGACAGTAGTGTTTATGGTTGCCATACTCTTCCTATTTAAAAAGTATTTCTGGGTTGCTTGGCGTTTAGCAGTACCAGGTGTACTTGCTTACGGTACCGTGTTTATTGTTGAGCATGTAGTAGGCCGTGCGAGGCCGGAAATACTCCTGCCAGCAGATACGGTGGTTCGTGCGACACAGAATGGTATGGGATTTCCGTCGGGGCACATGGCCACTATAACTGCGGTTATTGTAACGCTTTGGCTGTACGTGTCGTGGCGGTGGCGAATAGTCGGTGTAATCATAATGCTTCTGGTGGCATGGTCAAGAGTATATTTAGGCGTGCATTTTCCGCTGGACATAATTGGTGGGTTTGCAGTTGGTGTTGGTGTAGTCTGCGCCCTGAACTTTTTGCCTGTTTCAGTTCGTAAAAAATTTAAGCTAGCATAAGTTTAATCATGTGGATGTGGCTAATATCACAGACTTTAGCATTACCACAACATAGTATGTAAGTAGGAGTGCGATGCTCCGAAGACCCTGGCAACGATATCAGCTGGGGTCTATGTTTTTATCTGGCAGGAAGCACATATGCCCTGTAATTCAAGTTGATGATTTTTGAGCACAAAACTTTCTCTCTCAGCAATTTTACTTAGTAAATAGTCAAGGTTTTCGGGCTCACGGAACGAGGTAATTTTGCCGCATTGTAGGCAGATAACATGGTGGTGGTGTTCTTGAAATTCGTTCGAGAGTTCGAGCTTATATTTCCACCCAATTTGCAAACGTTGTACAATGCCAAGCTTTTCAAATAGATCAATAACGCGGTACACGCTAGCCCTGTTAACGCTGATACTGACTTTCTTAATGATTTCATCCATACTCTGCGGATCATTATTTTCGAGCGCTTTAAATACAGTGAGTCGAGTGGCAGTTACACTATACCCCTGTTTTTTTAGCCGGTGTGCCAAAAGATCTTGTGCGGTAGTCATCTCAATAATATAACAAATTGCGACAAAGTTGCAAAGCTGCACAAACGTATCGTATGCTCATGGCATGATAGCTTTATTTTTTGCATTTGTGAGCGCTCTGGCCGCTGAAGCAGGGGGTTTTCTTGCGCTTAACAAAAGAAAACATCTCAATTTAACGCTTGGCTTTACCGCTGGGGCATTAATCGGGCTGGTTGCATTTGATTTGCTTCCTGAGATTTTTGAATTTGTATCTGACGGAATTATCGATATCGTGTGGCCTATGTTAGCATTGGTGGTTGGATTTTTGTTATTTCATACTATCGAAAAATCCATTCTGATTCATCAGTCTCAGGAAAAAGAGTATACTGTTCACCGTCATCCTCACGTTGGATATGCAAGCGCTACGGCTCTTATCGGTCATAGTTTTTTAGATGGTGCAAGTATCGGTTTGGCATTTCAGGTTAACAACGCAGCAGGCATCGCAGTAGCACTTGCAGTGATTGGCCACAGGTTTGCTGATGGGTTTAATGGCGTGAATTTAATGCTAAGCCACAAAACGTCACGCGAGCAATCAAAACGTGTACTGGCGATTGTTGCTGCTGCACCAATCCTAGGGGCTCTTCTGACACTGCTGTATGCGTTTCCTGATACACTATTGGCGATTTACCTTGGGTTTTTCGCAGGATTCATGCTTTACATTGGTGCAAGCGACATATTGCCTCAAGCACACAGCAAGGGTGCTTCTCGAATTACTTTATTGCTCACTATATTCGGTGCACTGTTCATGTTTGTGATTACACGCTTTATAGATTAGCTAGTGTAATTTAAGAATTTTTTCGTTTCTTGCGATTTTGATTATGCTCACGCGCAGCTTCTTGTAGCTGCGTGGTAATGCTGCGTTTTGTAGAGACTTTGCGGGCATTTCTAATAGCCCGCGCAAACTTGCGCTCTGCCTCGCTATCAGCGCTTCGGGCAATTGGTTCGCTTTTGAGAATGGGGCTTTTACGCTTACCATCAAGTTCTTGCATGACTTCGAGAGCATATTTTTCAATGAGCCACTCTCGTCCTGGAGCAGTTTGGGCGATAGCGGTAACGTGCCACATACTATGACCTTCATGTCCGACTTCGTTAACAGACATAATACTGAGTGGTTTCGCTACCATTAAGGGCCCAGTCGGCAAACGTAAATCCGTTTCTTCGATTAACTTTTGACCGGCTCTTGGGTCGGATACAAATAGCTCAATTGCAATAGTCCGTAAGCCCTTGGTGGTAACGCGTACTGCTTGGATGTTTTGGTTGTTAACCCATATAACTTCGCCGTTGATGCCGCGAATGCGAGTAGACCGTAAGGTCACACGTTCTACTACGCCTTGCATGTCACCAAAAGGTTCAATTTTAACGTGATCCCCCACACCAAACCAATGTTCGGTCATCATCATGCTACCGTAAGCCAGGTCACGCAGTACAGGACTAAAAACTCCACCGGCTATTACCGCAAAGAGTGCGCTTGCACCGATTATTGCAGTAGGTTGTTGACCAGGGTGTTCCAGTACCCACCATAGATATAGCGCAAGAGCTACTAAAAACGTCCGAACTAGTGCAATAGAAATTACTATGATGGTTTCTGCCCGCCGATATTTTTCAACCGTAGGCAAGTGACTGGATTTATCTGCCCGCCGACTCAAGAAACTATTAATTCTTCTGAGTACAAGTGCTACTAGTCGACCCAGAAAGAATGCTCCAAACAGCAGCAATAACAACAGGGAGAGTGATTCAAGATTAAAAATACGATTAGTGGTGGTTTCAAGACTGTTGCTTAAACGATCAAGAGCAGTTTCTGTTTGTGCTATATACACCATGGCATCATTGTAGCAAAGTTACTAACGCTGCTGTTACAATATGAATATGCTTTTTGTGGTAATTGGGCTTTTAATTGTATGCATCGTGTTGGTGGTGCTTTTGGTGCGTCAACAAAAGCCGGTTGATGACTCACAGTCAGCTTTACTGCTCAAACAAGATCTCACCAAATTAAGTGATGACATTATCAATTTAAAAGACCATCTTAACACTCAAATCACTGATCGACTCGATAAAAATCAGGAAATGATGCGTGAATCAATCACTAAGCAATTTAGTGCTAGCAGCAAACTTATCAGTGAAGTGACTGAAAGGCTAACGAAGCTGGATGACACAAACAAACGAGTAGTTGACGTTGCCGGGGAGCTCAAAACCTTACAAAATGTACTACAAAATCCCAAACAAAGAGGAGTATTAGGCGAATATTACTTAAGCCAAGTGCTTGAAAATGTATTACCGCCAGAACGATTCAAGTTGCAGCACAGATTTAAGGACGGTGAGGTGGTCGATGCGGTTATTGCTCTGGAAAAGGGGAAGCTACTTCCTGTAGATAGTAAGTTCAGTTTGGAAAATTATAATCGTCTTGTTGAAGAACCGGATAAACAGCGTCGTGAAGCACTGGCGAAACTGTTTAAGGAAGATCTTAAAAAACGGATTGATGAAACCGCAAAATATATTCGACCCAAAGAAAAAACAATGGATTACGCTTTTATGTTTATTCCAAGCGAGGCCATTTATTATGATTTACTCGTCAACAAAGTAGGTATGACGAATACCAGCGCTCGCGACCTAATTGAATATGCTTTTCGTGACAAAAATGTCATTATTGTAAGCCCCACTACTTTTATGGCGTATTTACAGACAGTTCTACAGGGATTGCGCAGTTTGCAAATTGAAGAACAAGCTAAAGAAATCCAATTACGCGTAGGAGAGCTTGGTCGACATATTACTACCTATGAACAATTGATGCAGAAGCTCGGTGGTAGTTTGGGTACTACGGTCAATCATTTTAATAATGCTCATAAGGAGCTGAAAAAAGTTGACAAAGATGTAGTTAAAATTTCGCAGACTAGCGCCTCAGTAAAGCCGCTCTTACTTGAAAAGCCTACTCAAGACGATTGATTCCTAAGCCGTGTTTAGGATTTTTTATGAAGCAAGTCAAGTGTAAGCGCGGCGGTCCAGCTAAATTCGGGCACACCAAGCGGTTTGCCGGTGAGTGGATTGAAATATTCATAAAATCCACCGTTTCCTACCATTTCTAGAGTGGTTTCGCGTAACGCTTGCGCGTGGTCTTTGAAGCCATAACGCCTGAGGCCATCAATAATCATCCAGTTCATATTTACCCAAGTTGGCCCTTGCCAGTAACGATCAGCGTCAAACGTAGAGGCGCTCATAGGTACAGTGGGAACAGGGTAAGGGGTACCAAAGAGATGTTCATTTTCGAGAGTTTTAACCAGTAATTCAGCCCGCTCTTTAGTAATACACCCTGCATACAACGGCATAAGACTAGCCACACTCGACTGTTTTAGTAGTTTATGAGTAATAAAATTGCGAGAAAAATATTCTTGAGCATAGGGTTCCCATAGTTCCTCGAGGGCCTTTTCACTCTTTTTAAAGCGTTCTAGTAACTCAGCTGGAATTTCTTCCCGAATACTTTTAGCAATTTCCTGAAGAATAGTATTGGCGCGAATAAGAATACAATTGAAAGAAAGATCTTCCACGGTAAATAACGAGTGATTTAGCACCTTGTTTGAATCATATGACTTACGTCGCAGACGTCGTTGCACGCTAAATAGTGTCAAAGCTTCGACGTTATCAAACCGCTGATCTACCGGGACAAAGCGAGTATCTCGACGAATAAAACGTACCAACCCAATAACTTTTGTAGCCCGTAATACGCGAACCCACCACGGCAAGACGTGCTCATGAAGTTCATGCATCCATGGAGGAGTATTGTCTAGTCCAGTTTCCCATGGATGAATCTGTAGTGTTAGCCCTTCGTTATGAGGGTCACGTTCGTAATAAAGCCATTCGTGGTACGCAAGCAAAGCTGGCCACACCATTTTGTACCAACTGCGTCGTTCTGCTAATTTCATAGAGCTACCTATACGTTGCACAGCTTCAGCAAGTACTGGTGGCTGGGTGATGCCACTGGTTATAGCATCATCAGGTGAGTGAGGATTAATCCAGCTACGCCAGATGTTGCGGTCTCGTCGGTATTTTGGATCAGCATTGAATATCATGTGCGGCACCATACCGTTTGTCCATTGGCCGCGTAAGATACTTAAAATTTCTAGCTTTGCACGGTCAATATCATAATGCCGCATCCCAATAGCGATAAAGCAACTATCCCACAGCCATTGATGTGGATATAGATGGGGAGCCGGAACGGTGTAGTAACCCTCGTCATTATGTTCAAGTACTTCTTGGGCAGTTTGCGCTAAATGCTTTGTATCTTTTAGGCTGTGTTTCTTGGGCGTTTGAGGGGGCATATCTGTAGAAAAGTCACCGGTTTTATCCATGCCCTAAAGTATAGCCATTAGCGGTAATTAGTAAAGTGTATAGGAAAGTCAAAGTCTTGTTGTTTTAACAACTGTATAACGGCTTGCAAATCATTTTTACTACTACTTTGTATGCGCACGGTGTCACCTTGAATTTGCGTTTTGACTTTCGGGTATGTATCGCGGATGAGCTTGGTTATTTTTTTAGCCTTTTCTTGATCCAAACCTTGTTTAAACAGTATCTCTTGGGCTGCTTGCAGATTATTTTCAGTAATTTCATGGCTAGTATCAAGTACTTTTTGGCTTTGTTCCCGAGCTGCTAATTTTTTTCGTACGATATCCACAATTGCCTCGATTTGCCATTCGCCATTACCGATAATTTTTAAGCCGGTTTTATCGGCATTAAGCCATTCAATGCTTGCAGGCGTTCCTTTAAAATCGTACCGTGAAGCAATTTCGCGCTGCACTTGATCAAAGACGTTATTCATCTCCGCTTTATCATATTCACTGACTACATCGAAACTAAAATTTGCCATGCCTTTTATTATACCGTGAGCAAACTTTGCTGTTCTTCATGCACGGCGGGCGATTCTACCGCTACCTCAATAGGGGGATCTTGTGGTATCTCAGGGTCAATTTCAAAAATTTGTGCAACAGTACTACCAATTGCACTTACTGTTTCAGAGGGACACACAACAACCCATGCTTTACGTTCCGGAGGCCGCACGATTACCACGCCGTTATCATAAACACTTTGAACTGTTCCTACTGTTTGCCTTAGCTCGTGCCTGCCGTCGGCATACCGTGTCAGGCTTTCGACGAGTACAAGTGCACCAAGTGCTGGTTGGGGCGTGCATTGGTTAAACTTATCTCTATCTGCTCCCAATACTAATACATCACCCGTAGCCACTTTTGCCTCCCTTATTCTTAGCCACCCTATGTATGGTAGTGTAACGCTTATGTATCCATAAGCAAAAGGATGATTTTGTAAATGTGACGAATATCACAAGTGAATGTAAATCCCCAATACAAGCTACCACAAATATCCATGTCCATATAAAGTGACCTCTGATATACTGAGGGGCATATGAGCTACCAAAACCCAAAAATTGCCGAGACTGCCGAGACATTAAGGCAACGGTTTACCGAACTCACAGTCAAAACTGACATCCTAAAAGCAGTAGAGCTCAAAGCTTTGTATGCTGAGATCCCGACGCTGTCAAATGACCAGCGGGCCAGTTTTGGCCAGGAAATCAACCAACTTAAAAGCGAACTGGAGTCTATGGTCAATGGTCATCAGCCCGAGGCAGAAAAGTTGTTACCGATTGATGTAACTGCACCCTTTGACAGGAATATCTCACTTGATAAGCATCCAACACTACTGCCTGCCGAAAATGGTAGTAAACATCCGCTCATTATAGAAATAGAGCGCATTGCTGACATATTTTACCGGATGGGGTTCGAGGTAATAGAGTCACGCGAGATTGATGACGAATATCATATGTTCACTGCGCTCAATTTCCCCGAAGGCCACCCGGCGCGCGATGATTACGACACCTTTATGACTGTCCAAAAGGATAAAAACGGTCATCCTTTAGTAGCGCCGGCGCACACCAGCACTATGCAGCACAGGGTACTTAAGACTCAGAAAGAAAAACTAGAAAAGGGTGAGCCAATTGCCGTAGTTATACCGGATCGCGTATTTCGTAACGAAGACCTTGACGCTACACATGAACATACTTTCCATCAAATCGAAGGCATTTATGTGGGCAAGGGTGTGCATGCTGGTATGTTGATCGCCACACTTAAAACATACCTAAAAGAGTACTTTGGTGAAGATTTGCAGGTAAAATTGCAGCCATTTTATTTTCCGTTTACCGAGCCAAGCTTTGAGCTGGCTGTAGAACGGCCAAGTATATTACGCAAAGACGATAGTGAAGAGCAAAAGTGGCTGGAGCTTTTGGGTTGCGGGATGATCCACCCGAACGTACTCAAAATGGCCGGTATTGATCCTGAAATATACACCGGGTTTGCATGGGGTCAGGGCGTAGAACGCATGGTGATGATGAAAAACGGCATCGAAGATATTCGGCACTTCCAGAGCGGCAAACTAGAATTCTTGAGGCAATTCGTATGAAAAATGCGATAATTTTATACGGAAGTCCTAACAAAGTTGAGTATTACAAAGACGACTTTCCGGCTCCAAGCAACAATCACTGGCTACCTTGGTTGCAAAAACAGCTTTTGATACGGGATATCCTCGCTCAAACTCCGGAAATGCCGAGACCGTATGATCCAATTTACAGCGAGTGGTGCGAAGAGTTTGAACGCTACAAAGTTACCTCTAAAACCATATTAATAGGGCATAGTTTTGGTGGGGGCTTTATAGTGCGTTGGCTTAACGAGCACCCAAAAGTTAAAGTCGGAAAAGTGGTGCTTGTAGCTCCATGGATCAACCCCAATCGCTATAGAGAAACAGATTTCTTTGATAATTTTGAGCTTAATCCCCATATAGCAAGCCAGACTCAAGGTATCACGATATTTAATTCAGATGATGACACAGAGTCTATTCAAGCATCAGTTAAAATTTTAAAAGAAAATATAAAGAGTATTAGATGCCAAAATTTCCACGGTTACGGCCACTTTATATATAAACATATGAAAACTCACGAATTTCCTGAATTATTAGAAGAGGCAATAGCATGAAAGTAAGCGTTAATTGGGTTAAATGGTATAGCGATATTGATTTGCCGCCTATTGATGAGTTGGTGACAAAGATTGGTGCTCAGCTTGGCGCAGTCGAGGAAGTTATCGATATTGGCGCAAAATATAAGGGTATTGTAGTGGCGAAAGTGGTGTCGTGCGAGAAGCACCCTAACGCCGATAAGTTAAACGTATGTGCTATTGACGACGGCGGTAATACACCCGATGTCAATAGGGATGAAAACGGGCATATACAAGTGGTCTGCGGCGCACCAAATGTGCGTGAAGGTTTGCTGGTAGCTTGGATTCCGCCAAATGTAGTTGTGCCGAGTACCTACGATACGAGCGATCCGTTCACGCTGGAAGCCCGGGAATTACGAGGCGTGGTAAGCAATGGTATGCTTGCCAGCGGTAAAGAACTGGTAATCAACGAAGACCATGATGGCATTTTAGAAGTTGACGAAGATGTAGCGCCAGGTACGCCATTTGCCGCAGTGTACGGTCTGGATGACTACATCATTGATATAGAAAACAAGATGTTTACCCACCGGCCAGATTGTTTCGGTCAATTAGGCGTGGCACGGGAAATCGCCGGTATTTTGGGTCAGAAATTTATCTCGCCAGATTGGTATTTACAGTCACCAAAAAATACAGCAGAACAGGCTGGCGAACTATTGCCGCTTGAGGTACGCAACGAAATTCCTGAACTGGTGCCACGTTTTATGACAGTGGCTATGAGCGGCATAGAAATCAAGCCAAGTCCGCTGTGGCTGCAATCGTATCTTTCGCGCGTTGGTATCCGCCCAATAAACAACGTAGTAGATGTTACGAACTATATGATGATGCTCACGGCTCAGCCGTTGCACGCCTACGATTACGATAAAGTGAAGGCTATAGACAGTGGCGACAAGGCCATACTGGTAGTACGTAAACCTAAGAGCGGCGAAAAACTAACACTACTAAACGATAAAGAAATTCAGCCACGTGATGACGCAATCATGATTGCCAGTGCTACTCGAGCAATTGGGCTTGGCGGCGTAATGGGCGGTGCCGACACTGAAGTAGATGAAAATACCAAGAATATCATTTTGGAATGTGCTAACTTTGATATGTATTCAATCCGTCGCACCAGCATGGCGCATGGTTTATTTACTGATGCAGTAACTCGATTCAATAAAGGCCAGAATGCATTACAAAATGACCGGGTTATCGGAAAGTCTATGCAAATGATTGCAGAACTCGCTGGAGGTAAAATTGCAAGCGAAGTTAGTGACGAAAATGGTGAAATACACGCTAGTGCCAAAATTGCAGTCACTCCAGGTTTTATTAACGCACGACTTGGACTTGATCTTGGTGGTATAGAAATAAGTAATTTATTAAAAAATGTAGAGTTTATTTTCCCGCAGGTAGGTGGCGATAGTAAAGAAGCTTCACTTGAAGTAACTGTGCCGTTTTGGCGGACGGATATTAAAATTCCGGAAGATATAGTTGAGGAAGTGGGGCGTTTGTACGGTTATGATAAGCTGCCGTTGAAGCTACCACAAAGACTGATGATACCAACGCAACGCAATGCTTTACTAGAAACCAAAACAAGGATTCGGGATATATTAAGCGGAGCAGGTGCTAATGAGGTGCTGACATATAGCTTTGTGCATAGTAATTTGCTAGAAAAAGTAGGCCAAAATATAGAATTGGCATTTCAAATAAATAACGCCCTGAGTCCGGATTTGCAATATTATCGACTGAGCTTAACTCCAAGTTTACTAGAAAAAGTCCATCCGAATATCAAGGCAGGTTACAGTGAATTTGCGTTGTTTGAAATTGGCAGAGCCCACAGTATTGGCGAACAGGATCCCTATGAGCCTGACATACCAAAAGAAGTAAATGCTCTAAGTTTTGTGTACGCTGCTAAAAATCCTGGTCATGGTGCAGCTTATTTTAAGGCAAAACATACATTAAGCCATCTGCTTGCAAATTTCAATGTTGATCATTATGTTGGCTTTGAACCCCTAAAAAACGCTGACTTGTACAATAACCCATGGATTGAGCAGATGGCTGCTCTTTTTGAACCTGAACGCAGTGCCGTGTTGCGTGACAAAGAAGGAATGATATGGGGTGTGGTTGGCGAATATAAAGCAAATGTGCGAAAAAATCTCAAATTACCTGAATATGTTGCCGGATTTGAAATTGATCCGTTGCTCATGTTCCTGCATAACAAGACTTTGTTCCAATATCAGCCGCTGCCGCGTTTTCCGAAAGTAATGCAAGACATTACGCTCAAAGTTCCCACAGAGCTACTACATGCTGAGTTATTCAGATTTGTCTCAGATTACTTAACAAAGCATAAGCCTAACCATGTCATATGCAACGTTGCGAGCAAAGATATCTACCAAAAAGAGAATGATCCAGCTTATAAGCACGTAACATTTGGTATTACCATGGCTAGTTATGAAAAGACTATGCGTGATGAAGAGGTAACCACGTTACTAAACGGACTAGCAGATGAGGCTAAGCAACGGTTGGGCGCAACACGTGTATAGTTGCTCTTCTGGCAAAATTAGTGTAATATATTAATCCTACGTGTTGGTAGCAGTGCTCCCCTTGTGGTTGAGAACCTCCAATTCGCGTACTTTAGGCAGATAATAAGAAACTTCACTTGAGATAGTGGTCAGAGCTGATATTTAGCTCCCATGTCTCGTTAAACGGTGAAGGAGAGAGCGGGTATGCATGCTCGTGGTCAGTTCGGGGTTTCGGACCTCGGGTGCTCCTCTACTCTGTCGCTTAACTGACGGACCGGTCAGTCTCGCGATGACTCTTCGACGTGTCGATGACACGAAGTTTGAGGGCTCTCTCCTTCGCCGACCATGTTTAAACGTGAACGTATATCGGAAGCTTACCTCTGTGTAAGCGGCCAGCAAGATGGTTCAAGTCCATCATACGTTCTTGGAGAGGAGGAGGAAGACTCGGAAGCGCGGTTTCCCCCGACCTGCGGCTTTCTGATCTTGGGCTTTGGCCTTCCGTAGCGGTCTCTCCGATCGCACCATAATACGGACCTCCTTCCTCTCCAGACACATTACTATTATCTGCCTCTTTCCTCAGAATCCATGAAGTATCATCGTGGCTTGTGCGGAAGGAATAGATTACTTTTAGAAGTGTTTTTTCAACACAATCCTAAAAAAACGTAATAAAAGCGTTTTAGGGTTGCTTTATTTCTATAAGTAGTATAGTATATGTTACCGTACACTATTTGGTAGCAGTGCTCCCCCTCGAGGTTGAGAACTCCCAGATACGGTAAGTACTTGGTAGGTATAATCAAAATAGTCTAGTTTGCGCATGTGATGCATCAGAGACTTGCTTTATCGTTCCCCCCAAAGGAGGTAGGCTCCAAGCCCACCGACGGCCTCCACGGGCTTGTTGAGACTTGGGTGTTCGCCGCCGCTTGACGTCGTCTGTCTGCACCGGACGTCGTCAGAACGCTCACTGCAAGCTGCACTGCTTCTCGCGCTGCGAGTGTGGACTTGCAGGCCTCCTGGCTACTTTCGTAGTTCCGGTAGTGCCGCAGTATCCATTCAAGACATCTGGGATCACGTAGTGATCTGCAGTAGGCTCATAGTCTAAATGTCTCTTCGGAGAGGAGGGAGATACAGGATGATCGTCCATCAGTCCCCCCGGACGATATCCGTATCTCGAGTGTCACCCGGGCACTCTCTGTGGGATCCCCCGATCCCCCAAACCCGCAGACCTCCTCTCCCCGCCGCACCTAAAACTTACACTGTTTATACCTACCTCATCTTCTAGAATTCGTAAGTCGTTATGGCTTGTAGAAGATGATTTTATAAAAATATTTTGGTGACTCCGCCTTTCTTTTGATACCATAAACGTAAACTAAAGAGGGGAGTGTTGTACGTGGCGAAAAGACCCAGTAATCAAGGTGTTATACCTGAACCAAAAGATAAATTATTACCAAAACTAACGCTAATCTTTTTCAAGAGACCACGACTAACTGCCCTTTTATGGGTAGCTATTCTATTGTTTGGGATTTTAAGCTACACGACTTTTTTAAAGCGTGAAGGCTTCCCAAGCGTTGAAATTCCTGTAGTTGTAATTAATGGATCATACGCGGTGGACGATGCGGGAAAAGTTGATAGTACGCTTGCAAAACCACTCTCTGAAATCGCCTTAAAGCAACCAGGAGCTACTAAGGTACAAGCAAGTAGCGAAGATAATTTCTTTACAGCCATTATTCAGTATAAAGAGAACGTTAATGCCAAGACTGCAAGCAGGGACCTTGAGCAAGCCGCTAAACAGGCAGGGGTAATTCCAAAAGGCGCGAAAATAGAGTTCAACGCGCCGCAATTTGGAGTAACCGGTGGTGCCAAACAAAAAATTGATGCTACCATTTCGGTGTTTTCACCACAAAATAATGTGCCATTACCTGAGTTAACGGGAAAAGCTGAGGATATCGCCAAAGAATTAAACAAACACAAACAACCTCAAATCCAGAATTTCTTTGTACAAAGTCCGTTTGAGACGGTTACCAATCCGGGAACCGGACAAAACACGGATATACAGCGATCTTTTGATCGCTACGCAGAACGTCGAGACGACAAGACCGCTTTCTACAGTTCGGTCATCATTGGTGTTACTGGAGTTAAAAACGCTGATGTCTTAAAGCTTGACGACCAGATTAACGAAGCGATAGCAGCGGTAAAGAAAAACAACCGCTTTAAAGATGTCGACCTCACGATAAGCACTAGTTTGGCACCGGCGATTACTGAAAGCATTGACGAACTTCAGCGGGTATTACTCGAAGGATTATTGGCAGTATTGATCATAGGTTCCATAGTTATTGCCTTTCGTGCGTCGGTGATGATAGTCGTTGCAATGCTAACAGTGATCGCTGCGACGCTAGGAGTACTCTATGTACTAGGGTATAGCCTGAATGTTATCACGCTTTTCGGGCTTATTCTCGGTCTGTCACTGATTGTAGACGATACTATCATAATGACTGAAGCGCTTGATGCAGCCCGTCGTCGCAATAAAACGGCGCGCGAAGCGGTTCGTCAAGCCACGCGAAAAATCAGCCGGGCAATGGTTGCTGCCACCCTGACGGCAGCTTTGAGTTTCACGCCGCTACTGTTTGTAAGCGGTGTGTTAGGTAGTTTTATCCGTGCCATACCAGTGACTATTATTTCTGCTTTGCTTATCAGCTTATTTGTGGCGCTACTTTTTATTCCGTTATTCGCACGGTTCTTACTGCTTGGTAAAAAGCAAATGGGCGAAGGTAATGTAAAAGAAATTGCCGCAGGCATTGAAGAAAAAATTGCAATTTTCATTGCGAAGCCTATGCTTTGGGCGAAGCGCTCTCGCTTGAGAGAAGTGTTCGTTGGGCTTACGGCTGTTATCATTGGCCTTGGCTTTATTTTTGCAGGCGGGATGATTTCCCGCTACGTTACATTCAATATTTTCCCGCCAAGCAAAGACACTAATCAAATTTCAGTCTCTTTGACATTTCCCGAAGGCACCACAATACAACGAGCAGAAACTATCACCGATCAAACAGATAAACGAATAGGCGCTCTATTAGGAGATAACGTTGTTAAAGGATCGTATTACAACTTGGCCAACGCTCAGTCGGCTATACTTTATATTGATCTAACACCTTATACCGAGCGTGAACCGACAGCCCCCCAGCTAGTAGACCAGGTTAAGAGTGAATTTGCTAAACATCCAGCTGAAGCCCGAGTAGAGGCTGCGCTGGTTGACGTAGGGCCACCTGCGGCTGGCTTTACGGTTCAAGTCAATGCCGAGGATCGTACCGATGCTTTGCGCTTAAGCAAGGACATGGTGAAATACCTGGAAGGCCATACGCTTACTCGTCCTAGTGGTGAAAAGGCTGTCATCAAAACAGCAAACATTGAAAACCCCGGCCAATATTCGCGAGTTGACAACAAACCAGTTATTCGAATAAACGCTACGTTTGATGCCACTGATACTACAACGCTGGTAACATTGGCTCAAAATGATATAAAAGAAGAATTCAATAACCAAAAATTAGTCGAATATAATCTGAAGGCTTCTGACATAACGTTCGACCTAGGACAAGAATCCGAAAACCAGGATTCGTTCAAAGCTCTCGCTTTGGCTTTCCCAATCTTGTTGCTGGTAATATTTACGTTGCTAGCAGTGCAGTTCCGCTCCTTGCTGCAGCCGCTGCTTATTTTCCTGGCAATACCATTCAGCTTCTTCGGTATCACGCTCGGTTTGTACATAACCGATAATGCGTTCAGCTTCTTTGCGATGCTCGGCTTCTTTGCGCTTATTGGCTTGAGTATTAAAAACACGATTCTGCTTACCGACTATGCTAACCAAGCTAGACGCGCAGGCATGGGATCAATTGATGCCACGGTGGCTGCCCTAAAAGAACGGTTCCGTCCACTAATCGCTACCAGCATTACGGCTGTCTTTTCGCTGTTGCCGCTTGCTTTGACAAGTCCATTTTGGGAGGGGTTGGCGGTAGTACTAATCGGCGGACTTATTTCAAGTACCTTCTTAGTGATCACTGTCTTCCCGTACTACTATCTCGGCGCTGAATACTTACGCATTAAATTTTCAGTGCTCGTACGTAAAATTCGTCGTAAAAAATAGATGCTATAATACAATAGAGAAAAAAGAGGGAGTATAGAAATTTATGGCAGAAGCCAAAGCCAAATGGGATGCTACGCGTATTACCATTTTAGTGATCATCGTCATGTTTTTTATCAGTTCATTCGGATTGAGTGGCATGGTGATATGGGACCAATTCATTAAAAAAGATAATACGGCTAACAATGCTGACAGCCAAACGGCAGATCAGACTAAGCCAAAGGAGGGCGCTTTGCAGGGAACTAAGCTAGAGAATTTCACACCTGTTGCAAAAGTGGATAAATTACAGATCATTGATCTTAAAAAAGGCACCGGTGATACTGTAAAACCGAATGATACTGTGACCGCCCACTATACTGGTGCGCTTGCTAACGACGGCACAATTTTCCAAAGTTCACACGATACTGGACAGCCGATAGCTTTTCCTCTTAATGGTGTTATCAAGGGCTGGCAGGATGGTGTGCCTGGTATGCAGGTAGGCGGTAAGCGCCGACTGTTGATCCCGGCCAGTGAAGCTTACGGTTCGCAAGCTCAACCTGGTATTCCAGCTAACTCTGACTTGGTATTTGATATCGAACTTGTCAAAATTGGTCAATAGTAAAAAACACAATATATAGCGTGTTGAATTAAACATATACGCTATATATAATGAAAACTAGGCAAACTAAAAATCTAACAGAGGGTAAAACTATGCCAAAAAATATCACTATTTTTACAACTACCACGTGCGCTTACTGTCCGATGGTGAAAAAATACCTTACGACAAAAGGTCTTAGCTATGACGAAGTTAACCTTGACCAAAATCCAGAACGCCAGGCTGAAGCCTTGCAATTAAGCGGAGCATTGACAGTGCCAATTACGGTAGTTACAAAAGAAGACGATAGCAAAGCTGTTGTTATCGGATACAACCTTGCGAAACTGGCGCCAGCGGTAGCCTAATATGACGGAGGACGCCCAAACTTCCGTGCATGATGTGATAATGATTGGTGCAGGGCCGGCAGCTTTAAGCGCGGCAATTTATACTACCCGAGAAGATATTGGTACAGTGTTGTTTGAAAAAGGCGTGCCAGGTGGTTTGGCGGCCATTACGGACTGGGTAGATAATTACCCGGGTTTTCCAGAAGGGGTCGCTGGATTAGAGCTAGCTACCAATTTGCAAAAGCAAGCTGAACGCTTTGGTGCAGTCATTGAAGTTGGAGAGGTTTTGTCCGTCAAAGACGAGGGTGAGTATAAACGTCTCGAAACTACCGAAGGAGACAAACTAGCAAAGACAGTTCTCATAGCTACGGGCAGTGATTACAAAAAAATTGGTGTGCCAGGTGAGCAGGAATACTATGCGCGTGGCGTGCATTACTGTGCTACTTGTGATGGGGCATTTTATCGAGATAAAAAATTAGTAGTAGTGGGTGGTGGGAATTCGGCAGTACAAGAAGCATTGTTTTTAACACGATTTGCGACTCATATTGATTTACTGGTTCGCAGTGAGATCCGTGCTAGTGACGTGCTACAGAAAGAATTGCAGAAAAACAAAGATAAAATTACTGTACACCTAAACACCACAACCGATGGAATTATCGGCGAAGATAATAAGGTGGTAAAGGTGATCGGTACGAATAAGCAAACTGGTAAAATTGTGGAATTTCAAACGGATGGTGTGTTTGTTTTTGTTGGATTGGATCCAAACTCAAAATTCCTGCAAGGCTCTGGCGTTGAGTTGGACGGTATTGGGCTTGTCAAAACTAATGAACGATTAGAAACAACTGTACCAGGTATTTTTGCGGCTGGCGATATCCGTTCGGGCGCTACTATGCAAATTGCCAGCGCAAGCGGTGAAGGGGCAACAGCTGCTCTCATGATCCGCGAATACCTCGAAGGCCGCAAACACCCTATTCAGAACTAATAGCTTGTGTAATTGGGGAAGAAATCAGTGACGAGGCGGGTTTTTGGTATGCCAAGTTTTGTAAGGTCTTTTTCCAGAGTTTCAACCATAGGTTCAGGGCCAGAAATATAAATAAGAGTGTCTTTATCGGGTTCGGTAAGTTTAAGAATATGGTCGGCTGTAATAAGCCCGCGCTCACCGCCCCATTCGTCTGATGGGTGGTTGACAACTAAAGTTGTATGCGCAGCGGCTTTATTGAAAGTATCTTGAAAAATAATTTCATCCTCGTTGTTCACAGCGTATAAAAGTCGTATAGTACGGTGCTCACTGTTTTGAGCGAGCCAAGAAAGCATGCTGTGATATGGTGTAATACCGATACCGCCCGCCACAAAAATAAGTGGGATTGCATTATCTTTCGGTAATACAAAATCTCCCATAGGCTCTGCTAGATTTACTTCATCACCAGGCTTGAGTTTTAATAGTTGCTGCTTGAACGTGCTGCTTGGATCACTAAATTTGGTTGTTATAGTTAGGTATTCGTCAAAAGGCGCGCTTGATATTGTGAACCAGCGCTTGATACCTCGATCATCGGCATTCTCGTGAGGTAAGAATAGCTCAGTGTATTGACCGGCGATATAATCTACCGGGTGTTCGGGCTTGAATCGAAACGTACGGATATTTTCTGCTTCCTTAATAAAATCGTGAAATATTGCTTTCATTGCTGTACCTTTCGTTTCTTTATTACGCGACGTTTTTGTACATATTTATGAGGGTAGTTTGTGAAAATTTCAATGTTGGGGTAGATTGTTTTCAAGAAACGCACCATGAACGGGTGATTAACGGTATATAGTCGTACAGCGAGGTTATGGTGTTTGGCTAGGTAGTAAGTCAAAGGATTTACAAGCCATTTATTAAGGCTGATACCTTTAGCTCGTAGACGTTGAGCGGTTTGGATGATCTCGAAGGGGCTAAAATGTTCTTGAACATAAAATGGGATTGTGGGTAATAGTTTGGAAACTTTTTGCATCTCTTGGTGTTCTAGGCCTGTAAGGCTTACAGTATCTTGCGGGTATTTTTTTAATAGGCGAACAAGCTCTTTATAAATATCTTTGGCCTTAATATCTATAACTACAGGTTTTTTGCTATCAATTAGTTTTAATACTTCTTCTAAGGTAGGAATTTTTTCTCCATTGTGAAGCCGAATTTCTTGTAGTTGATGTAGTGTGGCGCTATGAACGTATAGTACTTCATCAGCAACTCGCCCAGTGTTATCATCGTGCAGAAGCACGAGCTTGTTGTCTTTGGTTTTGCGAATATCAAACTCTATAGCGTCTACATCAAGCTCGAGAGCAATCTTAATAGACTCCAATGTATTTTCAAGAGCTAAGCCGGACGCTCCTCGGTGAGCAATTATTTTCATATCTTATAAATAGTGTACAATAAATTCAGAGTAAAACAGAGATAAAAGGAGTATATTGATGGCAGATTTTAACGAAGTATTAACGCCTGGCGATTATCAAAATGGTGTAGTTAACACAGTGGTAGAAATTTCTCAGGGCTCAATTCTCAAGATCGAATGGGATCGTAAGCGCGCAGCTTTTATGCTTGATCGGGTAGAGCCGCAAATTTTTGCCAAGCCTGTAAATTATGGCTTTATTCCTCAGACACTCGATGAAGACGGAGACGAACTCGATACCCTAATAGTGTGTGCCGAACCGCTTCCAACGGGCATATGGCTAGAAGCAAAAATTATTGGCGTTATGAATTTTGAAGACGACGGCGAAATGGACCACAAAGTGGTTGTTGTGCCAGCTGATGACCGGCACACTGGTGATAGCATCCACTCACTTGATGATTTAGGCGAACGCTGGAAGCAGCAAGTTCAGCACCACTTCACGCATTACAAAGATCTTAAGAAGCCAGGCAGTACCAAAGTACTTGGCTGGGGAAATACCGAAGAAGCTAAAAAGATTATTACCGAGTCTATTGAACGTTATAAAAATCAGTAGAATATGAAAAAAATCTTGCCGCCAAACACTGCGCTTATACCAGTTAACGCTGAGTTAGCATTTAAGGGAAGAATCTTTGACGTATATCAGTGGCCGCAGACTATGTTTGACGGATCAGTAAAGACTTTTGAAATGATCAAACGGCCCGATACGGTTCAAGTTATTGTGGTTCGCCAGTCAAAAATTTTATTAGTAGAAGACGAGCAGCCTGGTCGCACACCACGAATACATTTTCCAGGAGGGCGCGTTGACCCAGAAGATAAATCTTGGGAAGTGGCGGCTAAACGTGAATTGCGAGAAGAAACAGGTTTGATCTGTAAAAAATGGAAACTAATAGATGTGAGCCAACCAATCATAAAGGCAGAATGGTTTATTCCTATATTTTTAGCAACAGAAATTATTGATGAGTTGCCTCAACAGCTTGATGTTGATGGCGAAAAGATAACACCCCTGTGGAGAGATTTTACCAAAATACGAGAGGACGTTCTTTCGGGGAAAGAGCAAACGATGCGATACCTGGTGCCATTTTTTAATCGAATAAAATCGCTTGACGATTTGCTTGCGCAGACTGCTTTTGAAGGCAAAGAAATTGAATGCTAATCCTAGGTAATAAAACTTCTTGTGTTATAGCGTTTATGCTTTTACAATACATCATAAGACCATAAGCATAGTAAGAGGAGATGCAATACATGAAAATTAGGGTGGCAATCAATGGCTTTGGCCGAATTGGGCGAAGTGCTTTTAAGATAGCATTTGAGCGAAGTGATTTAGAGATCGTCGCCATTAACGATCTGACCGACACAAAAACTTTGGCATACTTACTAAAGCACGATAGTAATTACGGCACCTATCAGCACGACGTGAGTGCCGCCGAAGGCAAAATTGTAGTAAATGGCAAACATATCAAGGTTACGGCTGAAAAAGATCCAGCAGCGTTGCCCTGGAAAGATATGGAGGTAGACGTAGTTATTGAGTCTACCGGGCGGTTTACGAAAAAAGAGGACGCTGAACTACATATAAAAGCTGGTGCAAAGCGTGTCGTTATTTCTGGCCCGACTAAAAGCCCCGACGCAGATACTATTGTCTTGGGAGCTAATGAGGACAAATTAGAAACTGCTACAAACGTTATCAGTAATGCCAGCTGCACGACAAACTCAGTCGCGGCAGTCATGTCAATTTTAGATGAAGCTTTTGGTATCGAGAAAGCTATGCTTACTACTGTACATAGCTATACTGCTAGCCAGGCATTACAGGATGCACCTGCCAAGGATTTGCGCGAAGGACGAAATGCCGCTGAGAATATTGTACCCACTACTACAGGAGCAGCTATTGCAGTGACGCTTACAGTACCACAGCTTGAAAGTAAGTTCGACGGTATGAGTGTGCGTGTGCCGACACCAGTAGTTTCATTAAGCGATGTCACCATCTTATTTAAACGCGATGTAACACCGGAAGAGATCAACGATACGCTAAAAAAAGCCGTGAAAGAACCCTTCTACCAAGGAATTTTAGATGTAAGCGAAGAGCCACTTGTAAGTGGTGACTATATCGGTAATAGTCATTCAGGTATTGTAGACTTGCTTCTTACAAAAGTTGTCGCAGGCAATTTGGCAAAAGTTGTAGTGTGGTATGACAACGAATGGGGTTATAGTAATCGTTTAGTAGAAGTCGTGGCCGATACAGGGCGTTTTCTTCATAAAAAATAATATATGCTGGTGGGTGCGAATGAAAGTTTATATAGACGCAGATCATAACGGATTTGAGCTAAAGCAAGCTCTTATAAGTGATTTAAGTCGTTCTGGCTATGAAGTCATTGATGTTGGTGATAGGGAGCAAAACCCTGCTGATGATTTTCCCTTAGCCGCCGGAAGAGTTGCTCACGAATTATTGGCTTCGGGTGGCAAAGACGCAAAAGGCATTTTAATTTGTGGCAGCGGCCAAGGCGTGTGTATGGCTGCAAATCGCTTCAAAGGTATTCGGGCAAGCTTATGTTGGGATAATCGCGGAGCAAAGGCTGCCCGGAATGATGATGACAGTAACGTACTATGTTTACCGGCGCGTATGGTGGAAATTGAAAAAGCAAAGACCATTACCCAGGTGTGGTTGACTACTCCTTTTGCCGATGCACCTCGATTTAAGCGACGAATTACCCAGCTCGACGAGCTAACATAAAGGTACACGATGGTAGATATATGTCCTGCTATCTTGGCTACGTATCCTGAGGAATATAAGCGTCAAGTGGAGCGTGTAACGCCGTTTGCAACTCGTCTTCATATTGATATTGCTGATGGGGTATTTGCACCGAATAAAACCGTAGCGGCGAGTGATATTTGGTGGCCAGGCGGTATGCGGGCGGATATTCACGTAATGCATCGACGACCTATAGAGATAGTCGATACACTTATTGCGCTCAGCCCTCAGCTTGTGATTGTACACGCTGAAGCTGATGGAGACTTTATGACTCTAGCAAAGCAGCTGCACTATCATGGGATTGAAGCTGGCATAGCATTGCTGCCTAAAACTTCGGTGGAGCTTATAAAGCCCGCTTTAGATGTAGTAGATCATGTGCTTATTTTTTCGGGAGATCTTGGACATTACGGAGGAGAAGTAGATATGGGCTTATTGCAGAAGGTCGTGCAGCTTAGAAAGCTTAGTAAAAGAATTGAGATCAGTTGGGATGGCGGGGTGACGGACCAAAATATAAAAGCCCTTATAGACCAAGGCGTAGAAGTAGCAGTCAGCGGCGGATTTATTCAGAAAGCATCGAATCCTGCAAAAGCTTATAACGACCTCAAGAAAGCAGCACTATAGACTTTTGATAAACAACTACTCATGGCTAAACGCTGCCAACCATAAAATTTAAACATATTTTGTTTATCCTCTAAGCGTCCGTAAAGGAATAATTAGAATCTGCTGAAAAATTGTAAAGAATTGCTATAATCATAAGCAGAAATGGCTGATTCCTATAGTATTCCTGAGCTAGAAACCAAAGCGAATAGTATTCGTCAGGATATTATCCGTATGTTAGAGCATGCTGGAAGCGGGCACTCTGCAGGACCGCTGGGCTTAGCGGATATTTTTACAGCGCTTTATTTTAGTATATTGAAGCACGATCCTCGAAACCCTGATTGGGATCAGCGAGATATTCTAGTATTAAGCAATGGACACACAGTACCAGTGCGGTACGCAGCTATGGCTCACGCCGGTTATTTTGACCGAAAAGAGCTTATGACTTTGCGTCAGCTTGGTTCGCGATTACAAGGACACCCCGAGCGCACCAAATTACCAGGTATAGAACATACTAGCGGTCCGCTTGGGTGTGGCTTGAGCCAGGCTTGCGGTATGGCGCTGGCAATGCGTATGAATAAACAATTTCACCGTTGGGTATATGTGGTAATGGGCGACGGCGAGCTAGATGAAGGAAATATTTGGGAAGCTGCAATGTTGGCCGGTAAAGAAAAACTTAATAACGTGATCGGTATCATTGATAGAAACAACATTCAGATTGATGGGCCAACCGAACACGTGATGCCGCTAGAAGACCTTCGTGGTAAATGGGAAAGTTTTGGCTGGCATGTTATTGATATTGACGGTAATGATATTGAGGCAGTGATTGATGCTTGTGCCATGGCACGGGCAATTGTAGAAAAGCCAATTATGATAATAGCGCACACTATCCCTGGTAAGGGCGTAGATTTCATGGAATACGACTTTCATTGGCATGGTGCTCCGCCAAATCACGAACAAGCTAAAATTGCACTCAAAGAATTACGTACGCTTCAAGGCAAAATTAGGAGCGAGCATGAATAGTTGCTCATACTTTGAAAAAAGAGAGCGTTTCACACTGTGCGCTCAAAGAACGTTCGGGTTGCACTTCGCTGGACTCTCTTTTATTCAAAATATTCGCCCAACCCATAAAGGTGGTGGAATATGAGTGACACGCACTTGAACGACTATCTGAAGAAAGATGTGGCGAGTGAACCGATTCGCAAAGGTTTTGGGCGCGGCTTATTAGAGGCCGGCAAGAAAAACGAACATGTGGTAGCGGCTTGTGCTGATTTGACTGACTCTACCCAAATGAGTTTATTCAAAGATGCATTTCCGGAACGGTTTGTTGAAATCGGTGTGGCCGAGCAAAATCTAGTCACGGTTGGGTCCGGCTTGGCCGCAATGGGTAAAATTCCGTTTGTCAGCAGTTACGCGGCGTTTAGCCCGGGGCGAAACTGGGAGCAAATCCGTACCACGATTTGTTTAAACGACCAACCGGTCAAAATTGTGGGTAGTCACGCCGGTGTGAGCGTAGGACCAGATGGGGCCACACATCAAATGCTAGAAGACATTGCTCTGATGCGCGTACTTCCTAATATGGTAGTAATCGCACCTGGTGATAGCGTAGAAGCCGAGAAAGCCACTCTACTATTGGCAGCTGACAAAAGGCCAGCGTATCTCCGTTTAGCCCGTGAAGCGACGCCGATAATTACTACTACTAGGACACCTTTTCAAATTGGCAAGGCTTATGTATACGCTCGAGGAGCCGATGTCACTATTGTTGCCACCGGCACTATGACCTACCAAGCGCTCTTGGCTGCTGACAAGTTATTCAAAGATGGCATTGACGCTGAAGTAATTCATTGCCCAACCATTAAGCCTTTAGATGCAAAAACTATTTTGGAAAGCGTAAAAAAAACGCGCGCTGTCGTAACAGTCGAGGAAGCCCAAATTAATGGTGGTCTTGGTGGAGCGATTGCTGAATTGCTGGCTGAAGAAATGCCGGCACCGCTTAGACGGATCGGTATAAAAGACCGCTTTGGTGAATCTGGCAAGCCCGAAGAATTATTAAAGCATTTTGGTTTAACATACCACCACATAATGCTTGCAGCTCATGAAGTTGCAGATAAAAAGAAGTAAAGGAAAAATATGCCACTGACACTCCAACAAATGCGAAAAAACTGTGAAGAAGCCCGAGCTTTAATGGCTCGTGCACGTGCTGAGAAATTTGCTCTTGGAGCATTTAATTTAGACAATCAGGAAACACTGAAAGCTGTAGTCCATGCTGCCGCAAATAAAAAAGCTCCGGTGCTAGTAGAAGTTAGTAAGGGCGAAGTTGATGCTCTGGGTGCTCATAACGTACGAGACATGGTTGATAATTATAGAGCTGAGTTCGGGGTACAAATATTTATAAACCTTGACCATAGCCCAAGCGTTGCTGATGCCAAAGCGGGTATTGAAGCTGGGTTTGAGTTTATCCATATCGATGTCAGCCAAGCAAACCACGATGCCACAGACGAAGAAATTGTTGCCGCAACCAAACAAGTGGTGGAATATGCAAAATTGACAGGTGCGCTTGTAGAGAGTGAGCCGCACTATTTCGGGGGCAGCTCAAACGTTCATGATGAAGCCTTTGATTATGAAACTATCAAAAAAACTTTTAGCACGCCGGAAGGTACAAAGGCTTTTGTTGAAGCAACTGGTATTGATACTTATGCCGCTGCTGTTGGAAATTTGCACGGAAAATACCCTGTACCAAAGAAATTAGACCTTGAGCTACTACAGCAGGTGCGTAACGTCATAGACTGTAATATTAGTTTACATGGCGGCAGTGGTACACCTGGACATTATTTTGTTGACGCTGTAAAAATTGGTGTAACCAAAATTAATATTAATTCTGACATGCGGTATGCCTATCGCAAAACCTTAGAGAAAGTGTTGGCTGAAAATCCAGACGAGTTTGCAGTGGTTAAGCTTATGGATACAGTGATTGATGCGGTGCAAGAAGTTGTAGAGAGCAAAATCGACATGTTCAACTCGGCTGGTAAAGTAGTTTAAGACGATTTTAATAAAAATATTTGCATGAGAATAGCAACAAGGTACAATAAGCATAAGTAATAAAGATGGTGGGGTGACATGTCACAGTTTGATGTCTTGAGCGTAGGAGATATTGTAACCGACGCGTTTATAAAATTATTGGACGACGAAGCGGTTAGTTATGAGAATGAAGAAGGTAAGTGGCTAGCTATGCATTTTGGGCAGAAAATTCCCTTTGACCATGTCGAAATCCTGGAAGCTGTAGGCAATTCACCGAATGCTGCTGTCAGCTTTGCTAAGCTAGGACTTAAGAGTGGACTTGTAGCGAATGTAGGCGGTGATATGCACGGTCGTGACATGATCACCTCGCTTCATAAAAAAGGCGTAGATTCACGTTTTGTGCGGATTAACCCTGACAAAAAGAGCAATTATCATTATGTGTTGTGGTACAAAGAAGAGCGTACGATACTCATAAAACATGAGGACTATGAGTACCACTGGCCACAGTTGAAAGATAAGGAAGTGCCCAAGTGGATTTATTTTAGCTCTATCAGTAAAAACGCCATGGATTTTCATGATGATCTAACTGAGTGGCTCGAGGCACATCCTGATGTGAAGCTAGCATTTCAGCCCGGCACTTTCCAGATTGACGTAGGAGTAGAACGCTTACAGCGATTATATAGACGTACTGAAGTGCTGGTATTAAACCGTGAGGAAGCTGTCGAAGTATGCAACGGCGACTACCACAATCTTCATGATTTGTTTGATAAGTTGCACGCATTAGGTCCGAAAGTAGTTTGTATAACTGATGGGCCAGATGGTGCCTATGCAAGCGATGGTCAACATCGCTTTAAGATGCCGCCATACCCCGATCCTGCGCCACCCAAAGAACGTACCGGTGCCGGTGATGCTTTTACATCCTGCTTTGTGGCCGCTTTGATAAAAGGAAATACTATTGAAGGCGCATTGCAGTGGGCGCCAATTAATTCTATGAACGTTGTGCAAAATGTAGGCGCCCAAGAGGGGTTGTTAACTGAAGAGCAGATTGAACAATACCTAAAGCAGGCTCCTGAGTGGTACAAGGCTGAAAGCTTGTAAGGCCCAGTGATAATAAATACCACATTCGGGTTCTAAACTGAAGCTGCTTGTGGTAATCTGAGTATACGATGACGAGGGTACTATCTGACCTTTTAGGGGCTGAACAGCCGCGATTTGGGATGACCATATTGCAACTGGAGCGGGCAACTGGCCGACCAAGTACAGACGTACGGTTAACAGTTGAAATTTTGCAACGTGTACAGCAAAAACTACACGCATTACACCTTGATCAGCGCGACACTACTGGCAAGGAGCTTTATTATACTCTTATAGAGCGGTTCCATAACGATGAGGCTTTAGTTAAAGAAGTGCTGCGGCTTACAGAAGCAGCATCGGCTCAAGCCGTACTCGCAGGCATAATAAAATTTCTTGAAGCCAACCTTGATAGCCAACCAGTTTTTGCTTTAAAAAACAGTGTAGCAAAACGATTCCTAAAAGCAGTTCCCCCAAAGCGAGCGATGAAACAATTAGGGTATCGGTCTTTGGACTCTATGTTGAAACACGAAATAACAGCCCATGTTTATCTAATTGCATTTTTTTATGAGTCACTTTCTTGGCGAAAAAAATTTCTAGAACAGTATACGAAGTTGCAACCAAGTGATTTTGAATTACGCAAACCGGAAATATCTTTGCCTAAAGCGGCAAAGTGGAATGCTATAATAACGCAATTCACAAAAAAACAGTTTCCAATTACGGTTTTTAAAGAACTGGGCGCAGTGGTGGTCTTGCCATCCAATAAAAATAGCAATGTGATTGCAACCACTATACTCATAATTGAAGGCCTTAACGAGATTCAAAGTGCAAACTCATTTTTGAAGCTCCAGCAAATGAAACCGGATTTTGGTACATATGTAAAAACTATTGCTGACAATGAGCCTGTTACCCAAGCAGAACTGGTAGGCAGAGTAGTGCCGTGGCGGGCAGTCCACCAATATTATGCACGATTTAAAGAGTCGTATAATCCCCTCATCTTTGAGCCGCATATCCAGGCAACCGACTTAACATGGCTGCATCCTGAGTCCTTGCTGGCCAAGATTCACCCAGTACTTGATTTCTGGCGCGATACCTCCTATACGGCTCATACACATAATTCCGAACAAGTTTCGCTTAATGTTTTCGATGTAGCACAAAACTATATGAGACAAGCGCCATACGAACACCGTACTACGCAAGCGCTTCGTCGGACGCTATGGCAAGAACTTATGATACGTTATCTTGACCATGCCAACGTAGAGCAGGCAATCGCGGGTGATTTGCAAGCCGAACCAGTATTTGTGGATAGCGATAACTAACTACAGTGAAAATATAGCGGTTGTCTCTTGTCGTTCGTGATCGTTAAGAAGTCGCTTAATAACGGTCAAATCTTCAGTTATAGTGTAGAGCCCTTCATCGCCTGGAGAAATGGTATGAAAACCACTCAAAAGTTCTTCCTTGATAAACCTATCTAACGCTCCCCAAAATTGATCCCCTACCAAAATAATAGGTGCTGGCGGTATCTTTTTGGTTTGGGCGAGGGTCAGTATTTCAAAAAACTCGTCCAGTGTACCGAACCCTCCAGGGAAAAACAAATATGCTTCTGCAGCAAACGCGAGCATTACTTTACGAGAAAAGAAATAGCGGAAAGTTTGAGAGTCAGTTGTAAAGGGGTTGAGTGTTTGTTCTTGGGGAAGCTGGATGTTAAATCCTACCGATTCACCACCTGCTTCATATGCACCACGATTGCCAGCTTCCATTATGCCACCGCCACCACCGGTAATAACTGTGTAGCCTTCTTCAGCAAGCATCCGACTGATTTCGAGGGCTCTTTTGTAATACGGGTGATCTTCTTTTAATCGGGCTGAGCCAAAAAATGTAACAGTATCACTATGCCGGTGTATCGCTTGGAACCCGTTAGCAAAATCTTGTTCGATATGGGAAATTCTTTCGCTTGTTTCTTGCTGGAGTTCTCTGAGCATTTCATCTCGTCGTACTACAGGATGAACGTATGGTGGTTTGGTGTTTGTGTCTTCAGGCATAAGCATAGTATATCAGCTAAAGCATATATAACGGTGAATTGCTATAATACTATGATGAGCAAGTTTAATCTCACTGCTGACTTTGGGCCGATGGGTGACCAGCCGACTGCTATTGAACAGTTGACGAAGGGTATTCGGCAAGATTTACGCGATCAAACCCTTCTCGGTGTTACAGGGTCTGGTAAGACGTTCACCATGGCCAATGTTATTCAGAACATTCAAAAGCCCACGCTTGTACTTAGCCATAATAAAACTCTAGCTGCTCAGTTATACAATGAGTTTAAGAGTTTTTTTCCGAACAATGCTGTCCACTACTTTGTCAGTTATTTTGACTATTACCAGCCCGAAGCATACATTGCTCGTTCAGACACCTATATCGAAAAAGACAGCCAAATCAACGAAGAAATTGATCGTTTGCGCCACGCTGCAACGGATGCGCTCTTAAGCCGCAAGGACGTTATCATTGTGGCAAGCGTGAGCTGTATTTATGGTATTGGTTCAGTAGAAGATTACGAAGGTCTGTCTATTGAAGTGAAGCGAGGTGAGCGTCGGATACGTGATAAGTTTTTGCGGCAACTGACCGACATCCAGTACCAGCGGAACGATGTAGATTTTCATCGCAGTACGTTTCGAGTGCGAGGTGATGTGGTGGACGTTTTCCCTGCTGGTGAAGAGCTAGCTTATCGGATAGAATTTTTTGGGGATGAAATAGACCGCATCACAAAAGTCGAGCCCCTAACTGGTGAAATTTTAGCGAATCTGGACGAGTATAAAATTTTTCCAGGCAGCCACTATGTTACACCGCAGCAAAAACTCAAAGTGGCTTTGGGCAAAATCGAACAAGAGCTGGAACAGCGTCTCCATCAGTTCAAAAGCGAAGGTAAATTACTTGAGGCGCAACGACTTGAACAACGTACACGGTTTGATATTGAGATGCTTGAGGAAACAGGCTTTGTTAAGGGTATTGAAAACTACAGCCGCTATTTGACCAACCGCGAACCGGGCGAACAACCAGCCACCTTGCTCGACTATTTTCCTGATGATTTTTTGATGCTTATCGATGAGTCGCACATGACTATTCCGCAGGTGAGAGGTATGTACAACGGGGATCGTGCCCGCAAGGAAAACCTTGTAGAATACGGTTTTCGGTTGCCAAGCGCGCTAGATAACCGTCCACTGACATTTACTGAGTTTGAAAAACATCTTAATCAAACAATATATGTCAGTGCCACACCGGCAGAGTACGAATTAAGCCGTAGCCCTGAACCGGCACAACAAGTTATCCGCCCGACAGGGTTATTGGATCCGCCTATAGAAGTTCGTCCTATCGAAGGGCAGATTGATGATTTGATTGCAGAAATTCGAGCGACAGTCAGCAAGCGACAAAGAGTCTTAGTTACTACGCTCACGAAACGAATGGCCGAAGATCTGACAGAGTATCTCCAGGAAGTTAATATAAAAGTGGCGTATTTGCACAGCGATGTCGATACCCTTGATCGGACTGACATTTTAAGGGATTTGCGGCTCGGGACATATGACGTATTGGTTGGCATTAATTTGCTCCGCGAAGGGCTGGACTTGCCAGAAGTAAGCCTAGTGGCAATTTTGGACGCCGATAAAGAGGGGTTCTTAAGAAGCCAGCAGGCTTTAATCCAAACTGTGGGACGAGCTGCCCGGCACGTTGAGGGCCATGTTATTATGTACGCTGACACAGTTACTAGAAGTATGCAAGCAACTATTGACGAAACGACTCGCCGTCGCAAAATCCAGGAAACCTATAATACCACACACAATATTACCCCCACCGGCATCAGTAAAACTATTGAAAAAGGCTTACGTCCCGACTTGCCCGAAGAAGCTAAAAAAGCCAAACTTGATCTTAAGAAAATTCCAAAAGACGAGTACAATCATCTTATAAAAGATCTGTCAGCCCAAATGGATTTAGCAGCTGCAAACTTAGAATTCGAAAAAGCAGCTGAACTCCGTGACATCATTAGTGATATCAAATCAAAACTATAAAACTTAAGCGGCTAAACGAGCATCTGGTTGTATGGTTTTTGTCCGGCTTTTTGCAGCACGTGCTGCTTCTGCTGCGTGGAGTACGGCGTGAAAATCAACATCGTCAAACGATCCCTTAGGACCTCTTTCAGTAGCGAGTTCGTCAAGTCTTATAACTAAATTACCTAACGTTCGTGGATCGCCAATATTAACGTGACGACCACCAACGAGCTCGAAACGGCTTCGTGGTCTCCTGGCAATGACTCGTTCATATTCGTGTACTTGACCCCAGCCATCTTTTCGTAAGGCCCTTAGATGTATGGGTGTATCTTCCTCCATAGTAGCCAGTAAGCCGCCTGCCTGTCCATCCAAAAATGCCGGGATTTTAAACAATTCCTTTAAAATATGCTCGGGATCTGTATAGAATGTTGCTGCGTAGTGTTTCAGGGCACGGTCACGCGCGAGTACTCTCTTTAGGGCAACTCCGCAAAGGGCAAAAGGTTCAATAATTGCTTGCCTACATACGTCTAAAAGTTCAGATCCTTCTATCGGCCTTTTGAAGGGCGGTGCTACGTAATCGCCATACACAAGTTTTTCGAGCCCAAATCCGACTCCGGCACCTTGCGATTCACCGATACCAATGCGGGCGTCTTCTCGCAGTCCTAACTGCTTTGTTTTGAGGTCGGCAATACGGTTTACGTCGTGGGCTATTTTGGGCAAGGTAACGCGTGAGGCTTGTGTCAATCTTTCACTCAATGATAAGTCTTCATTGACGATTTCGCCTACCGAACCAACCATAATTACCGGATAACCTAATTGCAGCATTGCTAAAAAGGTGTGCATATTATGGCCGCCTTTTGAAGAAGTGAGCCAGGCTGTCTTAAACACTATGGCCGTGTCACTCCGTTGATGTGCAGGCATGCCAGTAGTAACCGGGTACGTCGTGCCGTCCTGGAACGTTACAGCCTCTCTTGTTATCAGGCCTCTCGGATGCTCTTTTGCATAAATAAGGTCAACTTTTTCAATGTCCGCTCCTAAGAGTTCTTCAGGTATTTCCTCTCCGGTAAAAAAAACGCCCTCTGGCAGAGGACGAAGTGGCGTGACTGTAGCTTGCTCTATGTGAGAGCCTGGACTAGATTGGCTCGTTGATGTTTCTACAGCAGACATTGCTTTTATAAATTACTAACCCCACTTTTATGGTAGTCCTCGGTTAAGAAAAAGTAAAGAATTTTACACTTAAAGAGTAAGAAATATCACACTTACCAGTTCTCAGAATTTTTTCCTTCGTCAAACCAAATGCGAGCACTAATGACATCGCAGCAATGTACCAAAGCTGCCAGCGGCTGCATGACACGTTTACCGCCAGGTTCATAATCATCTCCTTCACCGTGTACATATAAAAGGGCGTTAAACTCTTGGGCTGTAAGCTCGTAGTCATACTGTGTGGCGATAATCTCGCGCGTGTGGTGTATATAGTCTTTCTGATAGACGCCCTTGCTTTGCAATTGGTCATTGACCATACGATAGCGTTGCACCTTGTCAAAATCATGAAGAAAAATACAAAAAAGCGCCGAACTAAGGCTAAAATCAAGTGGACGGCGGATAGTAAGCTGATGGTATAAGCTAATTGCTATATTCATAGCCTCCTCAACGTGATTCACGTATCCACCTTGCCAAACTTGATGCTTACCTGCAGAGCCTGGAATAGAAAAAATAATATCCTTATAGTCTTCGCAAATTTTTTCGGCCACTTGCTTATGAGCTGGATTCATCAGGCTCAGCAATTCTACTAATGGTATTTTGGCCGGCAAATCGGATTTCATATTATTGCAGTGATAACGAATCTTGGTTATAGCGCAATGTTTGCGTTCGACGCTCACCGCGATAACTGTTATAGGTTTTTGTAAGGTTTGCGGCGTGCAAAACTGTAGGGGCTTCCTCTAATATCTCCGTCGGTGTACGACCCAAATGTAAACCTGTCATAGTGCTAATTATGTCATATATTTTTAGATATAAAAATTTTGACTACTTTGTGATAAGTTATGTGCCTAAAAGCAGATTAAACTATTCCCGCTTGGCCTGTAGTTCTGCTATGATTACTAAATAGACTATGGCAAAACTGACACGAGATGATGTATTGAAATTGGCGAGGCTTGCTCGCATTGACCTGACAAACGAAGAAATCGCTGAATTTGAAGGCGAGTTCAATGAAATATTACAGTATGTTGAGCAATTGCAAGCAGTTGACGTTGAAGGATTTGCGCCAACGAGTCAAGTCACAGGCCTTATAAATATTACGCGTAAAGATGTTGAAAAAAACTATGGCTATACAGCCACAGAGCTGCTGAAAAATGCACCAAGCGTAAAAGACGGTCACATCCAAGTAAGGAAAATGATCGGATAAGTATGGGTGTTTGGCAGCCGATAGCAGAAATTGCAGAGAAGGTTCAATCTGGAGAACTAAAAGCTCTTGAGCTTGTTGAGAAATCTCTCGGTATAATCACCGAGAAACAGGATTATCAAGCGGTTATTACTACTATAGAAAATCGTGCGAAGGCACGGGCACAGGCAATTGATGAGCAGGTCGCAAAAGGACAAAAAGTCGGCCAGTTAGCAGGCGTACCTTTTATCGCCAAAGACAACTTTTTGGTGTTTGGCGCAGAAACTACAGCGGCAAGTAATATTTTAAAAGGTTTTGAAGCACCCTATCAAGCCACTGCAATTGAAAAGCTGGAAGCCGAAGGAGCAATTTGCATAGCAAAAGCTAACCTTGACGCATTTGCTCATGGGTCATCAACTGAAAATAGTGATTTTATGACGACTCACAATCCACACGACACTTCACGAGTACCAGGTGGCAGTTCTGGCGGCTCTGCTGCGGCTGTGGTGTTAGAAATGGCACCGTTTGCGCTCGGTACTGATACTGGTGGCTCTATTCGTTTGCCAGCAAGCTTTACAGGTTCGGTGGGCTATAAGCCAACATATGGCCTTGTTAGCCGAAGCGGAGTAATAGCTATGGCGAGTAGCACTGATGTAATTGGACCGCTTACTATGACTGTAGAGGACGCCGCTGTCGTGCTTGATGTTATGGCTGGTCGTGATGAGTTGGATAGCACTACCATTGAGCGTGAAAAAAGTTATCTACCCGTTTTATCTGATATAGCCGGTAAAAAAATAGGTGTTGTCAAAGAGTATATGGGCGAGGGGATAGAACCAGGCGTGCAACAACAGGTTGAAAACGCTATACAGAAATTGCGTGCGACAGGCGTAGATGTACAAGAAGTAAGTTTGCCTTCGTTGCCGTTAGCCTTAGCAGTGTATTATATTATTTGTCCAGCTGAAGTCAGCAGTAACCTTAGCAGATATGACGGCCAGCGTTATGGCTATAGCTATACTGACGCTAAAGATTTAGAAGAAAGTTTTTCTAAAACCCGCTCCATTGGGTTTGGTAAAGAGGCAAAACGACGAATTATGCTGGGTACGTACGTACTTTCCAGTGGTTATTATGATGCGTATTATAAGCGCGCCCAAACAGTGCGTACAAAGTTAATACATGAATTTGAGCGGGCTTTTAGTTCGGTTGACTTTTTGCTTGGGCCCACAGCGCCCACAACTGCGTTTAAGATTGGCGAAAATATTGATGATCCGCTTAAGATGTACCTCACAGATATCATGACAGTAGCTGCCAATCTAGTGGGAGCACCAGCAATTAGTATCCCAGTTGGCTTGAGTGATGGTTTGCCGGTGGGTCTACAACTTATCGCTGAACAAGGGCATGATGCAGCATTGCTTGGTTTTGCAAAAGCAACAGAAGGAGTAATGCGATGAACGGTGACTTATTATCAATTATCGTTGTAGCAGTTCTGTTTTTTGGAGCATTGTTGCTTGTGCTGGGCTTTGTGACGAGGCGTCGTAAAAAACCACTTAACACCACTGCTTTTACAGAAAAATGGAAAGAAGCCCAAAAGCTTTGCGCACAAAAAGAAACCTGGCCGCTAGCTGTTATCAATGCCGACAATATATTGGATGAAGCGTTGAAAAAATCTGGTTATCGGGGCAAAACAATGGGCGAACGGTTGGTGGCGGCCCAGCGTGATTTAAGTGATAATGATGGCGTATGGTACGGTCATAAATTACGCAATAAGCTAGTGCATGAATCAAATACTCGTCTTAAGGAAGTTGATGTCAAAGACGCGCTTATGGGCATTCGGCAAGCGTTGCGTGATCTGGGGGCACTGAAAAAATGATATCGCAAGAAGTACGTGATCAATACAAGATAACCATTGGTATTGAGTGTCATGTGCAACTAAAAACTAGGACCAAACTGTTCTCGGCGATCAGTAACGATGCACGTGAAGCTGCTCCAAACACCCTAGTAAGTCATATTTGCTTTGGGTTACCCGGGGCATTGCCGGTTCTCAATGAAGCAGCGGTGCATTTAGCGATGCGTGCCGCGTTTGCTCTGGGCACTGAGCCGCAAAAGTTTAGTAAATTTGACCGCAAGCATTATTTTTATCCGGATCTACCAAAAGGCTATCAGATTACGCAGTTTGATCAACCGATCATTCTCAACGGCTTGATTACGATTGATGTTGACGGTACAAAAAAACGGGTTGGTATTACTCGTGCTCATCTAGAAGAGGACGCAGGTAAAAGCATGCATCCTGCGGGCAAAGACTATAGCCTGGTGGATTTAAACCGGGCTGGCACACCACTACTTGAAATTGTCAGTGAGCCGGAAATACATACGCCCGCTGAAGCTAAAGCTTATGCCCGTGAGCTGTACTTGCGCATGAAGTATGCCAACGTGTCTGATGCAAATTTGTACTACGGCAATATGCGTTTCGATGTAAACGTTAGCGTTAGTAAGACAGATGCTCTCGGTACGCGTACCGAGAGCAAAAATATTAACTCGTTTCGGGCAGTTGAAAAAGTAGTAGAATACGAGGCAAACCGGCAGATTGAAGAATTGGAAAAAGGCAACACAATTATTCAAGAGACAAGGGGTTGGGACGATGCCAAGCAACGTACTTTTAGCCAACGCAGTAAAGAAGAAGCTCATGATTATCGCTATTTTCCGGATCCGGATCTGCCGCCAGTTGTGCTTGATGAAACTCACATTGCACAAGTAAAAGCCGAAATGCCAATCATGCCGGATGAGTGGCGTGATCGGCTTGCTAGCATGGGCTTAGACAATGCCCAAACCAATACACTACTTGATGCTGAAGTAGAAGAAGAGATATACAGTTACTTACCGCTTATTGAAGGGCATTTGGCTGATAAAGATTTTGCAAAAACGCTTGCGAATTGGCTGGTCAATATCGAAATCCCGTTCCGGCGTGATAGTGAGGCGCCGAAATCCCTGAAAGACATTGAACGTTCAGAGTTATTCACAGCAGTATATAGGTTGGCTAAGGCTGGCAAACTCAGCTCAACTAACGCTAAAGCACTGATCCTTGATGTATTACAAGAAAGTGTATTGCCGGAAGATATTGAAAAGTTTGCTACTGAAAAGGGCTACATTCAAGTTTCTGACGAAGGTGAAATCGCTAAAATCGTAGCTCAAGTCATTGTCGATAATGCTAGAGCCGCTGACGACGTACGAAATGGTGAAATGAAGGCCATCGGCTTTTTGGTCGGACAAGTTATGAAAGCCTCAAAAGGCAAAGCTAACCCTGGTCTTGCCCAAAAACTCCTCAAAAAGCAACTTGGTGTGTAGCCAAATAATCTACACTTTTATATACTACTTACCAGATGGCTGATAAAAATTACAAAAAGGTTCGGAAAGCGGTGATTGCTGCCGCCGGATTTGGTACGCGATTCTTGCCGCAAACAAAGGCTATGCCTAAAGAAATGCTGCCACTTGTTGATAAACCGATTATCCAATATATTGTTGAAGAACTAGTAGACGCCGGCATAGAGGACATCATCATCGTGACGGGCTACCATAAACGGACTATTGAAGATCACTTTGATCAACCAAACCAAGATCTTTTAGCCAACTTATCAGCGGGAGGTGCCAAAAAACAAACACAAATTAGTCAAGTTAATGACATTGCTAACATGGCTAATTTTGCTTATATCCGCCAAAAGGGGCCTTATGGTAGTACTACGCCAATTGCCAACGCGTCCCATCTAATTGGAGACGAACCGTTTATTTATACTTTTGCCGATGATCTTATATTGGGTACGCCGAATCATTTTAAGCAAATGATAGCTCTCTATGAGGAACTGGGGGGAGCTATTTTGCCATGTATTGAGCTAACGAAAGACGAAGAGTATGAACGTTATGGTGTAATTGCGGGCGAACGAGTGCGTGACGACGTTATCAAGATGAGTCAGTTGGTAGAAAAACCAGGCAAAGCCAATGCGCCTTCAAATTTTGCAAGTGTAGGCGGCTATTTATTAACGCCTGAAATCTTTCCATATATCGAAAGAGCGTGGGAAGGTTTTTCTGGAGAAGAGCTGTATATTACCACGTACGTACTCGATCCAATGATACAGGACGGCCAAGAATTGTATGCATGCAAGATGAAAAACAGCAAATATCATGATACCGGCAACAAACTAGAGTACTTAAAGACTGTCGTTGATTGCGCGCTTAACACCGATGATATAAAAGAGGATTTCAGGACTTATTTAGAGTCGTTAATTAGACAGTAGTTTAAAGAGCTGTTAAAAATGCTATAATCAAGCGTATGGACCAAGCTACTGAAATTTTAGTTATTATTACCTCTTCTGTACTTATACTATTTCTTCTGCTAACAATTACGTTATTACTCCAATTCATCTTTTTAATGAGAAAAATAAAAAAATTGGTTCATAAAGCTGAAAGTGTAGCGGACACTGTTGAAGCCGTCAGTGGAGCACTTGGTAAAGCAGCAATTCCAGCAGCACTTGGGAAAGTTCTGGGTAACTTTATAAGTTCTCTTACGAAAACCCAAAGTAAACGGAGGAAATAAGTATGGATAAACGAACAGGACGTTTTGCGTTAGGAGCACTGGTTGCAGCGGCGGTTGGCTACGCAGCTGGTGTATTAACAGCACCAAAAAGCGGCAAGGAAACGCGTAAGGACATTAAAGATGCTACCAATAAAAAAATCACCAAACTGGAGAAACAACTTAAGCAAAAACACACAGAACTAAATGGTTTACTTAAAAACGCTAATGAAAAAGTTATCAAAGCTAAGGGCTCGGCTAAAGAAGAGCTAAGTCAATTAGTTGCTAAAGCTACCGATGCGAAAGACAAAGTGCGTGTTGCCTTAAGTGGTGTGCGGGACGGCGAGTCATCGGACAAAGATTTGCAAAAGGCAATTGATGATGCTGAAAAATCTATAGAACGTCTAAAAACTTTTATGAAAAAATAAACAAAATGTTTCCTTTTAGTAAGAAAAAAACAGCACCAAAAAAAGATAAGACACCGGCAGAGTACGAGCGGATGGGTCGCCAAATTGAGTCGCTATACCATAGCGTTTATCCAGACAGACTAACATTTTATAAAATGGCGCTTTTACGAGGAGTGCTAGGTGGTGTAGGCGGCGTGATCGGCGCTACGGTGGTTATAGCTTTGCTGTTGTGGTTGTTATCATTGTTTGATAGCGTACCGTTTATTGGTCACTTTGTAGACACGGTTAAAAATACTATAGAGAGCGGAACACAAAACTAATTTTTGTTGTAAAACACGCTATCGGTATAGCTCTGGGGGCGTAAGCGCTTTATAATGAATACTTAAGTAAGAGGGTAGTATTGATGGGCAAGGACGCTGCTTCAGTGTCGTTACAGCCGAGTGATTATGTGCATTTGCATAATCACACGCAGTTTAGTTTGCTGGATGGATTAACACAAGTTAGTCCACTCATGGATTTTACCAAAACTCATGGTATGAAAGCCGTGGCTATGACTGACCACGGTACTATGTCAGGCTCAATTGAATTTTATAAAGAAGCAGTAAGCCGGGACATCAAGCCTATTATAGGTATTGAAACATATGTTGCCGCCCGGAAACATACTGATAAAGACCCGCAAAAAGACAAATCGCGGTATCATTTGATATTGCTGGCAATGAATATGACAGGCTATCAGAATCTCATGAGGCTTTCAACAATTGCCAACCTGGATGGATTTTACTATTACCCACGCATTGATCGTAATCTCTTAGAAAAATATAACGAAGGCATTATCGTGTTAAGCGGCTGTATGAGCGGTGAGATAGGGAGCGCTCTAAAAGAAGAGCAGTATGACCAAGCTAAGTCTATAGCAGAATGGTATAAGAGCGTTTTTGGTGATCGGTACTATTTAGAGATACAGGATCATGGTCATCCTAAAAATCCATTAACAAGCGTAGATCAGCAACGTATTAACGAAGGCATTTTAAAAATAGGCAAAGAGCTAGACATCCCAGTTACACTTACTTGTGATGCTCATTATTTACAGCACGAAGACCAGGATGCTCACGAAATCTTACTATGTGTTGGTACCGGTTCGTTTTTAAGTGATGAAAAACGAATGTCGCTTAAAGATTTTCCGTTGCACGTTGTGCCTCCGGAAGAATTAATTGAGCGATGGGGCTCTGATCACCCAGAAGTTATCAGTAATACCAAAGCTGTAGCTGATCGGTGTAACATAGAAATAGATCTAGGCAAAATTCTCATACCGAGCTTTCCTGTACCGAAAGGCGAAACAGAAAAATCTTATTTACATAAACTTGTTTATCAGGGACTTGCGTGGCGATTTGGTGGAGTGATAGAAGAAAAAGTTAGTTCTTTGACGATAGCGAAAGCGAAAGCCACGCTCCCACAAGAAATACTGAAACGGGCAGAGTATGAGATAAGTGTTATAGACAACATGGGTTTTAACGGGTATTTCTTGATTATTCAGGACTTTATTAATTGGGGGAAGGATAACGGTATTGTGTTTGGTCCTGGTCGTGGTAGCGCTGCTGGTTCTATTATTGCTTATGCCCTTAAGATCACAGAGCTTGATCCGCTGAAGTACGATCTGCTGTTTGAGCGTTTTCTAAACCCAGATCGCATAAGCATGCCGGATATTGATATCGACATTCAGGATACTCGTCGCGATGAAGTTATTCAGTATTGTGTTGATAAGTACGGCAAAGAGAAAGTAGCGAATATTGTTACCTTTGGACGTATGTTTGCGCGAAACGCTGTTCGTGACGTAGCTCGGGTCTTACAAGTACCATACGCTGAAGCCGATAGATTGGCCAAAATGATTCCCGCACCCGTGCAAGGACGCCATATCCCGCTAGAGACTTCCATAAAGCAAGACATTGATCTAAGGCGTGAATACGAAACAAACGAGACCGCAAAAGAGGTTTTTGATCAAGCCTTACGCCTTGAGGGTACTATTCGTTCGCACGGAGTTCATGCAGCTGGTGTAGTGATTGCCCCCGACGATATTGTCAAGTTCGCTCCGCTTGAAATGGCTCAAAAAGGAGTAGTTACAACCCAATATTCCATGGGCCCTATCGAAGAGCTGGGCTTGCTTAAAATGGATTTTCTAGGTTTAAGTAACTTAACAATTATTAAAAATACTTTACGTATTATTAAAAGAGTATATGGACAAGATGTAGATATTAATACTATTTCGCTCGACGACACTGACACTTACCAGTTATTTCAACGAGGTGATACTACGGGTGTTTTCCAGCTTGAATCCGCTGGAATGAAACGCTATCTCAAAGATTTAAAACCTACTGTATTTGAGGATATTGTGGCAATGGTGGCTTTATATCGTCCTGGTCCTATGCAGTTTATTGATGACTTTATTGCTAGAAAGCATGGTACCAAAGCAATCTCGTATCCGCATCCCTCTATGAAAAATGCCCTGGAAAACACCTACGGTATATTGGTTTACCAAGAGCAAGTGATGCAAATATCTAAGGAAGTTTGTGGATTCACTGGCGGCGAAGCCGATACATTGCGTAAAGCTATCGGTAAGAAAAATGCCCAATTGATGGCCAAAATGAAAAACAAAATGATAGAGGGTGGTCAAAAACATTCAGGCATTGACAAGGCGTTAATGGAAAAATTTTGGAAGCAGCTCGAAGATTTTGCGGCCTATTGTTTCAATAAATCACACGCTGCCTGTTACGGCCTTATCGCTTATCAAACGGCTTATCTAAAAGCACACTACCCGGCTGCATTTATGGCAGCGCTGATGACAAGTGATTATGACGATATTGATCGGTTGGCTATCGAGATTACAGAATGTCAACACATGGGAATTGATGTATTGCCACCTGATGTAAATGAGTCATTTATAGAGTTCGCGGTTGTGCGCGATGAAAAAAATGCCGATAACCGAAAAACACCTATTCGTTTCGGCATGAGCGCTATCAAAAATGTAGGGAGAAGCGCGGTAGAAGAAATCCTACGAGCCAGAGAGATGGATGGTTCATTTGCAGATATTGAAGATTTCTTAACCAAAGTAAATGTGCGTATTGCTAATCGTAAAACTCTTGAAAGCTTGATAAAGGCAGGTGCGTTTGATGGTTTTGGCGATAGATCAATATTTTTACACAATATCGAGACTATACTTGCGTATGCGTCACGTTTGCAAAAACAAGCAAACAGTGGCCAAACCGATCTTTTTGGGAGTTTGTTGGACGAAGATATTCATATGAAGCCGAAGCTTGCGCTTGAAGCCTCATCAGAAGCGTATAATTTACGTGACCAGCTATTGTGGGAGCGGGAATTGTTGGGATTGTACTTAAGTCATCATCCGCTTTCAATGTATGAAAAGTTTTTGAGTGAACAAGCCGTCCCAATAGCAACTCTGCAACCTGAACATGACGGCAAAGCTGTTAAGGTCGGTGGAGCGATTAATGATGTTCGCGAAATTACCACGAAAAATGGTCAAAAAATGGCGTTTGTCAGACTCGAAGATAAGTCGGGAGAAATAGAACTCGTTGTTTTTCCTAATAGCTTTCAACAAACACTCGGTCTGTGGGAACGAGATAAAGTCGTATTGATACAAGGAAAAGTTTCGGCCAAAGACCGTGATGGAAATATGGGTAATGAGGTAAAAATTATTGTCGATGACGGACGTGAAATCACGGCCGAACAGGCTCAAAATTATCAAGAGACTGGCAAAAAGACAAAGACACCCAAGCCGAGTAAAAAAACAAAAGCCCAGACCACAAAAAAAACTGAGAAAATCATCGTACAACCTAAACGTTTATATATTCGACTGATCCACAGCGATAATCAAGAGCTTCTTATGAACCTAAAACAGACTATTGACGCTCATCCAGGTGAAACTGATGTTGTGCTTGTTTTGGGACCAACAGATACAAAACAAATCATTAAGCTTCCTGGAGGCGTTGATAAAGACAATGGTCTGCTTGAGACATTATGCCAACTTGTGGGCGAAGCGAATATAAAATTACGATAGTTACTTTTCTACTGGATAAAGCCGGCTGTACGCGACAGAATAAAACCGATCATTACACCGCTGACCAATAAGACGTCGAGAACTTTATGCTTTACTATAAAAGCTTCTCCACGTATTAAGACCTTGTGCCAAGCGAGACTATGCCTACCTATAAATAAAACTACAAGTAGAATTCCTACCATCGAAATGGCGTATATACTCCATGGTGCTGCACCACTAGTTGCTATCTGTATACGTGCAACTTTTGTTTGCCCCGGCACAACTGCGCTGACATTCAGCTTGCTAGTGTCTGTGTTTGCGTCAACTGCGATAGGTTGATTTCCTTGAGCCGATGCTGCGGGAGCTGCCGCAGTTTGGGCGGCAGGCAGGGCATACATAGCCACGACAACAGTTTGCTGTCCATCATCCTGATAGTTAGTGCTATTTGCTATACCAAAGCCAATTTGTTGATATGTACTGTTTAAAATATTTGCCCGATGCCCCGGACTATTCATCCAGCCGGTAATTGTGTTGGCGCTGGTGGCGAAGCCGTAAGCTAGGTTTTCGCCAGCAGCTTGGTAATGATAACCAGTTTTATCAATAAAGGTCCATGGCTGCTTGCCGTCAGGTGTGGTGTGTGACCAGTAGTTTCGCTTTACCATGTCGTCGGCTTTGGCTTGAGCTGCACGGGTCAGATCAGGACTAATAGTCAGGTCAGTTAGTTTGTTCTGCTCGCGTTGGACATTTGTGTTGGCCAATAAACCATCTGTCGTTGTATTGGTAGCGTATCCTAAGACACTGGCGGTGTGACCTATGGAGGTGTTAATAAGTAAACCGATACCGACAATGAAAAGTAGTGGCAAATATGGCCAATACGCTTTAGTAAAACGGGTGCTGCGTTTTTGGTGAGCGCCATGACGGCGTTTATGATGGATGGTTGCTTTTGGTTTTTGTTTTACTGCAATAGCCACGATAATAGCCTATTTAGTTTAAATAATTATACCATGCTTATGCTTTCAGGCAAATGGGTAAAACCGACAGTGATATAGTGCCATTGCTGCTGCCTGCACTACATTAAAAGATTCTTTTTTGCCGTACATTTGGATTTCTACGATCACATCACATTTTTCAAGGATTTCTTGTTCTATACCCTCGACTTCACGACCCAAAATAAGGGCTATTTTTGCAGGTACCTCAAATTCGGACAATAAGATGGCGTCATTGCTTTGTTCAAGCCCAACGATCTTATAGCCTTCAAGTTGTAATTTTTTTAGTGTTTTTTGAATATCTTGCTCGTATGCCCAAAAGTCTGTCTGCTCGGCTCCGAGAGCAGTTTTGTTGATTTGTTTGGTTAGTTTCACGGCTTCATGAGGTAAGCGTTGATCACCCTGAAACGTTGGGTGAGGCGTATAGCCAGTAAGGTAGAGTCGATTGGCGCCGAGTCCTTCGGCAGTGCGCAACAAAGAGCCTACATTATGAGCGCTACGAATGTTATGCGCAATTAAAACGATATCAGTCACAAGCAGTACTATAGCAAATATTCCTATAATTCATACCGCTCATGGTTTATACTGTACCTATATGAGTCAAGATGCGCGTTTAGATGAAGAACGGGCTACCCAGCGTCGCGCCCGTTTACTAGGTTTAAATTATGTAGACACTTCGCAAATGGCTGAAAAGCCTTTGTTTAAAGACGTGCTAACTATCCCAGAGCTTCGGCAACAGAGGATCATCCCAGTATCAGTAACAAAAGGTAATATTCTTTTCGGCATTACAACGACCACCTCGCAGCAAACTATGCAGCAAACTGAGCAGCGTTTTGCAGATAATAAAGTTACCTTCGCGATTATTTCTGAAACAGGCTTCAACGACTACATGAAGTTGTATGATCCACCAAAGGCTGTAGTGTATCAAGATATAGAATTGAACGCCGCAGGTAGCGAAGACCTTATTCAACAGGTTTCTGCAACACTTGAGCAAGTACGAGCAGACGACATGTTGGCTTATTTGGTGCACCAAGCACATAAACTTAAGGCTTCGGATATTCACATTGAACATCAGAAAAAATTTGTGCGCATCAGATTTCGTATAGATGGTGTTTTACATGCTATTGCGCGCCTTTCGCAAGACAAAAACCGTATCCTTATTTCAGCCATAGCAAGTGGAGCAAATGTATCTACCAGCGCGGATGAGGCACAGCAAGGCCACATAGCTCAGCACGTGCGTATGGCGGATGGCGGCGAGGTTGACGTAAACTTGCGCGTGGAAACTGTACCGACTATTAATGGCATGGATGTAGTGATGCGATTATTTAATATGCAACAAGATATGTATCAGCTCGATAGATTGGGCTTATCCGAAAAAGAACGTGCAGTGGTAGATGATATTATCGCTAAACCTTCGGGTTTGGTAATGGTTGTCGGGCCAACCGGTTCGGGTAAAACTACCACGTTGTACTCCATGCTTAATTCACTCAATAGCGAAGAGCGCAAGATAATCACTATCGAAGACCCAGTAGAATATCAGTTTGAAGGCATCACGCAGATTTCTATTAAGAGCCAAAGTGCTAACGACCAGAGCTTTGCAGAAAAATTGCGGGCAGTGCTTCGGCTTGACCCTGATATCGTAATGGTTGGTGAGATTCGTGATATGGAAACTGCTCGGACGGCTCTGCAGGCATCGCTTACTGGTCACTTGGTGCTTTCAACGTTTCACGCCAGTTCAGCAGCAGCAGCGCTAACAAGGCTAATGGACATTATCGGCGCAAACCCTCTGTTTATTTCTGCGATTCGATTGGTTATGGCGCAACGTTTGGTGCGGAAGCTAGACGATACTATCAAGCAAGAGTATCAGCCAAGCGAAGCTGAGAAAGCACAATTACAAAAAATTATCGATACGCTTCCGGAGGGTATAGAGCGACCAAACCTTCACGAAGTAACTTTTTACAAGCCTGGCAAGTCTGAAGAGAATCCTTATGGATATCGCGGGCAGATTGCTCTTCGTGAACAATTTTTGATGAGCGGTGAAATTTTACAAGTACTCCAGGGTAAAAACAAAGCATCTAGCACCGATGAAATTGAGCAAGCGGCAATTAATAGCGGCATGCTCACCATGGTGCAGAACGGTGCTCTCGCTGTTTGTAAAGGTGAAACTACCTTAGAAGAAGTTATGCGCGTAATCGGCTAAGTTAACTTTAGCTTATTGTGAAATTGGATTGCTTGGATTATAGAGATAAGTAAATGCTCGATGTACTCATAATGTTGCTCAGGATTGGCCATTAGCTTCGGTGAGTGTTTTGTTTCAGGCACGATCAGGTAATTACCATGTTTAGCTGCTTCGAAATAGGTTTTAGGGATAAAGGCTGGTACAACGTCGTCTCGCTCATGCTCTAAAATATACACAAACCCGTCATAATTTTTAATTGCTGTCATAGCTTTGTTTTCGAGTAGACGGGCACCACCTTGCTCCTTACTTTTAAGGTATGCCGAGTAATCTATGTAGCGTGAAGTGTGATTGTAGGGCAGATCAAATTCATCATCCGGATAAGTAGCTGGTGCTCGCATAATGATCGCATGAACAGGTCGTGCGCCACTAAGTAGAGCAGCCATATAGCCACCAAAACTGCCTCCGATAACAATAATTTTTTTATAACCCAGCTTTTTTACTGCATCAAATATTGCTACTACTTCCTCGTGTTGCTGTTTTTTAGTGGTGGTAACAATATCTTGAGTATGCAGGCCATGGCCAGCGTAATCCATGGTAGCAAATGGTATGTTTGATGCTTCTACCATACGTTTCACGCCCTCAAGGTGTGAGTCCATAGAGCTAGTCCAACCCTGAAGCCATAACACACACCATTCGGTTGTGGCCTGCTCAGGCTTGATAATTCTATACGGTATTTTGTCAGCACCGAGATTAAGCGTAAAGTCCTGTATGTCCATCAGTCTTCTCTACTTGACTACTGCCGCAACAGCTTCAACTAATCCTCCCGTGAAAGGGCCAGGGATAATTTCTTCAGGGGTAGGATCTGGAACAAGTGAAGCGATGGCTTCAGCGGCAGCGATTTTATGAGCGTCGGTAATTTGACTTACTTTGTTATCAAGCGCACCTCGAAAAATGCCAGGGAATGCCAAAGAGTTATTTACTTGATTTGCAAAGTCGCTGCGACCTGTAGCTACAACGGCAGCACCAGCCGCCTTTGCTTCGTCAGGCATAATTTCTGGTGTTGGATTGGCCATAGCAAAAATAATCGGGTTTTTATCCATGCTTTTGACCATCTCGGGAGTTAGTAGTCCTGCTTTTGATACACCGATAAATATGTCAGCCCCTTCTGCCAAAATATCTTCTAATGAACCGTCTACACCCACAAAGTTGGTATATTCAAGCAGCTTTTTCTTCTCGGTATTTAAGTCGCCTCGATTTTTGCTAATAATGCCTTTGCTGTCTACTACAAACATCCGCGGCTTAGCATAAGTATGCAGCAGCTTGACAATCGCTGTGCCAGCCGCACCTGCTCCAGAAATAACAATTTTGGCATCTTCTAACTTACGACCAGTTATTTTCATCGCATTAATAAGACCAGCAAGCGTTACGATAGCCGTACCGTGCTGATCGTCGTGGAAAACAGGTATCGACAACTCTTTTTTAAGTCTTTCTTCTACTTCAAAGCAGATTGGGGCGGCAATATCCTCTAAATTAATACCACCAAAACTAGGTGCTATAGCTTTGACTGCGGCCACGATTTCATCGGCTGAATGAACGTTCAAAACTATAGGCACAGCGTCAATCCCGGCGAAGTGCTTAAAGAGCATAGCTTTGCCTTCCATAACCGGCAAAGCGCCATACGGGCCGATGTCTCCGAGGCCGAGTACAGCCGAGCCATCGCTGACTACCGCCACACTATTATTGAGCCAGGTATAGTCACGAGCCTCTTCGGGGTGTTTGGCTACATAGTCACTGACTGTACCAACACCTGGTGTATAGTAGACACTCATTTTTTCTTTGCTATCGAGTGTGTCTTTGAGTGAAACCGCAATTTTTCCCTTAAGTTCTTTGTGTTTGTCAAGCGCAGCCTTGCCGTAATCCATTTCCCCTCACTCCTTATTTCTTCCTAACTATATCATAGCCAGCACAATCACTTTGCTTCATCAATAGGTGTGGTATACTTGATTATAAGAACATATTTCTCGGGTGTAAATTTCAGGCATAAAAGGCTTGAATAAATGAGAAAAATAGTGTAAGGTTAATTAGTTATGCAATCTGTTATTCAAAAAGTGTCAGAAAAATATAAGAAGCAATCTGTCGTGGATGTTAAAAGTGGTGATACCGTAAAGGTCCATCAAAAAATTCGCGAAGGCAACAAAGAGCGTGTACAGATATTTCAAGGTTTAGTTATTCGTACAGATCGTAAAAACAGCCATACTAGCCGAATTACCGTTCGTCGTATTGCCAGTGGGGTAGGCGTAGAAAAAAGCTTTTTACTTCATAGCCCACTGGTGCTTAAGGTTGAGGTTACCAAACGAAGTAAAGTTCGTCGTAACTATCTAACCTATATGCGTGATCGCACTGGTAAAGCTGCTCGTTTAACTGGCGTTGACTTTGACCGTGACGCTGTAAATACCGTACACGATGCCAAGGCTGAAGAAGAAAAAGCCAAGCTTGCTGAAGAGACTGCTAAAGCTGCTGAAGCAGAAGCCGAAAAGAAAGCCCAAGAAGAAGCCGAGCTTGAAGCTAAAGCTGCTGAAGTGGCTGCTCGACACGAAGAAAACAAAGCCTAATTTTTAATCAATAAATTTGGTAAAAAGCTCTCAAATTATTGGGGGTTTTTATAAATTGGTATACTATCCCCATGGTTACTGTAGGGGTAGATGAGGTAGGAAGAGGTTGCTGGGCTGGCCCCGTGGTAGCAGGCGCAGTCATTTTAAATGAGCCTATACCAGGGCTTAAGGATTCGAAAAAACTAAGTAAAAAACAGCGAGACTCCTTAGTAATTGAAATTGAATCTCGAGCTGAAGCATTTGGTCTAGGATGGGTGCATGCTGAAGAGGTAGATGCTGTAGGCCTTACTCAAGCGGTGCGGTTGGCTATGCAACGCGCGGTAAAGGCGATCTTGGTACCTTATGAAGAAATAATTATTGACGGAAATACAAACTACTTAGCTGAAAGTAATAAAGCACGTGCACTTATCAAGGCTGATGACCTGATTCCCTCAGTCAGTGCAGCAAGTATTATTGCAAAAGTTGCCCGTGATACCTGGATGGCTACCGAAGCTCATAAATTATTTCCCGAATACGAGTTTGGTACGCATGTAGGTTACGGCACCAAACGTCACAGTACATTACTAGAGCTCCACGGTGTATCGCCACTCCATCGTCGTAGCTATAAACCGATCCAAGCTTTGCTACAATAAGCATATGCATGAACTTAAAGCCGGGGTTTACAAACACTATAAGGGCGGATTATATCTAGTCCTAGGTGTAGCACGTCATAGCGAAACCGAAGAAAAGCTCGTAGTCTATGTGCCGTTAGGGGTGTTAGATAAGCCAAGGATTGTTGCAAGGCCCTACGATATGTTTTTTGAAAGTGTGGTGATAAAAGGCCAAGAAAAGCAACGGTTTACTTATGTGGGCGAGAAGCCAGACAGTGAAATTGCCGAGCTATACGATTCATTGTCGGGCTATAAAGGCGAAGACCGTGTCGACGACTGATACTGGGCGAAAGGCCGAGGCAGTAGTCGCGCAGTATTTGCAGCAACAAGGTTATCAAATTCTTGATCAGAATTGGCGCACACGGTGGTGTGAAATAGATGTTGTCGCTCAGAAAAATCACGCAGTTTATTTTGTAGAAGTAAAATACCGCAGAACTAATGTACAGGGTGATGGACTGGACTACATTACACCCAAGAAACTAAAACAGATGGCTTTCGCAGCAAACTTCTGGGTAGCCCAAAATAGCTGGTCTGGTGAGTGTACACTTGCCGTTGCTTCAGTGGAAGGTAAAAAGTTTGAAATAAAGGACTTCGAGGAGATTTAAATTGACATATACCATTGATTATTCTAAAATAATATAAGATGTAGAGTAGTTTATATTCCATCGTATATTGACAAACGGATTATAACAAGATGAGGGTCAAAAATAACAAACGTGATGGTGTTTTTGACCCTCATCTTGTTTCATCAGAGAAATACTGAATACCTATTGTCTACCTCTCGAAGGGAGGTGAGTGCATGCGACGATTTAGCCCCGCATGGCTGGCAGGAACAGGCATACTGTACCTGGCAGTGGGTGTCGGATTCGCGCTGGGTCGCGCAGTCGAGTCCAAGTACAGCAGTTACAGCGACTTCGTGGACCCCGAAGCCATCGACGAGGCGCTGGGATTCGCGATTGACATCTGCTTCTGGCCTCTCATCGTGTTGGACGACTAATCCGGCACGAGAGCAGCAAGATTAAGTAGACGTCTAGCCAGTCCTGTCCTATAAATAGCTGTTCAACCGAGAAGGGGATGGCGTATATGTTGGCAGCGCTTGTTGTGTACACGATTCTCAGCCTGGAGGCGGCCACGCTCGTCATGACGGACCAAGAGGCGGCTTCCTCTGAAGAGTACACGATTACAGACAGCGTGATGATCTTCGTGATCGTCGCAGTCATCTGGCCTCTCTTGGTGCTGGAGGCTTTTCATAAGCTCTTCTTCGTCTCCGACGTCAAGCTGATCACGCCAAGAAGCGTCTAGGGCGCAACGTATGGCAAGCGGGCTGTCAGATGAATAGAGTAGTAGCATTAGCTACTATCCTTTTTGTTCTATTTCTCTGAGAGTTCGTTTGTCATGTCTCGCTCCACAAATGTGCGTTTGTGCTGACGAGTCCTAAAGGACGAAAGCGATAAAAGGTTTATTGTTTGAAAAACTTTTGAACGGCGGCGAGGTCACGGTTTAACCAGTTGATACGGTTATCAATTTCCTCAAAACCTATTTCGATATTGCGCTTAAGCATAGTAATAGCTAACTTTGGCGTAAAGAAAGCGATAAACTTATCTTGCCACTGTTTAGTAGCGCAGGTACTTGCAGCATAACGAGGCCAATAATCCCACGATTTATCGCTCTTATATGTATCTTCAATCCATTGCCAATTGTCTTCCATCCACTGCCATGCAATTTCGCGGATATGACGATTGCGCAGCATAAGGAACACCCAGCGGTCAGCATCTTGTGGTTTGATAACCTCGGGCTTGGTAATGAATTTTAGTTGTTTTTGGGCTGCATCAGTAGAGCGGGTAGCAGTGAGTGCGCCAGAAATATCTCGTTGTAGGTCGCTGCTGTTGGCTGTTCGATATAGCTCAAGCAGGTAATCTACTGCCCCGGGTATATTTTCCTTTACGGCTACCGTGAACGGAATACCACGTAGCTCGGCGGAAATGATAGCAGAATTATCTTTGTAAGCTTCAAATAATTCCTTAGCTTTTAAGATAATCTCGGTATTTTCGGCGTATGCACCGAGGCCGAGTATAGTAGCGCGAAGCTTTTGGTCTGCCGGAGAATCAGTGTCCTTTTCATCCCAACCAAGCCGTTTGTATTCCTTTTCAATTAATTTTCGTACAAGGCCTTTGATGTTTGCTTCAAGCGATTCATCGACTTCTACAAAGCGACGGGCATCCGCAATCACCAATGACATGACACCCCACACTGACTCCTCGGTTTCGTTGACATATGATTCAAGTAGCTCAAGGGTCTCGACGAACGGCTGATATCCGGCACGCCCTAACATTGAGCTGTCGTTGAGAAGCATCAAACGGTCAATAGTAGAAATTTTTTGCGCTTTCACGAGTGACATAACATGCGTGCGATGAGCTTCTTCGGTGTAGCGCACAATGTAGTGGCCTTGACCTTCTCGGTTTATGAGTACAAAATCGTCGGTATCAAGGGTAGTAGTAATGGACTTTGTATCTAATAGGTCTGGCACGTCAGGACGATTTGCAAATAATGGTACTGGCCAAACACGATCTTTGTCGGCTTTATCCGGATTATCGGAGAAATGCTCCTGGGAAATAGTGAGTTGTTTGCCTTTTTGCGTAACGGTGAGCACTGGAAAGCCTGATCGTTCGAGCCAAGGGTTCATAAACTCACTTATATTTTTCTGGCTAGACCGGGATAGTGCTGCCCAGAGGTCTGTGCCGATAGTGTTTTGGTAGGCGTGTTTTTTAAAGTATTCTTGCAAGCCTTTTTGGAATGCATCTTCACCGATATATTTTTTGAGCATATACAGAAGACGTCCACCCTTGGCGTAGACAATTGATGGGTCAAAAATTGTGCTAATCTCATCTGGATGATGTACGGCAATTTTGACAGACTGTACACCAGGGACAGCGTCACGGCGAAGAGCGGCGAGCCCGTCAGAGGAAATATATTCTTCCCAGGTCCCCCATGTAGGGTTGCTGTGGTGCACAGATGCAAAGGCCATCATATTCGCAAAGCTTTCATTGAGCCAGAGGTCATCCCACCATTTCATGGTGACCAGGTCGCCGAACCATTGGTGCGATGTCTCGTGGCCAATCACCTCGGCAATTAACTCTTTAGCGCTTTGAGACGCAGCTTTCGGGTCAAGTAATAGCGCAACTTCGCGAAATGTCATAAGACCCCAATTTTCCATGGCCCCTGCTGAGAAATCAGGTACGGCTATGTAGTCAACTTTTGGTAAAGGAAACGGAACTTTGAAATATTCAACAAAGTAATCATTGGACTGTATGGCGCTTTCGAGAGCAAAATCAAAGCGGTCTTCTGGTTGGGCAATTGTACCCCAAATTCCCACTTCTATTCCGGCCTTAGTTTTACCGGTTTTTTTGTGCAGCTCACCTGTCACAAAAGCCAATAGGTAGGTAGACATACGTGGTGTAGTATCGAATGTGGTAGTAGTTAAGCTAGCTTCAGTTGAAGAGTCTTTGATAGGCATGTTGCTGAGGGCGGTATAGTTGCTGGGATGAGTTAGCGACAAGTCAAACGTAGCTTTTGCCTCTGGCTCGTCAATACAAGGAAATACTTCACGGGCGTGATGGCTTTCGAGCTGAGTCATAAGTAGACTTTTTCGCTTGTCTTCATGATTGAAGAAACAGGGGTATAAGCCAGCCATTCCAGTTGTAATCGGTGCCTCAAATTCCAAATATACGGTGTATTGGCCTGGATAAAGCATGTCGTCAGTGTGCAAGCGCACTTCGTGTAGGGTGTTTTGAGTGTTGATGCGACATATAGCTACGGTCTCATTGCCTTTTTTATCATGTTTGGTAATTGTAGTTTTGGTGATTTTGAGGCCGTTTTGATGAAACGTCAGTCGTCTACTGGGTCGACCAATTTTTTTGCCGGTAATTTCCACTGATCCAGTGAAATACATTGTTTTATCACTGGGTATGATGTGTAAATTGTAGTGTTCGGGTTGAAATGTTTCGTAGAGTCGTTTTACAGATTTTGTCATATGATAATAGTGTAGCAAACTGCTGTATGGTACTTGTGTGTGGGTTTGACAACAATGAGTTGACCACCTATACTGTAAGGGTGTTGGTCGGCCAGTTGGTCGGCTTTTTTCATGTAGAGACCACTAAAAAGGAGAAAATATGGATTTAGATATGAAACAGTTGGCTACGGCCATCCGTGCAATAGCTGAAGAAAAAAACCTGCCAGAAGACACTGTGCAGCAAGTTGTTGAACAAGCTTTGGCAGCTGCCTATCGTCGTGACTATGGTGAGCGCGAACAGGAAGTACGTGTGACCATGAATCTGCATACAGGTGACGTTGATGCATATGTTATGAAAGAGGTAGTTGAGAAAGTAGATGAACCAGCTTACGAAATTAGCCTCAAAGACGCGCAAGTTATGAAGAAGGACGCTAAGGTCGGTGATGAAATTGAGATACATCAAAAGGTCGAGAGCTTTGGTCGTGTGGCCGCTCAGACTGCGAAACAAGTGATCCTGCAACGTCTCCGCGAGACCGAACGCGAAGCTGTACTAGAAGAATATAGTGATAAAATCGGCACGGTTATCAATGCGCTTGTATCGCGTGTTGAAGGTAATATTGTGCGCGTTGACCTCGGCAAAGCCCAAGGCATAATGCCGCGGAGCGAGCAAATCCAGGGCGAGCGGTACTACCCAGGTCAACGGCTAAAAGTCTACCTAAAAGATGTTGAGCGTGGTTTTCATGGTCCACAACTTGTTGTCTCGCGAGGCAACGTGCAGTTTATCGAGTGGTTATTTAACGCAGAAGTGCCGGAAATGGAAAGTGGCGCTGTTGAAATCAAGGGCATCGCTCGAGAGGCGGGCGTACGTAGTAAAATTGCTGTGCATTCTACGGTGCCGGGAGTTGACCCGGTAGGTACATTCGTAGGCGGCCACGGTACCCGCGTAAATGCCGTAATGAGCGAAATTGGTGACCAAGAAAAAATAGATATTACAGTGTGGGGCGAAGATCCTACGGAGTACATCACTAATGCTCTCAGCCCTACAAAAGTTTCTCAGGTTCACATTGATGAAGCGAACCACAAAGCTAGGGTAATCGTACCCGAAGACCAGCTCAGTATTGCTATTGGCAAAGGTGGCCAAAACGTACGCCTTGCTAGTAAACTGACAGGTTATGAGCTTGATATTGAGGCCGAAAAAGAAGCTGCTCCAGCCGAAGAGGCAAATGCCGAAGCCAAGCCGGTAACTCAAAAACTCAAACGTAAAAGCGAGTTAGAAAACAGCTTGCTTGAAGCTATTGAAGAGCACGGCGAATAGCTAATAATACCTGATAAAGTTAATTAGCACTCTTGAATGGTGAGTGCTAATTTGGTATTATTATATATAACGAGTCACATCGTTAGTAAATCTAAAATATGGGAAAGTAGCACAGTTATACAATCCTTTAATCTTCACTGCTACGATGTACCCTAAGGAGGGTGATAAAACGCATGATGCCAAGTAACCCAGATTTCCAAGAATTTATACAACGATTAACGAGTAATGCTCATGGCAGCTTACGCCACGCAGACGAAATTGCGCGTGGGCTAGGGAGCGCTTATATAGGTACAGAACACCTACTACTCGGTGTACTTGCTCAGGATACCAGTATGGCTGCCAAAATTTTAGAAGGCGTTGGAGTGACTTTGGATCGTGCGCGTTTGGCGCTTAACTTAACACCGAAAGCTCTCGTGATCAACATGGGTGCCAAAGGTTTGAGCGAAACAGTAAAACTTACGCTCAAAATGGCATATGACGTAGCGCAAGATTATGGTCAAGAATTTTGTGGCACGGAACATATTTTATACAGTATTTTAAGTCAGAAGAATGCGCGTGCGACGATTTTACTACGGGATATGAATGTTGACGTTGACGCTTTAGTGTCCGAGCTAGAGAGGTTCCTTAATCGTCAACAATTTGAAGAAGGCGGGAGTGGCGCAACGCAAAACAGGCGCAACGGACGCAAAAGTCGCAAAACAGCGCTTGATTTTTATGGCACTGATTTAACAGCGCAAGCTCAGAGTGGCAAACTAGATCCAGTGGTCGGACGCGAAAATCAAATTCGGCGAATGATTACGATATTAAATCGGCGTACCAAGAATAATCCGGTCTTAATTGGTGAGCCGGGTGTGGGCAAAACGGCAATAGTCGAAGGATTAGCCCAGCGTATCGCAACAGAGGATGTACCCGACGGCCTGCTTGATAAACGTATTGTTATGCTGGACCTTGCTGCCATGATTGCTGGCACTAAGTATAGAGGCGAGTTTGAAGACCGATTGAAAAAAGTGATGTCAGAACTAGAGTCTGATAATCGTACCATAGTATTTATCGATGAAATTCATTTGCTTGTGGGAGCAGGCGCGGCAGAAGGGGCTATGGATGCCGGCAATATTCTAAAACCTGCGTTAGCCCGACGAAAAATCCAGCTTATAGGCGCTACCACAACAGATGAATATACCAAACATATTGAAAAAGATGCTGCACTTGAACGTCGTTTCCAGCCTGTACAAGTACCTCCTGCTACCACTGCAGAGACCTTTGCGATTCTAAAGGGACTACGTAAGCATTACGAGGAATTTCACGGCGTAAAAATTGATGATGAAGTTCTGGAAGACACGGTGTTATTGGCAGACCGTTATATAAATGATCGATTCATGCCCGATAAAGCCATTGATTTGTTGGATGAGACAGCCGCCCATTTGCGCGTTGACAAAGGTAAGACACCGCCAGAGGTTCGACGGTTGCAAAAAGAATTAAAGTTAGTAAATGCTCGGATTGACGACGCGGTTGATGCCGAAGATTACGAGCGTGCTGCAAGAGAAAAGACTCGAGCCAGTCAGATAAATGAGGAGCTTGAAAAACTTCATGTTAGCGGTAAAAATGCCAAACGTCTTACTATGACCAGTGACGATATAGCGGAAGTGGTTTCGCGCATGACGGGTGTTCCCGTAGGTAAAGTTATCCGTTCTGAAGCAAAGTATCTATTAAGTCTTGAGAAGAATATGGGTAAGCACATTATTGGCCAAGAAGAAGCTGTAGCTGCTGTTTCGCGGGCAGTCCGTCGCAGTCGTTCTGGCATATCAAGCGATAAACGGCCTATCGGTTCGTTCATTTTCTTGGGGCCTACAGGCGTTGGAAAGACCGAACTTGCTCGTGTGTTGGCACGAGAGTTCTTTGGCAGCGATGAAGCACTTATAAAAATAGACATGAGCGAATTTGGCGAACATCATAGTGTTGCGCGGCTGGTAGGTGCGCCAGCAGGTTATGTCGGCTACGATGACGGCGGTCAGTTGACCGACAAAGTTCGTCGTCAGCCGTATAGTGTAGTGTTATTTGACGAGATTGAAAAAGCCCATCCAGAAACCTTTAACATGTTGTTGCAAATTCTTGAAGATGGACAGTTGAGTGATGCCAAAGGAAGAAAAATTGACTTTACTAATACGATTGTCATCATGACAAGTAATATTGGAGCTCAAAAATTGCAAAAAGAAGCCACGCTTGGTTTTAGTGCCCGCTCTGCATCAGATCAGAAGGATCTTGATGCGCTTCATGATACCAATAAAGACAAGGTGTTAGATGAACTGAAAAAAGCGATGCGTCCGGAGCTGCTCAACCGAATTGATAAAACCATTGTATTTCGGGCTCTTACGAAAAAGGATATCTTCAAAATTATTGACTTACAGATAGACGAACTACGTGCACGTTTACAGAAAAAAGGTATTGGCCTACAACTTACGACAAACGGCAAACAATATCTACTTGATCATGGTTATGATGCCAAAAACGGTGTCCGGCCACTACGACGACTCATCCAGGATACTTTAGAAGACCATATCGCCTTACAGTTACTTGATGAACAGTACGCAACTGGCGATATCGTCAAAGTCTCAGCCAAACAAGGTGAGCTTGCGTACGTAGTTAGTGGCGAATAGACACCTCGAACGCTATACTAGGTTAGGTATGGAACAATCTTCGTCTCGTAAGCGGATTGTATTAGCAACAATATCGGCTATAGTGGTTTGGCTGTTCGTTGCTTTTCTGTTTTTTGAACGCCAAGCCGTATACGATTGGTGGCGTTTGCGTGACTATACTCCACCATCTGACGTTGCAGCTTTAGCCGATCAGACTACGATGAAAGATGATGCACGACGTGTATTTTATGTCTATCATCCGGCCATAGAGTCTCGCGCCACCTTTAATCAGCATTGTCGTGACGGGGAGTTCACTATTGTATTGGGTTGCTACGCAGCCGGTAGGGGCATATATATATTTGACGTCACTGATCCAAGACTAGAAGGAGTAGAAGAAGTTACTGCTGCTCACGAGTTCTTGCATGCTGCGTATGATCGCCTACCTAAAGATGAGCAGAAAAAAGTCGATAGCTTAACCGCAGCTGCATATGCCAATTTAAATGATACTCGGATAAAAGACACAGTCGAGGAATATCGCAAGCACGATCCTTCGGTAGTACCCAACGAATTACATTCTATTTTGGGTAGCGAAGTGGCTAATTTGCCCCCTGAACTCGAGCAATACTATAGTCGGTACTTTACAGATCGTAAGCGAATCGTGGCATTTTCTGAAGCCTATGAGTCCGCCTTTACTGAAAGGAAAAACCAAGCTAAAGCGTACGAGCAGCAATTAGGTACACTAAAGAATCAAATAGAGGCCACCAATAGCCAACTCGAAGCTGAATACCAGCGCCTTGACGCACAAGCAGATGCTATACAAGACAGCAGGAACTCGACAGACCCTGACGTTTTTAATAGTCGAGTAGATAGCTACCAGGCGGCTGTAAGCGCCTATAATAGAAAAGTTACAGAAGTCTCGAGTATGGTAGATACATACAATAAGCTGTACGAACAATATAAAGTGCTTATAGTAGAACAGCAAGACTTATTCCGCGCGATAGATAGTCGGCCCCAGGAAATTAATAGATAAGAGCAACCCACTGTTTCCTGGTTCTTAATTACTTTATACTAGAGACTATATGGCCAAGAAAGATATACATCAATATGTATGCACTAATTGCGGGGCAGTATCGACTGCTTGGAGCGGACGGTGTTTTAACTGCGGCGAATGGAATACTCTAGTAGAGCAAATCCCGGAAATTATGGAAGGTGCGCCGACAAACGGAAAAATCTTACCAGCTACGAACATCGGCGCCACCATTAAAGAGGACTTCCGACGTACGGCGACTACGATTGATGAAGTGGATGTGGTCTTGGGTGGTGGTATTGTCGGCGGCAGTGTTAATCTGATTGCTGGGCAGCCGGGCATCGGTAAAAGTACGCTCCTTATGCAGCTTGCAAATGCATTAGGCAAACAAGTGGGGGTACTATATATCAGCGCGGAAGAGTCGGCACATCAGGTAGCGCTTAGAGCTGAACGGTTAGGCGTGAAGGCATCGAAGCTACAGATTGCGACTGCTAATTCTGCTAATGATATAGCAGCGACCATTGCCGAAGGCAAATATCGAGTAGTAATTGTTGACTCAGTGCAAATGATATCAGTTGACGAACTATCTTCCGCAGCTGGTACAGTAAGCCAGATTACTGCGAGTACACAAATTATTACTAATGCAGCCAAGCAAACAAACACTGCTGTTGTTTTGGTTGGTCATGTTACAAAAGAAGGTTCTATTGCCGGGCCAAAAGTACTTGAACATGTGGTTGACGTAGTTTTGCAACTGGAGGGTGATCGTTATGGCGGATTTAAGGTATTACGTGCGGTAAAAAATCGCTATGGTGCTACCAATGAAACAGGTATTTTTGAAATGAAAGACACTGGACTTCTACCTGTTGCTAATCCATCAGCTGCTTTACTGGCTGAACGCCAGGCCAGCGATGGTTCAATCGTCTTGGCTACCATGGAAGGCACGAGGCCTATTTTGGTAGAAGTCCAGGCTCTGGTGAACCCTACCAGCTATGGCTATCCTAAGCGTGCTGCCAGCGGTATGGACTTAAATAGATTGAATTTGCTAGTAGCAATGCTTGAAAAGCGTACTAAATTAAAGCTTGCCGAACATGATATCTATATAAATATCGTCGGCGGTATCCGTATCACTGAACCGGCTGCTGATTTGGCAGTATGCATGGCCATCGGCACGGCAGCTAAGGGTATGCAGCTTGCCAAAAACTTAGTGGTATTCGGCGAGGTTGGTCTGCTTGGCGAAGTTCGACACGTACCATTTGCCGATAAGCGTTTAGCAGAAGCTAAGAAACTGGGCTTTGATGGTGCAATCGGGCCAAAGACCAAAGGCTTAAGCGCGACTCAAAACAAATTACTTCACGTTGCGACTGATGTGCGTCAGGCGCTTAACCAGTTCTTAGAGAAGGACTAGCACCGCTAACGTTAAGGAGTTGGAGGCGCAGAAGGCGCAGCTGCTACAGGAACTGAAACGCTACCGGAAGAGGCGCCGTATAGTACGCTGTCCAAAACGTTTGCAGAAGCGGTAAACGTGCCTGCCGCTGTCGGTACATAGTCAAATCTCACAGTATTGCCTGCCACTTGTGAGCTGGCTTTTTGACCATTGATATACAGGTCGACTACGCCTCCACCTACTGTACGAGCTGGATCAACCAGTGCATGGGTGCCTTGAACAATTGTGATCGTGAGCTGACAAACATTGTTGACAGTACACGGAGTTGATGGGTTTAGAACCGTGACGGTAGGCTTGATGTCGCTACAATTATGAACGTCGTCAGTTGCAGTGGTATTAGCTGCGGCTGAACTACTGCTCCTGCCACCGGCATCAACGAATATATCGATAGAAAAGCTGCTCGTTTTTGCGTTGCTGGCGGTTTGTTTGGCTGCTTGAGGCGTACAATCGGTTGCAAGTTTATTAGATACCTTGTCTATGACTTGGGAGGTGTTACCTGCGGCTTTTGGCTTGTACCATGACGGATAGAGGTCAGTTGCAGGACTTGGCTCACGCGAGCTGCTTCCTACATGGTTTCGCACTACGTATGCTGGAGCGCTCTTTACGCCAGATGGTTTTTCCCAATTCTTAGCGGGCACGCCCTTGTGAGCATCTTTCATCCAGTTGAATATGATGGGTCGAGTCATGTTCTCCATAAATCCTGACATAGCATGAGTTCGATCATGATAGCCAACCCATACACCCGCGGCATATTTAGTGGAATAACTCATCATTAGACCGTCTTTTGCATCGTTAGTAGTACCGGTTTTAACGGCGAACTTCCAGCCGTTAAAATTGTGAATTTTAGTACTCATATAACTTGCGTTCGGATCAGAAAGCATGTCGCTAATAATGTATGCAGTGTCGGGCCTAATCACTTGCTTGCTCTTGGGTTGTTTCCATTTATCAAGCGTTTTGCCGCCAGCATCATCAATTTGTAGTATATAGGTATTCGGGATGTAAGAGCCGCCTCGTGAAAGGGTGCTATACCCATTGACATGCTCATCAAGCTTAAGATAAGCACCATCACCAATAGCAGATGAAGCATAACACGGAGCAGATTTTGTAAGCGTCTCATCACCCGGTTCGTAACAATTGTATCCGCTGACGAGCCCCATAGACTTAGCTGTTTTGATGGTCTTCTCTACGCCAGCAATAAGCATAGCCTTAACGGCTGGCACATTTCTTGAGCCGCCGAGTGCATAACGGACGGTAACAGGCCCGGGATATTTGAAGTCGTAATCCCATAAACAGTTAGCGCCAGGATTATTTTTTGGACGCTGTTTGTTGGTACACGGATAGCCGGTTATTGGGCCTTGGGTATCATATAGCACCGAGCCAGCACCAGCGCTGGTGGAATTTTCAATTAATGTTGCATAATCATAGGGCTTGAAGCTTGATCCAGGCGGCAACTGGGTTTGGGCGTAATTTATTTGTCCAAACTCTGGGTTGCTAAAATCGACTCCTCCAACCACAGCAACCATTTGACCGGTCTGTACGTCTTCGGCTGCGAAAGCTGCTGTGTCACCTTTTTGGCGTTTAATTATAGGCAGAGCGGCGGCAACGCGTTTCTCGGCGGCCACTTGAAGATTTAAATCAAGCGTTGTGGTTACTTTCCAGCCACCACGGTTCACAGTACTTGAGCCGTATTTGCGCTCCAACTCTTTCTTGGCCGCTAATACAAAATACGGAGCTTTGATTCCGCTGTATTTTGGTTGTCGTGGCTGAACAGTTGCAAGGACGTCTACTTTTTTAGCTTCGTCGGCCTCTTGTTTGGATATCATTTTTTGTTCGACCATCTGATCAAGAATATAGTGCTGACGCCCTACCAAAGCTTCTTGATTATAGTCAGGATTGTAGGGCGAATAATAAGTAGGTGACTGTGGAATGGCTGCTAAAAACGATGCTTGTGACAACGTGAGGTCTTTAGCACTAGTATGGAAATAATTACGGGCGGCTGCTTCTACGCCGTACTCTATACCTCCGTAAGGGGCAATGTTGAGGTAGCCGGTGAGAATATCTTTTTTAGAATATTCTCGTTCCAGTTCCACTGCTAAAATAAGTTCCTTGATCTTTCGAGTATAGGTACGATCTTCGGTCCAGTCCTGGTTTAGCTTGACCAATTGTTGTGTAATCGTAGAACCGCCTTGTCTGGGCCCGCCTCCTGTTAAATCATTTAAAGCAGCACGGCTCAGTCCGGATACATCAAAAGCACCATGTTTGTAGAAGTTTTTGTCCTCAATTGCAATAGTGGCATCTTTCATATGCTTAGATATCTGAGTATCTTTTACTGGAAATCGTTGGACCGCATCGTAATCTTGCCACAGAACAGTTTGGCCAGTACGGTCATAATACGTAATGCTTCCACCGATGCTTGAGCCTTCTATGTCTGTAATTTTAGGAAGATCTTTGCGGAAGTAGGCGAAGGTGCCCACTAACAACAAGAACCCGGCCAAAATGCCAATGCCGGTAATCTTGAGTGCCATAATACCGCCTTCACGACTAAACCAGTATGCAGCCAATCGTTGAGGATGCATTCGATATGCCAGGCGTTTAAAACGATTTTTTGGAAGCGTACTTAAATACGCGGCTTTTTCGCGAGCACGTATATCTTTACGAGCACGTGACCTTTCTGATATAGAACGGTTGAGTTTTATAGTTTTGCCGCTTTTTGTCGTAAAGGTATTCTGGCCGCGTTTACGGCCTAGATTATTCCGAGGTTTATTCATGTAGTTCTAATTTCTCCCTAATGCCCACATTCCATCAAACAGTACACGCTTAATTATAGCAAAAAATGCGCTTGTGCAACGGCCATTTCTTTGACAATCTAGCCATCGGCAAATTGCTTCAGATAGGCTATACTTAAGTCCAATATGGACACTATGATGCTATCGCAGGAATTACAGTGGCGTGGCTTTGTCAACCAAACCACTTACAAAGATATTACCGAACTAGACAAAAGCCCAATTACTTTTTATTGGGGGGTTGATCCGAGTGCCGACAGTATGACAGTAGGCAATTTGGCCATCGCGATGATGGTGAGACATTTTATACGACACGGGCATAGTGCCGTATTGCTGGTTGGTGGGGCCACAGGCTTGATTGGTGACCCCGATGGCAAAACTCAAGAACGTGATCTGAAATCCGTTGAAGAAATCGAAAAAAACAAAACAGCAATTGTAGCACAATATCAGCGGATTTTTAACGAGCAGCCATTCGAGGTAGTTGATAATTACGACTGGTTCAAAAATATTGGTTACCTAGAGTTTTTGCGAGATGTCGGTAAACATGTGCCGATGCGTCAAATGCTGGGGCGCGATTTTGTGCAGAGCCGTTTGGGTGAGAGTGGTTCCGGCATCAGTTACGCAGAATTTAGCTATTCTTTAATTCAAGGGTATGACTTTTTGCATTTACACCGGGAAAAAAATGTCACGCTGCAAGTATGTGGTGCCGACCAATGGGGTAACAGTATTACCGGTGTTGATCTGATACGTCGTATTACCGGTGATGAAGTCCACGTATGGTCTGCTCCGTTGGTGGTTAACAAGGTTACAGGCGTAAAGTTTGGTAAAAGTGAAGCGGGTGCAGTATGGCTTGATCCGAATAAAACTTCACCGACGCAATTTTATCAATTTTGGGTCAACGCGGACGACCAGGGTGTAGAAGATTACCTCAAGATATACACTGAGCTCTCGCAAGGTGAAATCACCCAAATTGTGGCGGAGCATAATCAAGACCCTGGTAAGCGTTACGCCCAAAAGCGTTTGGCCAACGAAGTAACGCAAATAGTGCATGGTTCAAAACATACTGAAATTGCTCAAGAAATAACCAGTATCTTGGTTGGTCAGTTCGACTGGGTGAACATAAACGAAGAAATTTTAGCCGAACTCCGCAAAGAAATACCCTCTGCCCACGTTGCTAGCCAATCAAGTGTTATTGAAGCGTTGGTAAGCTCGGGTTTAGCAGAGTCAAACAGTGAAGCCAGGCGGTTGCTACAAAGTAACGCAGTGTCAATAAATGGAGAAAAAGTCCAACGCGAACAGTTTGAGGCGACGGATTTTCATAATGGTCGTTTGCTTTTAAGAAAGGGCAAAAAATTTAGAGATTCGGCGTTAGTGGAACTATAGTATACTAAGAGGCTATGAGCACACAGAAAACGAAATCCATACCCAACAAACCCAACACAACAAAAAAATCTTCTCCAAAAAAAACTCCTAGGAAATCTCCTGCAAAGAAGCAGGCAGTTACTACAAGACGAGCTGACCAGTATGATGACCCAAATCATAACTACCTCCACTACTGGAATGGCCGTGATTACGAACACGCGTCAGAAGAGGTCGCTATTACACGCCTCATTAAAGATAAAAAATTTAAACACGCTGTAGATGTGGGTGGGGGGTATGGTCGACTCTGTTTACTCCTTGAACAGTACGCCGACAAAGTAACGCTAGCTGAACCCAGCCAACAGCAACTCGATATCGCCAAAGAATTCCTAAAAGACCATCCTGAGATAGATCGGAAACTTTTACAAGCAGGTGATCTAAAATTTAAAGGTGGTTCGATTGATCTGATGACAGTAATCCGGGTGATGCATCATTTACCCGATCCGACCCCAGAATTTAAGGAATTCCATAGAGTTTTGAGTGATAAAGGCTACCTTATCCTCGAAGTTGCCAATTATGCACATGGTCGCAATCGTGTGAAATATATTTTGAAGGGTAAATCGTTGCCCAAAGAACCGGTAGACATTCGTTCTGCAGAAAATAAACGCAAAGATGAAATCCCATTCGTAAACCACAATCCACATACAATAATTAAGCAACTGGCGCATGCTGGGCTTAAGGTCGAGCGGACGCTTTCAGTGTCAAATTTACGCAGTCCAGGACTTAAAAAAATAGTTCCGCAGAAGCTGATGCTCCGTGTAGAGAAGAGTTTGCAGCCGACATTGGCTAATATTTACTTTGGCCCGAGTGTCTTTTTCTTGGTAAAAAAAGCCAAGTAAGCATGCTTCCCCTATAATAAAGGGATACTATGGCAATTCTACTGTCTGAGCTTCATGGTGTCGGAAAAGCCCTAGCACAAAAGTTGCAGGGTTTAGGTTTGCGTACTGTTGATGATCTTATCCAAAATGTCCCACGACGATACGAAGACTACTCGCGTATTATGGCTATTAATGCACTGAAGCCTGGCATCGTGACTGTTCAGGCGCAAATCAAACAGGCAAAGGGGAAGTATTTACGTCGTGGCCTACATCTTACTGAAGCGGTTGCTAGCGACGCTACCGGTAGCGTGCGCTTGGTGTGGTTCAACCAACCCTACAGAGCAGCCAGCTTTAAAAGTGGTGAACAATATTTTATTGCCGGTGAATTCGGGCTTAATTATCGCCATTTGAGTATTATGAACCCTAGCGTTGAGCTGGTCAGTGAATTTCCGGTGAATACCGCACGCATTGTGCCGATTTATCGTGAGACAAAGGGCATTACAAGCAAGCAGATCCGTCGTATTGTGCGGGAAGTATTGCCATATATCCGCACGATGCCTGAAATGTTACCCACATGGGTTATAAAAGAGTACGACCTGTTACCCTATGCCAAAGCTATCGAAGGATTGCACTTCCCGTCTGATACTCTTGGGCTGGAAGCGGCGCAAAAACGGTTGGGTTTTCAAGAAGTGTTTGAGCTAGTATTAGCAAGCTTGCTAATGAAGCAGGAAGTTATGACTGAACCGGCTACAATCGTACCCTTTAATGAACAATTGGCCAGGGAATTTGTAAGTAATTTACCGTTTCAACTGACAGATGCTCAGCGCAAGGTCGTCTGGCAAATATATCAGGATATACAAGAGTCGCATCCTATGAACCGTTTGGTGGAAGGTGATGTTGGTTCCGGTAAAACCGTGGTTGCAACAATGGCGGCCTTAGCGGTAGCTGAAGAAGGTATGCAAACTGCCTTTATGGCGCCTACTGAGTTACTCGCCAGACAGCACGCCGATACTATACATAAACTTTTAGAGCCCTTAAGATTACAGGAGGGGATTGTCTTGCTGGTAGGCAGTATGAGGGCGGCGGAAAAGAAACGAGCCTATGAAGCGATTAAAAGCGGGAGAGCAAAGATCGTTATTGGTACACATGCGCTCATCCAGGAAAAGTTAGATATGCATAAATTGGCGCTGATAGTTATTGATGAACAGCACCGATTTGGTGTCGAACAGCGTAAGAAACTTATGGCAAAAGCTGGCAAAATGCCTCATGTATTGAGTTTGACGGCCACACCGATTCCTCGATCACTTGCCCTTACCCTTTATGGCGAACTCGACATATCTTTACTCGATGCAAAGCCAGAAGGTCGTCAAGAGGTCAAAACTGTCATTTGTTCACCTAATTCACGGGCGCAGTTATACAAGACTATCGAGGCTGAGCTCGAGACAGGACGTCAGATGTTTGTAGTATGTCCGCTAATAAGCGATTCCGATACCACCTCAGCCCGTTCAGTGGAAGAGGTGTACGAAGAAATGACAGCTATTTTTAGGACCAGAAAAATAGGCTTGGTACACGGCAAATTAAAAGCAGAAGAAAAAAACCAAGTGATGGCTGATTTCGTAAAAGGAGACATTGATATCTTAGTTTCTACTACAGTCATAGAAGTAGGCGTAGACATACCAAACGCTTCAATCATGCTTATTGAGTCGGCTGATCGGTTTGGTTTAGCACAAATCCATCAGTTACGTGGGCGTGTTGGCAGGGGTGGTCATAAGGGGTATTGCTATCTTATGACAACCGACTCATCTGCCCCGAGCAAACGTTTGCGTGCACTCGAAACGAGTAACGATGGCTTTAAGCTGGCAGAACTGGATTTGCGTTTGCGGGGCCCGGGCGCTATTTACGGGACAATGCAGCATGGTGCGTTAGACTTAAGGATTGCTAATTTAACAGATACAAAGTTGCTATTAACTGCACGTTCAGCTGCCGAGGAATTTATGAAAAGAGACGAAAAACTGCTAAAATATCCAGTGTTGCAAAAACGCATTTTACACTTACAAAAGGTAACAAAACTTAACTAATTCTTATGTATTCTGGTACTACGCTTACACCTGCTTCGGGACGCATACTCGGAGCGCACCAAAAGTTTGATCGCGTCGCTCGCCGCCATCTGAAAGAGCTTTTGGCGGAGGACAATCATTTATTTCCGCATATCCGTGACATTTTGCGATTTGAAGGAAGAAACGGCCCGGATGGCATTAAGCGCAAAAGTCCGGCACAGAATGAGCCATATCATTTTGTTGATCCCTTCGATGAAGAAGACGGCGATTTGCATGAAATAATAACTAGTCATTATGAGGAACTGGTTGCGGCATTACGGACAGGTAATGAAGTTAAGGCAGCGTTTGAGGCAGCATGGTTGGCGCATGCGATTGTGGATGGTTTGACGCCGGCCCATCACTATCCTTACGAAGAAGAATTGCAAAAGCTACGCTGTGAAGAAAAGCTGCAAACGCGAAATACGGTATTCAAAAAACTTATCATGCCCGGCACAAAACCCTCTGACCAAATGCGCAACAACTGGAAAATGTGGGGTCCCAGAGGGCTCATGAGTACGCACGGTATGTTTGAGCTCGGAGTAGCGACTATCGTTGCGCCATTGAAGATACGACAGGCACTTCCAGATAAAAAAGCAGTCGAGATGTTTCAAAACGAAGGTCTAATAAAAATTTTCGGGCAAACAGCTAAAGAAATTGCTGCCATGGACTTGTATTTGTCGTATTACAAAACAGGTTGGACTCCTAAATTGGCGAGACGTATTCGACGAAACTTAGCGCCACTTATTATTCAGGTCATTACGTTAGCGTGGTACACTGCGCTACTGGAAGCACAGAGAGCGCAGATATGAGAGTTATAGGCGGTAAGCTTGGTGGGAGATTATTTGAGGCACCTCGAGGTCATCGTACTCACCCAATGAGCGAAAAGATGCGAGGGGCAATATTTGGAGCTTTAGGAGACATTGAAGGACTGACAGTGTTTGATCCGTTTACCGGAAGTGGGGCATTGGCAATTGAGGCTATTAGTCGAGGAGCCTCGATAGTCCAAGCGATAGAAGTAGATCCAAATGCTCACGCCGTTGCAATGAAAAACGTCGAACACCTTGGTGTTCAAGGCGAAGTTAAAGTTACCAAAGCCTATGCCGGAGCATGGTCAACGCGTCATCAAGACAGGCGTTTTGATATCGTATTGCTTGATCCTCCATACGACAAGATTCCGTATCGAGACCTTAAGCGCATGCCTCGTCATGTAGCCGAAGAAGGTGTATTGGTACTGTCTTGGCCCGGTAACTTCGATCCTTTACATTTTGATGATTTAGAAATTGTCCAACAAAAAAATTATGGTGATAGTCAGCTCATTTTTTATAAGCACTGATAAATATTCGGCAGACTACGTCAATAACGGTTGTTTCAAAGAAGTGAATCGAGTACAATACTATCGTTCTAGCTGAATGCGGACGTGATAGGCCGGTGCGAAGCATCGCCAGAAAAATAGTAGATACGCTACGTGTCATAACTGTCCGAAAACGACACTAAACTAACAAGATACTTTAATTTCAAGATGCGGATGTGGTGGAATTGGTAGACACGCTAGTCTTAGGAACTAGTGCCTCACGGCGTGAAGGTTCAAGTCCTTTCATCCGCACCAAGATATTTGAACTAATTATTATGAGAGATGCAGAGAGGGTATTAAATGGCGAATAGCTCATTACTAAGCCCCTGGGTCGATCTCCCCAGCGTATCGCCGTACATCCTGCGTGAAGACGACGAGTGTATTAGGGGACATCGCTATTACACAAATCTTCGGTTAGACACCCTCCCTGGTCAGATCATAGGCGGACTCAATAATGCAGAGGTCGTTTTCCTAGCACTGAACCCAGGGTTTGATGAACGTGATCTCACCATTAACCTAAAGCTACCAGGCTACCTTGAGGCGAATAGCCATAATCACAATGACCCGTATAACTCGCCGTTTTATTACTTCAGCGGAGGCTATGAATCAACTGGGGGCTACGAATGGTGGTCAAGGATACTTAAGCCATTAATAAATGCTGGCGTTACAGAATCTTCACTGCGCGATAAGCTGATGGCAATTGAATATTTTCCGTACCACTCAACCCAATACAAACACATAAAACCGTTTATACCTTCGCAGCTGTTCGCGTTTGATCTAGTACGAAAAGCAATAAGTATGAATAAGCTCATCGTAATTATGCGCAGTAAAAGGTTGTGGTTTGATGCTGTGCCTGATTTAGAAAAATATGCACTGAGCATGATGATTAAGAATCCGCGCAACCCCTGTATATCTCCAAAAAACCTAGGTGAAGAAAACTTTCAATCTCTTCTATCAAAACTAAAATACGTATAAGTTTATGAGCTTATAGACTTCATAGATAGTAAGGGTCTTTTAATAGTTTTCAATTGGGCGGAATGGGATGAAGGTTCAGAACTGTTTACCTCCGAAGATCCAAATAAGTATGACAACATAGACCTCAAAACTGCCCTTAAGCTCATTAGTGCTGCAATACGCAAAGAACGATTTACTGATGGTACGCTGGCTTGGGCATTTGAGACGGGGAGCTTTCCAAAACTATTCAATCGGCTTCTGGAGCTAAAAGAATTGCAGAAGTTATAATAAAAGCCATAATTGTATAATATGTTTTTAACAGGGGTGGGCGGAAAATAACAAGCACTTGACATGCACCCACGTCATCAAAAAACACGCTCTACCCCTGTTGGGATAGGTCTCACAATACTTATTTGTGCGACATGATGCTTTCTTGATTATATTATGTTTATGTTTTGATATATCATTTTACGTAGATATACTTTAATCATGACTCAGAAAAATGAAGATGGGATTAACGCATTTCAGACATTTAGTACACTGTTAGCACTACTCTTACCTATACTTCAGTTTTTCTTTGGATTTCTACCCCAGTCAGCTCAATCAGTATTCATTATCGAACAAATTTTGCTACCTGTCTCGATTATCGCCGCCCTATTTTCGTACTTACTTATTATTGCATTCAAAAACACGACTTGGTTTAGAATACCTTTCAATAAAAAGAAGCATAAAGAATACCAAGATTTCCAGAATGAAATTAACTATCTGAGGAGCTATGAAGACGAAGTCAAGAGAGAGCAAAAAGCAAAACAGCTAGTCAGGAATCCAAAAAGCGAACCGTTCTACCTAACACCACTAAATGTTTATGTAGTACTTTTGCCATTACTGCTGTTTAATATGCTTCTATTCCTCGGTATAGGTATTTTCGGAAATACAGACAGTAAATTGCTTGTTCTAATACAGTCAGTTGCTTACATATTTTCAATCTCACTAGCCAGCTTGACCCTAGCTGTCTTTTATATAAACGAAACAAATCGCAAGAATCAACAGCAACTTAATAGATACAAATATCAAAAGATACTACAGTTGTTATATGATAATAATAGCCTTCCTGAATTTCCAAATATTGAGTTTTTAGCACAAAATGATACCGACTTTACCTTATTGAAAACATACATCCAGGTAAACAACAAAGCAATTTATGAAGTTACTACCGATAATAATGGCGACATATTAAAGCAGGTGCTTCGTCAAAATAATACAGAAGACCAAGAAGGTTTAAAAAATGATCAAAGCTAAAGTTGCTGATTTGATAGACGAAAGGACCCTCATACTCAATAAAGGTAAGAAACAAGGTGTGAGAGTTGGTATGAAGTTTATGATTTACGCTGCATCAGATAAAAAAATCATTGACCCAGATACTAAAAAAGAGATAGGAACATACAAGCAATCTAAGCTGTCAGTTGAAGTTTCATCTGTAGAAGAACATTATGCTATCGCAGAAACATACAGGTATCGAACTGTTAATGAGGGTGGAACAAATTCAGCCCTGGGAAGTGTGGGAGGATTCTTGTCTCCGCCGAAATACGTCAGAAAGTACGAAACATTTTCCATTGAAGAAGTAACCAGAAAAAAGATTGATGAAGCGAGGAGTATTATCAAAATTGGAGACGTCGCTGAACAATTCGAAGAAGATAGTACAGAGGAAGTTTACGGCTAGATAAGGAAGGTCTGGTACAATAAAAATTTAAATAACAATGAGTCTACAGAGGTTATTGTGCACGTTATCTATATAACTGGCTTGGGAGATCGTAAGGCTACTTGGCAACATCGGGCTGTAAAATCATGGCGTTTATATGGGGTCACGCCGCATTTTTTTCGGGTAGGATGGGCGGACGACGAGACATTTTCGTATAAATTTAAAGAATTACTGAAACTTATTGATGATTTAGAAAAGAATGGTGAAAAGGTAGGACTTGTTGCCGTAAGCGCTGGAGCCAGCATGGCTCTTCATGCGTTTGTTGAGCGCAGATCGGTAATAGGAGTAGTGACTATTTGTGGCAAGCTACAAAGACCTGAGACGGTAGTAGAGTATGTAAAGCGTGAAAATCCGGCCTTTGCCGAATCAATGACTCTTTTGCCAACTACGCTGCGTAACCTTACGCCCTCTATGCGACGAAGGCTGTACTGTATTTATCCGCTATCTGATCATCGTGTTTCGGTAGCTGACCAGTGTATTAAAGGCGCAAATCGACGACGGGTATATAGTTTTGGGCACGTTCTTACTATAGCCACCCAAATAATATTTGGTGCCCATCGAAATCTCCGATTCTTAAAGCTAAAAGCTAAACAGACTTTTTAGCTGGAGATTTTGTGGTGCCTGCGATACGTAAATATAAGATTGCCGGTAGACAAAAGTAAGCAATAGATAGCACTACAGTCACTAAAGCACCCAAAAAAGGCACTACCTGAGGAAGCTGTATAGCAGCTTGCACCACTACTAGCGCTAGGGCAATCTTCCAATTCTTTTTAACTAAGTTTGTACAAACCTTGATAGAATCAATAGCGCCCAAATTTTTGTCTATCATGACATATCCTGCAAATACAAGCAGCACCGTAGCAATAAGTCCAGGAATAATAAGTAAGACAAAACCAATCACTACAATAAGAATAGAGAGTATACCGAGGCCGACAAATCTCCAAAAGAAAGGTTGTGACTGGTCTACAACTTCACGAAAGCTTATTTTTTGCCCTCGGACACTCGCCAATTGAGTAATGATAGATGCAATTGACAAAAGCACCAAAAGTATAAGCAAGCCGATGGTTGCCACGATTCCTAGTAGTACACTCACCATCGTAGCGCCATCGCTATGCGTAGTTGTGGCTAACGTAGTTATAAGAAACAAACTTAAAAATACCAGTACAAAGGGTATGATGTATATCTGGACGAAGGTACCTAAGTTTAAGAGCAACGCTTCCCATGATTTCTCAATAAGCTTGAAGCTATTCCCTAGTATGGTAAAAAAATCATCCTCTTGTCTGGTGGGTAAAGCTTTGTCGTCCATAACATCTCCGGTTAATTGTTGTTTTCATTAAAACACCCATGCAGAAGTAACGTCAATAGAAATTCGAAAGAAATACAGGTATAATGCCAGAAGTTATGAGTTTACCGACTACTCCCTATAAAGGCGCCCGCGACTTTTATCCTGAAGACAAACGTATTCAAAACTATATGTTTGGTGTCATGCGTCAAGTCGTAGAACGGTTTGGCTATGAAGAATACGATGCTCCGATTCTTGAGCCACTAGAACTGTATACGGCCAAAACCGGTGAAGAAATTGTCAACGAGCAAACATATCTTTTCACTGATCGTGGTGACCGCCGGGTAGTTATTCGTCCTGAGATGACACCTACGGTCAGTCGTATGGTAGCAGCTAGACGCCAAGAATTAGCGTATCCATTACGTTGGTATAGTATCCCCAACCTTTGGCGGTATGAGCGCCCGCAACGGGGCCGGCTACGCGAGCACTGGCAATTAAACGTAGATATCTTCGGTATAGAGAATTTAACCGCGGAGCACGAGACTATCGCCGTAGCTGATAGTATACTGCAAGCTTTTGGCGCGAAACGAAGCATGTATAAAATTAAGCTCAACAGTCGCAAGTTGATGGAAGAAATTTTGCATCATTATTTACAATTGGATGAAGTGCAAACCCATAGCATAAGCAAGCTGATTGATCGTATGCACAAGATGGATTATGCTGATTTTCTTACGCAGGTTGATGCTATTTTGGTCCCTCTCCAGCGCGAAGACGGAGTTGATAAAAAACTAGTTGACCTTTTGCATGTAAAGTCTCTTGATAAGTTGCCAGAAGTTTTACACGATCACGAGTCGGTGAAAGAGCTAAAAAAGTTACTGAAATTACTGGATGAGGCAGATATTACTAACGCTGAGTTTGACATTACGCTGATGCGTGGATTTGATTATTACACCGATATTGTATTTGAGGTATTTGATACACATACCGAAAACAACCGGTCAATGTTTGGTGGTGGACGGTACGATGGCCTTGTTGGATTGTTTGGCGTGGAGCCAGTGGCTACAGTAGGTTTCGGCATGGGTGACGTAACGCTACAGAATTTTCTTGAAAGTCACGGATTATTGCCGGTTCTCAAGCCTCAAACCGACGCATATGTGGTGCTGGTTGGAGACGTTTATAAAAAATCTGTAGGAGTACTTGCAAAGTTTCGGGAACACGGATTGAATATAGCAGTAGACAGTTCCGGGCGTAAACTGGATAAGCAGCTGAAATCGGCTGTAAAGAAAGGCATTCGTTACGCTCTTATTATCGGCGACCTCGAACTAGAGGATCAACAATATAGCTTGAAAGACTTGCAGACTGGCGATGAAGAAAAACACGGTATTGAGCGTATTGTAAGTATTGTAAAAGATCGACGCCACGAAGAAGAGCTGGGCGTTGACTGATTTTGACGAATGTTTGTCGAGTCTTAACACTAGCCAAAGCGTCTCTAATCTGTTACAGTAAGACGCTATGCAAGTAAAAACCACGCACGAAGAAGATACCAAAGTAACTTTGACTATAGTTGGCGAGGCAGCAGAACTGGCTCGTGTAAAAGAACGAGTTCTCAAAAATCTTGCAAGTACGCAAGGCAGTATACCCGGCTTTCGTAAGGGTAAAGCTCCGCTGAACCTACTTGAAAAACAGCTTGACCCTGCAGTATTGCAGTCTGAGTTTATGCAACAGGCGATAAACGATTTGTTTATCCAGGCAGTTGAAACAAAAGATATCCGTGCGATTTCACAACCAGATATCAATGTAACAAAATTTGTACCATTCACGACGCTAGAATTTACCGCTACAGTTGAAATGATTGGCAAGGTCACGTTGCCTGATTACAAAAAAATCAAGGTTTCTAAAAAAACGATAATTGTTACAGACAAAGAAGTAAACGAAGTTGTGGCGTCGTTGCAGACCAGGGCGGCAACACGTAAAGAGGTAGCAAGAGCTGCAAAAGATGGCGATGAAGTAGTGCTTGATTTTGCAGGCACAGACGCAAAAACTAAAGAAACTATCCCAGGAGCCGAGGGCAAAGAATACCCGTTAGTAATTGGCAGTAAGGCATTTATCCCAGGTTTTGAACAGGAGCTTATAGGGCTAAAGGCCGGTGACGAAAAAAGTTTTGAAATAGTATTCCCCAAAGACTACGGACAGAAGTCGCTCCAGAATAAAAAAGTTACTTTTACGGTAAAACTCCACAAAGTCCAAGCAATGAATTTGCCAAAACTTGACAACGATTTCGTGGCAAGTATTGGTCCTTTCAAAAGCATAGCTGACTTAAAGGCTGATATCAAAAAACAATTACAGGCAGACAAAGAACGTGAAGTTGAGCAAGGTTATGAAAATGAGCTTGTCATAGCTATTGCCAAAAAAACTAAGGTTGCTGTGCCAAAAAGTCTTGTTGACGAGCAAATCGTTCGCATGGAACAAGAGGAGAGACAGCGACTTGTGTATCGCGGCCAAACTTGGCAAGAACACTTAAAGGCTGAAGGCTTGACCGAAGAAGAACACCGCGAGAAGAATCGAGAGCAGGCGGAATTACGCGTCAAAGCTGGCGTTACACTGAGCGAAATAGCTGAAGTTGAAAAAATGCAAGTAACCCCTGAGGAGCTTGAAGTACAGATTCAGATATTAAAAGGTCAGTACCAAAATGATCAAGCTATGCAAGGTGAGCTCGATAAGTCAGAAAATCGACGTGATATCGCTAATCGTATCCTTACTCAAAAAACCATTGCCAAATTGAAAGAATATAGCAAGTAGCTTGGGTAGCTTTATCTGCCAGGTAAAATACAATTAGCACTCTGAGTTGACGAGTGCTAACGTCAGGCGTATACTGAAGTTACTATGGATATGTCACGATCTGGTTTAATTACCAACACAATATCACCACAAAGTAATATGCTCATCCCAACAGTTGTCGAGAATGAAGGGCGTTATGAGCGGGCCTATGATATATATTCGCGTCTTTTGAAAGATCGTATCATTTTCTTGGGCAGTGATGTCAACGAGGCCAGCGCTAATGTAATCGTGGCGCAGCTACTGTTTCTTAATAACGAAGACCCCAAAAAAGATATCAGCATCTACATCAATAGCCCCGGAGGCAGTGTGTACGATGCGTTGGCGATTTACGACACTATGCAATTTATTACTAACGATGTCCAAACTGTTGGTATTGGCGTACAGGCTTCAGCGGCAGCTTTCTTACTTAGCAGCGGCACTAAGGGTAAACGCTTTATATTGCCGCATGGGACCGTTATGATCCATCAGCCTTCCAGCGGCACACGTGGTAAGGTAACCGATCAAGAAATTGATCTACAAGAGTCGTTGCGCATCAAGCATTTGTTGGAAGCAATTATGGCTAAAAACACCGGTCAAAAGCAGTCGAAAATTCACGAGGACATGGAACGTGACAAATGGCTAACTGCCGAACAGGCCAAAAAGTATGGTATCGTTGACGACGTCATAAGTAGCACGGATCTTAAAAAGTAGACTTTCTTACAGATACAAATTAGCCCTTTACATACAATAGCTCTTTGTGGGCAATACAATAATTGAGCGACTTGAACCAAGTGACGTCAGCGACGAGCTAACGCAGTATTTACAAACCATGGCTTTAGCGGCATGGTCGCGTGCATTGCCTCATCGGACTGTGCCCGAACTTCTTACCCAGTTTAATCCGTATAAACCCAGTCATCTAGAAAGAGCGCAAAGTATATATCAGTCGTTCGCTCAAGAGGGCGGATTTTTGGTTGCTATGGAAGATTCTACGGGTATCGCTATGCCTGTTGGCTACCTACTAATCAGAGAAGAAGTAGCTGGTAGCGAAGTAGTGCAAAGGATGCGGCGAAGATTTCATCCGGGCCAAGTTCATGTCCTTATACAACACTTAGTTGTAGCAGTCGAAGAGCAGCGCAAGGGCACCGCCACACGACTCACAAGCGAAGGGTTAGAAGGGTTTTCAGAGAACCAAGTACCATTAGCCTATGTGTTTCAGGAACATACGTTAATGATGGAGGGTGTCCAAAAGTATGGGTATTCGCTTGATCCGTATAATCAAAAACCAACTGAATTAAAAGGATTCTTTGGCCCACGCGTACCAGTGCAACAATTTCGATTTACAGCCCCGAGTGTCGCATCGGTGCTAGAGCGACTAAGAACAGATTTAGAAAGTGCTTGACATTTGATTTTTACTCGTTCAAACTTGTACATAAGAAGTAGTGTAAGTTGGGCCATGCTCGCTTTTGTCAAGGAAAGCATCAAAAACACCCAAGTTAGAGACCTTCGCGCGAAAAATTACAACAAAAATCTATATTAGCTCAATCGGTAATCTTTGAGCGGCTTGAAATTTTAAAATATTACAAACCTAAAGGGGAACAATCTATATATGGCGAAAAGCACCAAGGGCGCTAAAGTAAACAATCGAGTATATTTCACTAGCCAAGACGATGCAATTGACCTGCCAAATCTTGTAGACCACCAAAACAAATCGTTTCAGTGGTTTATTGAGGAAGGGCTTGGTGAGTTGTTGGCGGAAATCAGCCCAATTGATGACTATACAGGCACAAAATTATCATTACGTTTCAAGGATTATCACTTTGAAGATCCAAAAATGACTGAAACGGAGGCTCGCGAAAACAATGTTAGCTTTGAAGCGCCGCTCAAGGCTGTGGTAGAGCTTACAAATAAAGTTACCGGCGAAGTCAAAGAACAGGAAATTTATCTTGGCGACTATCCGTGGATGACTTCTCGCGGCACGTTTGTCATTAATGGTGCTGAACGCGTTGTGGTGAGCCAATTAATGCGCAGTAGCGGTGTATTCTTTACAAGTGAACTTCACGGTACAGCAAGTATTTATGGAGCAAAAGTAATTCCAGGCCGTGGTGCATGGCTTGAATTTGAGACGGCAGCCAACGGTGCAATTTACGTAAAGATTGACCGCAAACGCAAAATTGCAGCGACTACCTTGCTTCGCGCGCTTGGTATGACTGAAGCTGCTATGAAAGACGCATTTAAACACGTTGACCAAGGTACTAAGAGCTATCTTGAGGCTACTCTTGAAAAAGATCCTGCAAAGGGTCAAAACGATGCCTTGATTGAGGTGTATCGTCGTTTGCGCCCAGGTGATCTTGCTACGGTAGATAATGCTCGCAGCTTGATCGAAAACATGTTTTATAACTTCAAGCGCTTTGATTTTTCACGCGTAGGTCGCTATAAAATCAATAAGCGTCTTGATCTTGATGTGCCAAACACCGTTGAAAACCGCGTCATGCGACTTGACGACCTCATTGCAATCATTGCCGAAGTTATTCGTCTCAACAATACCCAGGAACCTGCTGATGATATCGATAGCCTTGCTAATCGTCGTGTACGTTTGGTTGGTGAGTTAGTACAGCGCCAATTCCGCATCGGTTTACTCCGCATGGAGCGAAACACTAAAGACCGCATGTCCATGAGTGAAATCGAAACGGTCATGCCCGGTCAGCTGATTAACGCTCGACCAGTTGTTGCAGCTGTGCGTGAATTTTTTGCGAGCTCACAGCTCTCACAATTCATGGATCAAATCAATCCACTTAGTGAGCTTGCGCATAAACGACGCTTAAGCTCTATGGGACCTGGTGGCCTTTCTCGTGAACGAGCCGGGTTTGAAGTGCGTGACGCGCACGCGACCCATTATGGCCGTATTTGTGCGGTTGAGACTCCAGAAGGCGCTAACATTGGCTTGGTACTGAACCTTGCCAGTTATGCACGTATTAATGAATACGGGTTTATAGAAACACCTTACTGCAAAGTAGTAAATGCAGTTACCGCAAAAGACGCAGCCGGGCATATTGCAAAAGTTGACTTAGAGGTAAACGGCAAAGTTGTAGTAAAAGCTGGCGCTAAAATTACTGAAGCCGACGCCAAAAAACTTGCAGCCGCAAAAGACCAAGTAACATGGCCAGTTAAAGCGAAGGTCACCAAAGAGGTGGTCTATCTTGATGCATATGAAGAAGAAAAAGGAGTCATCGCAGGTGCCGGTAACGCGGTAGATACGGATGGTTATTTTGTTGAACCACGTGTAGGTGCCCGAACAGAACTTAAGTCAGGTGAGTATGATGCGGATGATGTAACGTACATGGACGCCTCAAAAAACCAAATTATCGGCTCAAGTGCCGGCTTGATTCCATTTATTGAAAAGAATTACGTGTATCGTTCGCTTATGGGGAGCAATCAGCAGCGTCAAGCTGTGCCACTTATCCAGGCAGAAGCCCCTATTGTTGGTACTGGCCTTGAAGCAGCTGCTGCCCATAACACCGGTCAGGTTACAGTAGCTCGAGGGGCAGGTGAAGTTATAAAAGCTGCGGCTAATGAAGTTGTGGTGAAATACAAAGACGGAACAGAAACATACGAGCCACAGCACTTTGTTCGATCAAACGAGGGTACTAGCATTAACCAAAAAGTTGTTGTAAGCACTGGTCAAAAAGTAAAAGAAGGCGACGTACTTGTTGAAGGTATGTCAATCCAAAACGGCGAATTAGCACTTGGCAAAGACTTGATGGTCGCTTTTATGCCTTGGGCTGGCTATAACTTCGAAGATGCTATTATTGTGTCCCGAAAGTTGGTTGAAGATGATACGTTAACTTCAGTCCACATCGTAGACTATATGATCGAGGTGCGTGAAACTAAGCTGGGTCCTGAGGTAGTGACAAGCGATATTCCGAACGTCTCTGAAGACGCGCTGCGTCACCTTGACGAAGATGGTGTTGTACGAATTGGTGCGGAAGTACACCCTGGCGACATTCTGGTAGGTAAAATCACGCCAAAAGGTGAACAAGAGCTTTCTAGTGAGGAGCGATTGCTCCGTGCTATCTTTGGTGAAAAGGCTAAAGAAGTTCGTGATACCTCACAGCGTATGAGCAATGGCAAACACGGCAAAGTAGTTGGTGTAAAAGTGTTCTCACGCGAAAACGGCCATGAGCTAAAAGCTGGTGTGATTAAACAAATACAAGTCTTTGTGGCTCAAATGCGTAAAATCAGCGTTGGTGATAAACTTGGTGGCCGGCATGGCAACAAGGGTGTCATTGCTCGGATTTTACCGCAAGAAGATATGCCATTTGCTGAAGATGGAACGCCAGTAGATATTATCTTGAATCCGCTAGGTGTACCAAGCCGTATGAACATCGGTCAGTTATTTGAAACACACCTAGGGATGGCTGCAAAAGCCCTTGGATTTAAGGTAGCCAGTCCTTCATTTGATGGCGTACCAAGCGACAAAATACAAGAACTCTTAAAAGAAGCGAGTCTTCCTGAAGATGGTAAACAGCAACTATATGATGGCCGCACCGGTGAAGCATTTAAGGAGCGTACCACTGTTGGCTATATGTATATGATTAAGCTAAACCACATGGTTGCAGATAAGATTCACGCACGCTCAACTGGGCCATACACGATGGTGACACAGCAACCGCTTGGCGGTAAGGCACAGAACGGTGGCCAGCGCTTCGGAGAAATGGAAGTATGGGCGCTTGAAGCTTATGGTGCTGCGAATACTTTGCAAGAAATGTTGACCATTAAGTCTGACGATGTCTACGGACGCTCAAAAGCATACGAATCAATCATTAAACGTACTGAAATCGTTGGGCCGAAAGTCCCGGAAAGTTTCAACGTTTTGGTGAAAGAGCTGCAAGGCTTAGGGCTTAAAGTAGATTTAGTGCAGTCGGACAAGACAATTGACGCGGAGGCCATCTTGGCAGACAACATTAAAGATGAGGCGGAAAATCAATCTGATATCGAGGTGCCTTCACCCATAGCGTCTGATATTGATGTAACTGAAGACGCTGCCGTAGATGAATTTGAAGTGCTATCTATGGACGAAGATATTTCAGGAGACAGCACAGTTTTTGTTACGGCAGATGACAATGATAACCAACAAGATGACAACAAAGAGGAGGTAGCCTAATATGCGTCGTTACTCATATGGCACAAACATTGCAGATTTTGACGCAGTACGACTTGCAGTAGCAAGCGCTGCCGATATCCTTGACTGGAGCTACGGTGAAGTTACCAAGCCAGAGACTATTAACTACCGTACTCAAAAACCTGAGCGCGACGGTTTGTTTTGCGAAAGAATATTTGGCCCAGTAAAAGATATCAATCCGCATGATGCGAAATACAAAGGTGTTCGATCACGTGAGGCAGCCGTTGATAAAAATGGTGAAATCGTTACGAGAAGCATTGTACGTCGTGAGCGCATGGGTCACATTAGCTTGGCTGTACCAGTAGCACATATTTGGTTTCTCCGTGGTACACCATCAGCTATCGGCTTGTTGCTTGGCATGACCGTGAAAAACCTTGAACGTGTAGCTTACTTCGCGAGCTACATTATTAAGCGAGTTGATAGTGAAAAACGAGACCAAATGCTAGCTGACAAAGAGGCTGAATTCGAAGCCGCAAAGCAAGCGATCAAACATCGTTACGAAAAAGTAGCCGAAGATGAAGCTGCAAACGTTAAGGCACTGGCTGAACAGCAAACGAAAGAACTTGAAGAGTTGACGCAAGACTATGAACAGCTTCGAGATCAGCTAACTGGTCTCGAGAGATTTAATCTTTTGAGTGAAACCGATTATCGTAATCTTCCTCAGGAGGTTCGTGGTCTGATAGAAGTTGGCATGGGTGGTCAGGCGCTTCAAGAACTACTCGAAAGCATTGAGTTGAAGCAACTTATTACTGATCTTACGACAGAAGCCGAGGAGGCCAAAGGCCAGCGCAAGAAGAAGCTTATGAAGCGACTTCGCCTGCTTGAAAGCATGGAGCGTGCAGGTATTAAACCCGAGGCTATGTGCTTGAGTGTCTTACCAGTGATTCCTCCAGACCTTCGTCCTATGGTGCAGCTGACTGGTGGTCGTTTTGCAACCTCAGACTTAAACGATCTATATCGCCGTGTTATTAATCGCAATAATCGCTTAAAGAAGCTTATTGAGCTAAACGCTCCAGAGGTAATACGTCGTAACGAACAGCGTATGCTTCAAGAAGCTGTTGACGCATTGATTGACAATAATGCGGCTCGCAGTGGTCGTGCAGTTGCTGCTACCGGTCAGCGTCGTCGTTTGAAATCTTTGTCAGACTTACTCAAAGGCAAGCAAGGTCGTTTCCGTCAAAACTTGCTAGGTAAGCGTGTTGACTACTCAGGACGTTCGGTCATTGTAGCTGGCCCTGAGCTGAAGATTAACCAATGCGGTCTGCCAAAAATGATGGCACTTGAGTTGTTTAAGCCATTTGTAATTGGTGAGCTGATAGCACGTGAGCAAGCCCATAATATCCGTAGTGCTGTGCGTATGATTGAAACTGGAGAAACAGCGGTATGGGACGCCCTAGACGAAGTTATTAAAGGCAAATACGTATTGCTTAATCGTGCTCCTTCGCTGCATCGTCTTTCAATTCAGGCTTTCCAGCCAGTATTGATCGAAGGACGCGCAATCCAGCTCCATCCTCTCGTCTGTAAGGGTTTTAACGCCGACTTTGATGGCGACCAGATGGCAGTTCACTTACCACTTTCTGATGAAGCGCAAGATGAAGCTCGATCTATCATGGCTGCAAACAACAATTTGTTGAAGCCTGCTGATGGATCACCAATCTTACATATTGAACAGGATATTGTGCTCGGTGCTTACTACCTAACATATGAACGTCCTGGCGATAATGCTAAAATTTTGCCATTTGCTGGTATTCACGAGGTGCTAATGGCACTTGATAACGGTCAAATTTCGATCCAAAGCAAAATACGCGTACCATTCCAAGGTGAAATCCACGAAACTACAGCTGGACGTTTGTTATTTAATGAAATTTTCCCTGAAGATTTTGCTTTCCAGAATGAAGCTATGACCAAGAAACGATTGCAGCAAGTAATGACAACCGTGTATCAAAAATACGGCCAAGCTGAAACTGCGCGAATCGCTGACCGTCTAAAAGATCTTGGCTTTAGTTACGCGACATTCTCTGGTCTTTCTATGGGTATGGGTGATTTCCGGCTAGTAGCTGGCATGGACAAACTCCTAGAGGATGGTGAAGTTCGGGCTACCAATATTAGCGAACAGTATGAGCAGGGTTTCATTACTGACGATGAACGATCTCGATTAACTGTTGAAAACTGGACTAAAATTGATACACAAGTACAAGACATGCTGTCTAAGCAGATGATTGGTGAAGATAGTGCTACAGCTATCGCTATTAATTCAGGTGCTCGAGGTAACATTAGCCAAATGAAAAGTGCGGTGGGCATGCTCGGTGTGCTGTCTGATGCTACCGGCAATGCGATAGAGTTGCCGATTAAGTCAGGGTATATCAAGGGACTTGACCCACTCGAATACTTTACCGGTACTCGTGGTACTCGTAAGGCCCTTATCGACATCGCACTTAAGACGGCGGATGCTGGCTACCTGACTCGTCGTTTGGTAGACGTTTCACAAGATGTGTTTACCCTGGGTGACGGTGACGTCGCAGAGCAAGATCCTGGTTATGCCATGCTCCGTGAAGACGCAAAAGAAGTTGGTGTTAGTTACGCTTCACGTCTTGAAGGGCGCTACGCTGCCGCAACTGTAAAAGGCTATGTGAAGACTGGACAAGCAATCACAAAGGAAATTTCCGAAGCTATTGAAGCTGATAACACAATTGATGGTGTAAAAATCTATAGCGTGTTAAGTGCAACGAACGTACGTGGCGTACCGAGTAAAAGTTATGGTATCGATCCTGCTACAGGTTTGCTTGTTGCAGATCACAATCCAATTGGTGTTATCGCAGCCCAAAGTATTGGTGAACCTGGTACGCAGCTATCACTTGACTCCAAACACCGCTCTGGCGCTGTAGTGGCCGATGACACTGCCCAAGGCCTGAATCGTGTAGAGGAACTTTTAGAAGCACGTCAACCAAAAGGTCAGGCGTATTTGACTGAAATTAGTGGCGTTGTAACCGCTTGGGAAGAGGGCGACCACTATGTTGTACAAGTGGCAGCGGATGCAAATGACCAAATTACACTTGAAATTGAAGGTCGCACTGTACAAGTAAAAAGCGGTAGTGACGTTGCTATCGGTGATGTGTTGGCATCAAATGATGAAGGAAATGATCCATTAATCGCCCCCATCGCCGGCAAGGTCGAGAAAAGCAAAAAGCAAATCATTTTAACTCCGACGGCAAGCAGTGCAGCTCGCTACGAAATTCCGGGCTTCAAGCAATTGCTTGTCAAAGACGGTGATAAAGTAGTAGCTGGCCAGAAGTTGACAAACGGTTCAGCTAACTTGCAAGATCTCTTGCGCTTGCAAGGCGTAGAAGCAACCCAGCGCTATATCATGAACGAAATTCTTAAGATCTTCGCTGGTCAGGGTCAAAACATTGCTGATAAACACCTAGAAATTATTGTTCGGCAAATGTTTAGTCGTGTACAAATAGAAGATGCTGGCGATAGTGAGTTTGTGACTGGTGATATTGCCAGCAAGATGGCAGTAGTTGACGCCAACGAACAGCTTGCAAAAGATGGTAAACAACTCGTTAGCTATAACCAATTGCTGCTTGGTATCACCAAAGCTTCTCTAAGCACTGACTCTTTCTTGAGTGCGGCTAGCTTCCAGGATACTACTCGGGTACTTATCAGCGCTGCAACCAGTGGCCGCATGGATAAACTGTATGGGCTGAAAGAAAATGTGATTTTGGGCCGCAAAATCCCAGTTGGTACCGGCTATCAATCTGATGAAGACGAAGTGGTTGAAGAAGTCGAAGCAGTTGCTGAAGAGGCATAGTTCTGTTAAAATAAGTACGTTTAAACAAATTAAGCAATCCGAGCTGTAGGAGTAAAGGTATTTGCAGGCGTTGGCACGCTGTGAATATCTCCTACATGGCAGCAGATTGCAAACCAAGGAGTATAAATGCCAACAATAAACCAATTAATTAGGAAACCGCGTGTAAAGGTGACTGGCAAAAGTAAGTCGCCAGCCTTACATAAGGTAACCAACAATCTCAAAACCAAAAGCTATGAAAAGGCTGCGCCTCTTAAGCGCGGTGTCTGCGTAAAAGTAACCACCAAAACGCCAAAAAAGCCAAACTCTGCACTTCGTAAAGTTGCTCGTGTACGTTTGAGTAATGGCCAAGAAGTGTGGGCATATATTGGCGGCGAAGGTCATAACCTTCAAGAACATGCCGTTGTAGTTGTACGCGGTGGACGCGTGAAGGATCTTCCTGGTGTACGTTACCATATTGTTCGTGGTGCACTCGACCTGCAAGGTGTGCAAAACCGCAAACAAGGCCGTTCAAAATACGGTGCCAAGAAAGAGAGCAAATAATGCCCGGGGATACCATTACATCTGGAACTTATGAATTTAGTGCTCGACGTATGATCACTCCGGCATATCGTGAAACAGTTACTGATTTTTCTGAACGACTCAAAGCAGGGACAGTATCTTTGTCGCCGGCTCCAGCAAAATTAATCAAAGCATTAGGGCTATTTGACAAGGTTGACATTGATCCTGCTAGTAGGGTCCCTGCGGAATTCCAACCCTTACTAGGAGAGCTACAAGCCGAATTTAGCACAGTAAGTGAAGGAGAAAGAGATGCCTAGGAAAAAGACTAAATCTCTCGTTCGTGATATTCAACCGGATCGTTTGTACAACAGCGTACAGGTGCAACGACTTATTAATCGTGTAATGCTTGACGGCAAAAAGCAGCTTGCAGAGCGTTTAGTATACGGTGGTATGCAAAAGGCTGCTAATAAGCTAAAAGTCGAGAACCCTATTGAGGTTTTCGAACAAGCTTTTAAGAATATTCAGCCACATGTTGAGACTCGTTCACGCCGTGTTGGTGGGGCTAACTACCAAATTCCTTTTGAGGTAAAGGGTCAGCGCCAAAACCACTTAACAACTATGTGGTTTGTGCAAGCTGCTCGTGCTCGTAAAGGTATGAGCATGGAAGACCGTATCGCAGCAGAGCTTATGGACGCCTATAATGGCCAGGGTGCAGCGGTTAAGAAGCGCGAAGATATTCATAAAATGGCGGAAGCCAACCGAGCCTTTGCTCACTTCGCCAGAGGCTAAATATGGTCAGACATGCTGCCGATAGCACAAAAGAGCTGCCGTCAGTCATAATTGTAGAACCTACACGGATTGATCGTGCATTTGAAAGGCTTTGTGGGGGCATTGATCGTGTCGAGTCACCGACTGTAAGAGAATACTTGGATGGCGCGGTTATTTTAGGAATATTATTGGTAGCGCCAGTTATACAAGCGGCAGAAGAAATCGTAGATAGAGTAAGAAGTAAACAATAAGGCAGGACACTAAACTAATGGCAGATAAGAAAACACCAATTGAAAAGATACGTAACTTAGGCATTATCGCCCATATCGATGCAGGCAAAACTACTACAACCGAAGGTATCTTGTATCGAACAGGCCTCAAGCATAAAATCGGTGCTGTTCACGAGGGTGAAACTACAACTGACTGGATGGCTCAGGAGCGTGAACGCGGTATTACTATCGTTGCAGCTTCTGTGACATGTTATTGGAAAGACCACCAAATTAATATTATTGATACACCAGGCCATATTGACTTTACTGTTGAGGTTGAGCGTTCACTCCGTGTACTTGACGGTGCCGTAGTAGTGTTCGACGGTAAAATGGGCGTTGAAAGCCAGTCTGAAACCGTATGGCGCCAGGCCGACAAATACGGCGTGCCGCGTATCTGTTTTATTAATAAGATTAATCAAACCGGTGGCGATTTTTACAAGTCGCTCGATTCTATTCATAATCGCTTATCTAAACGCGCTTTCCCAATTCATCTGCCAATTGGATTTGAGCAGAGCGTAAACGGTATTGTTGATCTTGTCAGCATGAAAGCCTATACCTACAAAGACTTTACTGATCACGAACTTACCGAGAGTGAGATTCCGGCTGATATGCTTGATAAGGTTAAAAAATACCGCAGTCTCCTTATTGAGAATGCTGTTGCCGAAGACGAAGCCATGCTAGAGAAATATTTCGAAGTCGGCGAAGAAGGTCTTTCGGATGATGAAATCAAACAAGCAATCCGTACCGCCGTACTCTCAGGCAGCTTTTACGCTGTTACAGGTGGCGATGGTCGTGGTGTGATTGTAGAAAAATTGCTTGACCTTGTAAATGACCTGCTTCCTGCACCGACGGATCGTAGTAGTAACTGGGGTACACACCCTAAAACTGGTGACGAAATTGAACGAAAGCATAGTGAATCTGATCCATTCGCGGCCCTGGCGTTTAAGATTACTTCCGATCCGTTTGTAGGTAAGCTTGCCTATTTCCGCGTGTATTCCGGTAAAGTTACTTCCGGCTCATATGTATTTAATAGTTCGACAGGCGAAAAAGAACGTGTAGGCCGTATTGTACGCTTGCAGGCAGATAAGCGCGAAGACGTTACAGAAGTTTTTGCTGGTGATATTGCAGCAATCGTCGGGCTTAAGGGTACTACTACAGGTAACACCTTGTGTGATCAAAACAATCCAATTGTGCTTGAATCTATCGACTTCCCCGAGCCACCCGTATCTATTGCTATAGAACCAAAGACAAAAGCCGACCAAGAAAAGATGAGCCTGGCGTTACAGCGGCTTGCCGAGGAAGACCCTACATTCCGTGTGAAGGTAGATGACGAGACCGGTCAAACCATTATTTCGGGTATGGGTGAGCTTCATTTGGAGATTTTGGTAGATCGTATGAAACGAGAATTTAAGGTAGAAGCTAATATTGGTCAGCCACAAGTTGCTTATCGTGAAACTATTCGCAAAGATGCCGTTGAAGTTGAAGGTAAATTTGTCCGCCAATCAGGTGGTCGTGGTCAGTATGGTCACGTGTGGTTACGACTTAGTCAGAATGAAGCTGGTAAAGGCTTGGAATTTATCAACTCTATCAAGGGTGGTGTAGTTCCGGCTGAATATATTAAGCCAGTTCAACAAGGTATTGAAGAAGCTATGAATAATGGTGTACTTGCGGGCTATCCGGTAGTAGATATCAAGGCTGAACTTTACGACGGATCATACCACGATGTCGATTCATCAGAAATGGCATTTAAGATTGCTGGCTCTATGGCACTTCAAGAAGGTGTCAAGAAAGCAAATCCTGTGTTGCTTGAACCGATTATGAAGGTAGTAGTAGTAACTCCGGAAGAATTTATGGGTGACGTTATCGGTGACTTAAACAGTAAACGTGGCCGTATTGAATCTATGGAAGATCTCCCTGGTGGCGTAAAAGAAATTACTGCTTTCGTACCGTTAGGTGAAATGTTTGGTTATACCACTAATCTCCGGTCAACCACACAAGGACGAGCGAGCTCAAGTATGGAGCTTGACCATTATGCTGACGTACCGTCACACGTTACTGACGCTATCGTGGCTAAAAATAGTAAATAATAGCAGTTACATATGTTTGGAAAGTGTTCGACAGAAGATCGTGCCAGTCGTTATATAGCATCCACTGAAAAATGGGACGATAGGATTGCTCGTTATTCTGCAGATACTTTCGAAAATGGCGGGCAGTTCGAAGTATTGCTTTTAGCAGCACCGTTGTTAAGAGTGACTTACCAAAGGCTTAGATTTTCATTAAGTCTGCGCTTGAATCCAAGTGCGATGCCTATAGAATTGCATGAAGGTGAGGTTATTGGTTTTCGCCAAAAAGCAGAAGCAGTATTGGGTGCCCCGCTTCCAGCTGATTGCTATATAGATATTGACGGTGTCGAGGTTTGAACTTAAGTTAAGAATTATACACAAGTATCACTTTACAAAACTTACGGTTTTACTTATACTAACTTTAGTAACTCGTGTGAGTTTTACTATTCTCATGCAAATAATTAATTTTAAGGAGATATAAATATCTATGGCAGATACATTTGACCGTAGCAAGCCGCACGTAAACGTAGGTACCATGGGTCACGTTGACCACGGTAAAACTACTTTGACTGCAGCTATTACCCATGTGCTTGCAAAGAAGCTTCCAAGCGACGTAAACAAGCCAAAAAATTATGACGAAATCGATAACGCCCCAGAAGAAAAGGCTCGTGGTATTACCATTGCTACTTCTCACCAAGAGTATGAAAGCGAAAAGCGTCACTACGCACACGTTGACATGCCAGGTCATGCTGACTACGTAAAAAACATGATTACTGGTGCTGCACAGATTGACGGTGCTATTCTTGTTGTTGGCGCAAACGACGGTCCATTGCCACAAACGCGCGAACATGTATTGCTTGCCCACCAAGTTGGCGTGCCTAAGATAGTAGTATTTCTTAACAAGATGGATCTCGCTGACGCTGATCTTGTTGAGCTTATCGAAGAAGAAGTCCGCGAATTGCTCGAAAAGAACGGCTTTGACCGCGAGGCTCCAATCATCAAAGGTTCTGCCACAAAAGCACTCGAAGGCGATGCTGCTAACGAAGATGCAATTATGGAGCTTGTCAAAGCTCTTGACGACTATATCCCAGAACCAAAGCGCGATCTTGATAAGTCATTCTTGATGCCTATTGAAGATGTCTTTTCAATCAAAGGTCGTGGTACTGTAGCCACGGGTCGTATTGAAACTGGCGTGGTAAAGATTAACGATGAAGTTGAAATCGTTGGTATTCGCGATACGCAAAAGTCAGTCGTAACCGGCATTGAAGCGTTCAAGAAAAGTCTTGATCAAGGCCAGGCTGGCGACAACGCCGGTATCTTGCTTCGTGGTATTGAGCGCGATGATATTGAGCGTGGCCAAGTTTTGGCTAAGCCAGGTTCTGTAACACCTCATACTGAATTCGAGTCAGAAGTGTACATTCTTACTAAAGAAGAAGGTGGCCGTCACACACCATTCTTCAAGGGTTACAAGCCTCAGTTCTACTTCCGTACAACTGACGTAACCGGTGAAGTTGAATTGCCAGCTGACAAAGAAATGGTTATGCCTGGTGATACTATCACTTTCAAGGTTAAATTGCTTGCACCAATCGCTATGGACCAAGGTCTTACCTTCGCTATCCGCGAAGGTGGCCGTACCGTGGGCGCTGGTGTTGTTACGAAGATAGTCAAATAGTAGCATTTCAGGTAACACAAGAGAGCCTTTTAAGAGGCTCTCTTGTTATATTACTTACTGTATGGTATAATCAAATTAAATTCTAAAAGATTGATTATGAGTACAACAGGAATTCAGCTAGAAGGCGTGGTGGCTCCAGGCATCAGTGTTGCTCGGCGGTTTCGGCGAGGCGAAGAAGATGGAGTTATCACTTGTCACTCAGAGGAAAGGGTGCGGATTCACTTTCCGTGGATAGTAGGACAAGTTGATGGAGATATACACGTGCGTGAATTAGCTAACACAGAAGAAGCTTTGAGGACGGTAATTGAAGAAGACTTGGCCGTAGGAGCAATCGAGGCGGTTCTGTAAAAAGAACTTGAAGCTAAGCGTTCCTGCTATAATGCAATAGTTAAATAAACTTCGCTGACTAAAAGTCATCTGTAAAATCACAGAGGATGTTACAGCAAAGATAAAGAAAGGAAGATCACCTTATGGCAGAAGCCAAAAAAACCACTACTAAACCAACAGCAAAGGCTGACGGTAAACAGCGAATTCGTATTCGTTTGAAAGCCTATGACCACAAAGTTATTGACCAGGCAGCCAAACAGATAGTAGACACGGCGCTTCGAACTGGCGCAAGCCTGGCTGGTCCCATTCCACTGCCAACTAAGCGCAGTAGCTTCACGGTCATAAAAAGCCCACATGTGTACAAAAAGGGTCGCGAACAGTTTGAAATGCGTACACACAAACGTCTTATTGACGTGTTTGAGCCAACACCAAAGACTATAGACTCGCTCATGAACCTTAGTCTTCCGGCTGGGTGTGACGTCGAAATTAAGATGTAATATCATAAGCACTTTACATTTACAAAGACTGCTCTATAATGTAGAGCGGTTTTTTTATCATGAGAGCATTATTATTTGAAAGAAGCATAGACGAGCCTTTTGAGGACTATGCTATTAGAATTGAAGACAGAGAACATTTTCCGGCTATTCTTGACCGAGTGCTTGATTATGCCAATGCTAACGATGATCAGGAGCGAGCAGCAGAAGTACAAGAATTTTTAGATACTCTCAAACATCCCGATGAAGCTGCTGGCCTTTCTTTTGATATTACGGTGCCTGAAGCTGAGTTTGTGGTCGCATCATTGCGTAGCAGCGACAAAGAAGTTGACTCTCAAATTGCTATAGAGCTACGATGCTACATTGATAGCGAACATGCATTTAGGGCAGGGTTTGATGAAAGTGAAGGAACAAAAGGATTCTACGAGCAAAGTCATTTAAGGTGTGAGCGCATTAAAGTAGCAGCAGGAACTGCAGGGGTGCTAGCAGTAGCGGCTTAATCTTGCTTGAGATTAAAAAATATAGTTTACTTAAAAACAGTAATGTCGAAACAAAGAACGAAACAAAGAACAAATACTGACCCATACGATGGAGTTTTTGCATTAAAGATAGCTTTATACGTCATACTGGGTACTCTGTGGTTAAAACTTTCGAATGATCAAACGATATTTCCTATTCCGATAGGCTTGATCATAGGTATGGTTTTAGCTAGTCATGAGCACTTCAAATTAGATCGGAAAATAGATTATGCAGTGTTGCTTATCGCTGCACTTGTAGGCTTTTGGGCGCCTTTCGGTATATATATTTCTTTCTAATTAATCCTTTTTCTTATTCACACGATACATAAAATCATTGCGGAATTTGCAACATATTGACAGATGTAGCGTAGTTGTGCTAATCTGTATTGGTATATCAAAATCCTACACTTGGTAATTTGGAAGGTCTACAACTCTAACAGAGGTAGAAACCACCAAAGCCAAGGGTATTTATGTCTGACTTCAAGCAAACATAGAAAGTACGTAGGGCTAAAAGAGGAAACTATGAAAGCATTAATCACAAGAAAGGTTGGCATGACCTCTACCATTAACGAAGATGGTAGTGTGCAGGCTGTTACCTTGCTTTCCGCTAGTCCCAGCGTTATTACGCAGGTGAAAACAGAGGAAACTGACGGTTATAGCGCCGTCCAGCTCGGTTTTGAAGAGTCGACCGAAAGCCGCACCAACAAGGCGCAGCAAGGTCACTTTAAGGCCGCCGGCATTATGCCGAAGCTGTCTCTTATACACATCTCCGAGCCCACG
>JARIHI010000001.1 GCA_029288365.1 Candidatus Saccharimonadota bacterium
AACCATCGGGTGCAGTGACTTCGTCACTTTCTACGGTGCTGGTTACCATAAGGCTGCGGTCAAGCAGAGACAAAGCTGAAGCCCGCTGAGCAGCCAGCATCGGCACCACAGAGGCAAGCAGCAGGATTGCTGTGCCGGCAAGCGCCGGAACACGTTCGAAAACGCGTTTTGGTTTTAAATGAATCATTATCTTCATTCTCCTTGTTGTAATGTTTTTATTTTTATAGTTACAGGCGAAGTGTAGCATAAGCATAATAACACTGACAATACACTTATCCACAGAAATCTTAAATTTTTATTTACTTCTGCTAATTGAGTAGCTAAAAGGCTGCGACTACTATGACCGATAGATCTGTTAGATACTTGCCGGCAGGAGTGTTGTTGGCCATATTTGCAATAAAAGATACCGTGTAATTTGTCTGACCGCTACTTGAGTTGCTGGTGGCTACCGTATCGCCATCATTGTACATAAATTGATCAGAAATTGAGTAGTCTCCCGTTGGTAGGCCAAAGCTAAAACTACTGTCCGGCACCTGCTCTACATCATCCCCAATATTCGGTGTGGCGTTGTCTACTAGATTAATGCCGAACTGTTCAGTGCCGGCTTGAGCAGCTGTAGGGCTAGATGGGGCATCAAGGGGATGGCCAGCATATGTAGGAGCTGGACCGTCAATAATCATATTGTAGCCGCTTGATAAATACGTACGTACCTGTACGTTTGCCGTGCCAGTGGCCGTAGTACTGGCATCCAGCAATCCAAAATCTACATCGCCATTGACCGCCACCTCTAGCACCGGTACATCACTGGTATTAAAACCAACTTGGGCTTGATAGTTTGCGCTGGCAGTATGACCTACCGCTAGCTCGCCAGCGGATTGCTTAGAACAATAATTACTGGAACACGCGTTTAGCTCGCCGCCGGTACCAAAATAGTATTCGTCTACGCGGTAATTTGTCGATGTCGACTGAGCACTTGCGATGCCACCGAGTACTATGAGCGAACCGAAAGCTAATACAACCGATACCAGTGTTTGTTTCCAGCTCATAACCTACAGATACTATAGCATAAGCAGTGAGTGCCTGGTATCATAACTATAAGCGTTATGGACAACGATAAAGGAAAAGATCAGCAGGACGAAAATGCGCTGGAGAAACCGCCCGAAGAGCTAAATGCGCTCGAAAGCTTGAGTGATACCGACGATACGGTACACGCAGCTCCAGATGAAGCACAAAAGAAGCCAACCAAAAAGCCGGAAGACAAAAAAGGCTTTCGGAAAATTTTGGGGTTTTTCAACGTATACCTGCTTATCTTCCTGCTTTTGGTGGTGGTAACCGGCATTGTATTTATCGTGTCATACATCAATAGCCAAAAAGAACCCCAGCAACCAACCACCGCTTTACAAAACCTAACTCAAGAACAGCTCAGTGAAATAGCCAATGGTGACGCCAAAGTAGGCGATCCACGTTACGTATTAAATATTCAGTCCGATGCCGTATTTGCCGGTAATGCATTAGTAAAGGGCGACTTGAACGTAGCCGGTAGCGTACAGCTTGGCCAGGGCCTCACCATACCCACCCTTACCGTTTCGGGTGCTAGTAACTTAGCTCAGGTACAAGCCAATACACTTCAGGTAGCTACTACGAGCGTATTTCAGGGCGCAGTTACTCTCCAGAATGATTTGACTGGCCGCAGTGCTAATTTTGGCGGTAGCCTTACTGCCTCAACCATTAATACCGGAAGTTTGACGCTCGCAGGCAATGGCAGCCTGACGCTCAATAACCACATAAAAACCAGTGGACCAACTCCCAGTCGTTCACAGGGCAGTGCTGTAGGATCGGGTGGGTCCTCTTCTGTTAGCGGCTCAGATATAGCAGGAACGCTAAATGTTAATACCGGAGGTAGTACAGCACCTGGATGTTTTGCCACTATCACCTTCCGGCAAAGTTTTTCTAGCACTCCCCGCGTGATTGTGTCGCCAGTAGGTAGCGCTGCTGGACAAACCCAGCTTTACGTGAATCGCAGTACTACCAATTTTAGTATTTGTACTGCCAATGCCGCTCCCAGTGGCCGCAGCTTCGCTTTCGACTACTTCGTTATTAACTAAACTAATAATCCCAAACTATATGTCCATAAAGATGATGAGCTTGTCGTCTTTAATGTGTAGCAGCCCGCGAGCAGCTGGGATAGTTTGAGTCTTTTTTTCGGGTGTTTCTACTAATACATCGCAGGGAATAAGCATGGATATAAAGTTGTGATGACCCGGCAAAATATCAAATTTTCCGGTTTCGTTACAGGCGGTCAAACTACGTGCATCGCCTTCGTAAAACGTTTTGAACGGCGTGTAAATTTTTACACGTAAAAGTCCTGGTGTTGGCTTACTCTCATAAGCCGTAACCGACTTGACGTTCTGATTCGCATCCTTAGCAGCTCCCGGCGTTTTAGTGGTTGCCTCGGCAGCTTTCGTATCGCTCATATGATTATCTCTTCGATACCGTTTAACGTTTCTTCACGGGTGTAACGTTCACCAGGAACACCGGTGGCCTTTTCCATGACCATAAATTTCTGGGCGAAGTACTGGATAAGGTTCTTGGCCTTTGTGTAATCTGTACGGTCTTCTGGCGATAATTCACTTTCACCGATAATCGCTACCAGACCTTTTAGCGATTCATACTTTTGCAGCAAAGCCTGTACTCGCACATTGAGCATATAGTGTCGCTCGCCAACGATTTCCGGCGTAAGTAGGTTTGATGTACTCTTGTTCAAATCCACTGCCGGACGGATACCTTGTTCGGCCACCTGACGCGACAGCACAATCGTACTATCCAGCTCGTGTGCGATCAGCTGCACCGCCGGATCAGACAAGTCATCTGCTGGTACATAAATAGTCTGTAAGGCTGTAATGGATCCGAACTCGTTAGATACCAAACGGTCTTGCAAACTCTTTACGTCAGAGAAAATCGTCGGTTGATAGCCACCCTCTGAAGGAGTTTGGTCAATAATAGTTGAAACCTCGTTCCGGGCCTGGATATAGCGGTACATGTTGTCGGCAAAGAACAAGATGTCGCGCTTTTCCTCGTCACGGAAATACTCTGCCAAAGTGACCGCTGCCGTAGCAATTAGTGAGCGCTGCACCGGATTTTCGTTCATCTGCCCAAAGAACATAGCGGTTGATTTTAGTAACTCGGCATCTTTGAGTGTTTTGTAGAGTTCATGACCTTCACGGATACGCTCACCGATACCAGCGAACATACTGAGCGCCCCTGACCCTTCGGCCACGTTATTGATCATCTCCATAGTGAGCACTGTCTTACCTACACCTGCACCACCGATAATGCCGATTTTTCGGCCTTTTACAAACGGCGTGAAGAAATCCAGTACCTTGATACCTGTTTCCATAATCTCCGGCTCCGTAGGTGCGAGGGATTTAGATTTCAGAGACGGCGTGAAAATTTCACGATGCTGCATATTCGTGGTATCAAGTGGTGGCAAGCCGTCAATTGGGCGGCTCAAAGTGTCGAACACACGTCCGATCATTTCTTTGCCTACTGGAATTTGCAGACCATGACCCGTACGGCTGACTGTCATGTTTTTTAGCAAGCTTCTATCGGCACTAATATTCAGACACACCGCGGTGTCGCCCTTTTCCAAACTGTCCACAAGCAGCGGGGTTTTTTGCGGATTATCGGCCTCTAGTATCTCGTGTACTTCCGGTATGCCCTCATCAAACTGAACCTTGATGACCAGATCCCGTAGTACCCTAATTACGCCTTTATCGTTCATGTGTTTCTCCGCTACTTCGCATTTTCTGCCCTAACTTTCTTTAGACCGGCACTTATCTCCTTCAACCGCTGGTCCACGATACCACGCTTAGCTCGGTTATATTGGGTATGGATTGCCTTTGCCTCTTCTTCTGCTCGTTGGTGTGCCGCGCTCATTGCCTTAAAACGACTCGCATACTGCGCCAACCTAGAATCATAAATAACCTGCAAAAGTGCCAACCGCAACATGGAGGTTTCCATATGCGCAACTACCACTAATGGATTAGGCTCAAAAATATACGTCGCCTCGGTAATAGCAGTATCGCTGGAGCTCGCTGCACCCTTTGTTTCTATAACGTCACTTAAGCTTATATTACGAATATCTTGCGTCATAAGCGACAAATAGTTTTGATAAAATACTCTGGTTTCACGATACTGTTTGATAATTGCCAAAAGCGGCTCAACATTTATGTAATCTTTTTTCGGCAGGTTAAAAAACTTTTTATAGGGAATATTGAGCTGATTGAGCTGCTGAGCACCATGCTTACCAATGACGATAATGTCGTTCTTCTCTGGATCGTATTTTTTGCGCATTGAACGGATAAGCCGCTGGTCAATATCACCACTCAAGCCCGCTGGTGCAGTAATAAGTACGTACAACTCTTTATCTATGGGTTTTTCATTCGGATCGCGCCCGAATTGGAACATGCCGCTTACCCGGATGTTTTTATAAATATTCCAAACATCACTGAAAAAGACATTTGATGTCGCCACACTTTTTTTGGTCAGCACGATTTTCATACTCGACAAACTCTCAAAAGCGCTGGTAAGCCCCACTATGGTGCGCATGGCTTTTTCCTCGGCTAATATCTCGAGCGGGCGTTTCATGATTTCTGCTCCTCTTTTGTATCGCCAGGCTTCCCTTCCGGTTGCTTTTCTTCTGAGGGTGTCTCTTCAGCCTTCTTCTCTGCTAAGGCTTTATTAGGGTCTTCGATATCAGCGTCTACTTTTGTTTCGGGTACAATAACGCCTTCTTCCGGCTCTAAGACTGTGCCTGGTTTCTTGGTATCTTTGTGATTGTGATCTTCGGTTTCTTCTTTTTTCTTGTGTTTAAAACTGAACTTCTTTTTGTGTTCTTTTTTTTCTTCCTTGGATTTATCTTCGTCCTTATCGGACTTAGCATCAGTATCTTTTTTACCATCGTCTGCAGATTTGCTTTCACCGCCAGACTGCTTATCGGTTTCGGCTTTTGCTTTATCTTCATCGGAAGGCGGCGTAGTTTGTGGTGGTGCCGCCGCGGTATCTTCATCGACTTTTTGTACTAAAGATTTAGCTTTTAATGCATCACGAGCTGCGATATACGTCTTTGATTCATCGCTACCGTCGTCATCTTCACCAACTTGGGCAGCGTGGTCTTTTACAGCTTTTTTCATAGCTTCCATATCAAAAGATTCGCCCGGCGACATATTAACCACAATATCAAGCAGTAGCTGCTGCTCCATAAAACTATACGTTTCACCAACTACTTGATTAAACAGCTTGTACAAGTTTTTCCCACGCTCCAAGTCAGCAGCCGACTCGTCTGACAACTCCGAACCGAAGTGCGCGTACTCTTCAGCTTGCTTGTAAGCAGCCAGGGCTTTGCTAGTTTGTACCGCTAAGGCCTTTTGCCGCTTATTGTGCCCAGCACCACCCACTCGTGTCACGCTCAGGCCTGTGCTTACTGCTGGACGCATAATTTCACGGAACACTTCCATGTCCAATATCCACTGGCCGTCGGTCATGGACATTACGTTAGTTGGCAAGTACGCCGTAATATCTCCGCCTGGAGCATATACTATCGGTAAAATTGTTTGGGTAGCTTTGTTGCGCTCTAACTTACCGGCACGTTCAACCAAAGACGAATGGGTGTAGAACATATCTCCCGGATATGAGTCACGGCCCGGACTCACGCCTGCCAACAATGAAATTTCACGGTAAGCCATAGCGTGGCTTGTCAGGTCATCATAAATTACCAGTGTATCCTGGCCAAGTTGCTGCCAAAAATATTCACCCATTGCGGCAGCCATGTATGGCGCTAAGTAGTTTAACACCAATGATTCAAACATCGTCGCCGCAATCACTATGGTCTTTTCCATAGCGCCGTTGTTCTCAAGCCGGTCTATAAGTTCGATCAAGTCAGCTCGACGTTTACCGATCAATACGTATACTGTGGTAATATCGGTGCTACGCTGGTTAATAGCAATCTGAGTTGCCAGTGAGCTTTTGCCGCTTTTGCCGTCACCCAAGAGCGCCATGCGCTGCCCACGAGCCAGCGAATACATAATATCTAGAGTGGTGATGCCTGTTTCAAGCGGCGTATCAAGCAGGCAACGCTCGTACAACATCGGTGCAGTATGAAAAATCGGCCATGTACCATCAGGCTCTATTGGACCTTTGCCGTCCAGTGGCTCACCCAATACCGAGATAACTCGTCCAACGTAATTCTTGCCAACACGAGCTACTAATTTGTCGTGCTGCAGAACGACCACCATACCAATGGTTACTGTTTTAGCGCCTAAGTGCAGTACTACCACATAATCTTCGTACACATGATGCACATAGCCTTTGCTACCATCCTCAAAGAGTACTACCGCATGCGTGTTAATCGGTTGCAAACCCCTAACACGTATCAAAAAGTGGTCAACCGCAATAACCTCGCCGACCTGCTTTCCGCTTGCAACCAGTTTGTCAAACTGCGTTGAAGCCATTTATTTCCCCGCTATCACTGCATTAATAGCTTGTATAAGCGCTGGCTGTTCATCCTTGAAGCGTTTACGCAAACTAAAGTCATAAATATGGTCTGGCGTACGCACCACGCATCCGCCAATCAAGGCCGGTTGCAACCCGACGGTTATTAGCGCTCGCGGATGCAAATTATGACGAATCCAGGCCACAAGCTGAGAGGTAATGTCTGGAGCGGGATCAACCGCAAAAGTAATCTGTACATTCGGCGCTTTATCCTTTGCCTCCCTTAGCGCATCGATCATGCGCTTCCGCTCTTCTAGATTGACTACGTCAATGTTATTCAGGGTAGCCGTTTCACTCAAAGCCCGACTCATTGCTGGTATGGTTAGAGGTTTTTCGGGTGTACGGATAGCTTGCGTTTCAAGCGCATAATCAACTTCTTCTATTTCACGAAGTAGGCGCGACACATCCGAGCGACCAATTAAAGCTGGTGGTAAACCAAACTGTGTATTGTCGTCTAGCTTTACAGCCTTGCTCATAGCCACATATCCTTTCGCATCGGCTCTTTTTGAGCCTCCATTTCACGCAAGATAAAGGCCATTTGATCCTTAAGGTCTATCTGCTCACCAACGGTTTTAATGATGTAGTGGCTAACTATTTCTGCCATATTGGCTTCAAACTGAGCTACAATTTGGGCTTTTTGGGCTTCAGTATCTTGCTTCATTTTTTCAGTCAAGGCAAGTTGTTGTTCTTGAGCAGCAGCAACGGTTTTATTCAGTGAGTCAACAGCAGCCTGCTGCACATCTTTAATGGATTGCTGATAGGCCGCAAATTCTTCTTCTAGTTTGCCGCTGATTTCTTTTTTGAGGTATTCGTTGATTTCTGAAGTAGTCAAACGCAAGTCTTGCTGTAAAAACATAGCGTTTTCACTGATGACTTTCTGAAAGTCCAAACGCGCCTTGTTGCGCAGCTCCTCATGAAATTCTTTACTAAAGATGTGGTAGACATCATCTTGCATGAGCTTTTCATACGATTCTGCAAGCTCTTTTTTTGATTTGGCAGCCGGTTTACCATCTTTCTTCTTCCCGCCGCTCGCCAAGATAATTACAATCACAAGCAATACCAGCCCTGCTGCTGCCGCACCGATTATCACCATAATAGTCTTGTCCATAGCCTAGCCCACCGCTTTTCTGATAATCATAACCTTAATAACAAATATACCGTAAATAGCCCGATTATCAAGACCAAAACACTTGTCAGAATGACTTGCAAAAGCCCACGCAAGATAGATTTTTTAGATAGCGGGTTACGACCAATTGAAATAATTGCACTTCGGACACCAGCATAGAGCAGCACCAAAGCAATAACGATAGTAATCGTTACCACTGCCATACTGATATAGATACGGATAGGACTTATAGGTTTTTCCGCAATTAACCGGCCTATGCGTTGTAATTTTTCAGGAAGATTTGCCTTAGTACTTTTAGTTTCCGGATTTTTCATAATCTCAATTGAAATTGGGATTACACCTATACCAACTTGCTTAAAAGCGTTGCCTTTGGTGTCTTTGAGTGTAGTGCTGCCGATAGCATTATTTTTACCGTCAAAGCTAGCAAGTGCTTTGCCAAAGAGAATACGCTGCTTGTATGTAGATTTCATGAGTGTTCCGCTCAGCGAAGAAATCGCCAATGAATCCCCAGCTTTAATCGGACCATTCTCACTTGTTACCAGCGCATCTCGGCTGCCATCTGTAGCTACAAACACCTGGTTGGCTGCGGTGTTGCTTGAGATAGTAATAGGCAAATCGTTGGTAGTGACTACTACTCCAAATGCTTTCTCTAGCTTGTCCTGCGTAGCAACTACAACTTTGGTAGACTCTTTTTCATCTGGCTGCACTATCGTGCCTACTTTAAACCGAATATCTGACCCATAAGGCTGGGGCGTGAAACCAGTTTGGCTCAAATCTCGTACTTCGCTAGCAGTTTTCGTATCCTGAGAACTTGCGGCGGCAACTACAACTACCCCTCCTACCGAGGTTATGACCACCGCACACACAACGACTGACAGTATTCTTCGAAGCATAATTCCTTTACAGGCCAAGATAGCCGCTTATGCTTTAAGTATACAAGATATCTTTCAGGGTTTGTACGGTATAATCAATATCTTCTTTAGTAGTTGACGTACCCATCGTAAAACGCAAGCTAGCCTGGGCCTCCGCATCTGATAAGCCCATAGCACGAAGCACGTGACTTGGCTCCTCGTTGCTAGCGCTACAGGCCGAACCAGCCGCGGCTAGAATCCCTTGTTCATCCAATGCAAAAATGAGCCGTTCATTATCCTGACCCGGCGTAGTAATATGCACGTTGTTTGGCAGTCGATACTTATGGGCGCCATTAATGACACAGTTTGGGATAGCGGACTGTAACGAGTTGATAAAATACCTCTGCAATTCCTGCATAGTTTTGGCACTTTCTTGTCGGAGGGCCTGAGCACGTTCTATAGCTTCTGCAATACCTACAGCATGTGCTAAGTTTTCAGTACCACTGCGTAGATTCCGTTCTTGCCTACCACCCTCAATTTGCGGCTGTAAGCGTATGTGACTGGATACGTAGAGAATCCCCGACTGTTTGGGGCCATACAGTTTACCGCCATTTATCGTCATCATGTCTATTCCTAGACGAGAAACATGCAAATCCAGATAATTTCCCGCCTGACAAGCATCAGTGTGCACATATAGCGGCATGGAGTTCCCAGCCTTGTGTCGCTCTTCTCTAATAATCTGTGCTAACTGGGTAATTTTACGAATAGGTTGTATGGTGCCAACTTCATTATTAGCGTACATAACACTTATCAATACCGTCTTATCTGTGATTAAGCGAGCCATTTTGGGTATATCCACTGTAGCGTCGCTGGTCACAGGAATATGTGTATGAGCAAAGTGTGCAGCCGGTGCAAGCACCGATTCATGCTCTACGCTACTCACTAACACCTCACCGTCAGCATATTGTTGGAGTACACCCTTGATAGCTAAGTTGTTGGCTTCAGTACCACCAGCCGTAAATACTATCTCACTAGGTCGACTACCGATAACGTGCGCTGCTTTTGCGCGAGCAGATTCTAGTTCTTTTTTAAGATTCTGAGCAGCCAAATAGGTAGCCGAAGGATTATAAAATTTGTCCGTAAAGTAGGGCTGCATAGCCTCAAGCACTACTGGGTCCACTGGCGTAGCAGCAGCATAGTCAAGATAAACAGTTTTGTGTGTCATCTAAGAGAATAGTATAACGAACTAGGCCATACCAAGCATACGACGATACTCGCGGTCAACTTGACGCCTATAGGCAGCTACCGCTTGCTTGAAATTTCGTAATTCTTGAGGGCTGAGCGCTTGATACGACGCATGACCTTGCGATTTTACAATACCACTTGGACGTACATCGTAACGAGTCGTTACTGCTTGGTGTTGTCCGTGTGCGTCAATCCACTCTTCATGCCACACCCAAGTATGTTCGTCTAAACAAAAGAATTCACGACGGTGGTCTTTGGGGATATGGCCGAATAGCTGACCGCCAATCCGAGCTTCGAAATGAATCAAAGCCTTCTTAAATTGTGCTCGCTTATCGGCAGCACGCTGTTTTGATAAGCTGTTAAATAAATTGATCATAATCATCCACCCCCGGCTCACCCAGTACACGCATTGCGGCACGCATTACTACATCATGACGCTCAACCACGTCAGGGACGTGCTCAGGCGCTAAATTACTACCGGTTTCAAATTGTGCTTCACTCATATGTGTTCTCTCTATACTTGGAAAAGCTTTTGGGCGTTTGCAGTGGTCGCTTCGGCCAGTTCTTGCAAACTCTCCCCGCGCAGACTAGCCAAAAACTCGGCTATTGTCCTCACGTGCTTTAACTGACAGATTGTACCACGGTAAGGCTCCGGTGTCAAGAAGGGCGCGTCGGTTTCAAGTAGTAATCTTTGCAACGGTATAGCGCGTGCAGCATCAAGCTGCATAGCATGCTTTGTAAAGGTCATAATGCCGTTCAGACCCACGTAGAGGCCGTCTCTGGCCAAAATCTGCTCTATGTCACCTTTGGTACTGCTAAAGCTATGAATAACTCCTGTAAGGCCAGTATACTGGTCAAAAATCGGCCAAAAGTCCGAAAATGCCTCCCGGACATGAAAAATAACCGGTAAATCATGCTCTTTGGCCAAATCGAGTTGAAATTTCAAAACCTCTATCTGCGCTTCTCTAGGAGAATGATTATAGTAAAAATCCAAGCCACACTCGCCGATGGCTTTAACTTTGTGGTTTGTCAGCAAATTCGTAAACGATTCTAATTTTTCGGGATGATCCAGGTGATCTTGAGCCTCGTGCGGATGAATGCCAACACTTGCCCAGAGATTATCGCGATTTTGGACGCACGCTACCGCCAGTTCACTATCCGGCGCGGTTGTACCGACGCAGATCGCGCGAGTAACGTTTACTGCACGCGCTTCGGTTAGCACAAGGTCTACATCGGTAACACCGCCCTTTACCCACTTATCGTGTACTGGGGTCACGGGCCGCAAAATCTCATGGATATGGCAATGTGTATCAAAGAACTCCACAGTTTACTCCTGTGCAGTAGCGTGATCCTGCTTTGGGAACAGTGTCGTTGCCATAGGCCGCACTACGCCCTCTACAAAGGTATTGCGGATTTTCAACGCCGTATCAGGCAAGAATGGCTCTAGCAGATCAGCGATTTCCAGCAGACTACTTACTTGATAAGCCAGTACTTCACGCAGATGGTCCGTGTCGTCTTCTTTAGCGATTTCCCAGGGTTTTGTTTCGTCAATGTATTGGTTCAGCCCGCGTACTTGCTCCCAGATTCTATCAAGCGCTCGGTCAAACCGACAGGCTTCAAGCGCCTGCTCTATCGGTTCGGTATCATGACTGGACGGAGGAATTTCACCAATAACACCATTTTGATATTTCATAATCATCGCTGCGGTACGTTGCACGGCATTGCCCAATTCATTGGCAAGCTCGTTGTTGTAAGCGGCTTCAAAAGTTGCCTGGGAAAAATCACCATCTTCATACGACGGAATGTGTCGGAGGAAGTAGTAGCGAAAGGCATCAACACCATACTGATTGACGATATCGGCGGGTGCGATAACATTGCCCAGGCTCTTGCTCATCTTTTGACCTTCTACGGTAATAAAGCTATGTACGTACAGCTTGGCTGGCAGTTCAAGCCCAAGACCCATCAATATCGCCGGCCACACTGCGGCATGGAAACGTGTAATATCCTTACCAATAACCTGCACGGTGGCAGGCCAGAAATTCTTGAAGTCATCGTGTTCCGGGTATCCAAGCACCGTGATGTAGTTCATGAGCGCTTCAAACCATACGTACATCACCTGGTTTTTATCACCTGGCACCGGTACGCCCCATGCTAGCTTGTCTTTAGGTCGGCTAATGCTGATATCTTCCAAACCTTCGTTTAGCAGTGCCAATATTTCATTTCGGCGGGTTTTGGGGATTATCTTGAACGTTTCGTTTTCAATAATCTCTTTAATTTGGCTGGTATATTTACTCAACGCAAAGAAATAATTCTCTTCTTCGAGTTTTTGATAAGCCTGTGGATGGCTTGGCTGGGTACGAGCCGGGTCAATTTGGCCTTCGGGCACAAATTCTTCCTGACGCACATCGTACCAACCAGTGTATTTACCTTTGTAGATATCTTTTTCGAGGTTTTTCCAAATAAGCTGGGCGCGCTGTTCGTGGCCGGCATCTGTCGTACGAATAAAGCGATCATTACTGATGTTGAGCATTTTGCCGAGTTCGCGGAACTTCTGACTGGTTTCATCAGCGAATTGTTTTGGCTCTTTGCCAAGACTTACGGCTTTTTCAGCTATTTTTGTGCCGTGTTCGTCGGTGCCAGTGCTAAAAATGACTGATTGTTTTTTAGCACGCGCATGGCGAGCCAGTACGTCAGCCATGATTAATTCCATAGCGTATCCAATGTGTGGATCACCGTTTGTATATGCAATAGAAGTAGCAATGTAAAAGTTACTCATCGTAGTGTATTGTACCTGAAGTTAGTTTATAAAGTAGGAAGTTGAAAGTAAAAATAAAGCCCACTAGGGCATCGTCGCTTGTAGTGGTACAGTTCCGGATAAAACGTATAGGGAACGCATTGCTACTATTATACCTTACGTAAGTAGTTTGGCTATTTCCTCTTGATCACTTTCGTCTAAATCGGTGAATAAGTCCGTTTCAAACTGCTCGGAAACTTTATACAAATAATCTTCAAAATAACGTGGATAGATGTGGAAATGGACGTGATCTACCTTGAGTCGGCTTTGTTTTAAAAATGGCCGGTAATTCTGGCGTATATCGCAACCTTCTCCCAATTTGCCGATAATTTTCTTTTCAATAAAAAATATAAGTTCAAAGATGTCACTTAGCTCGTCTGGGCGGAGCTCCCACGGTTTTTCAATATGACGCTTTGGTATTACCAGAAAATGTCCCGGCATTTTCCGTGGATTACTTAAAATAACCATAGCATGGGTATTTTCTCTCAAGACTCGGTCTTTGGAATTACAAAATGGACAACTTTTCATAATGCTAACGTGGTGGGCGAGGAGGGACTCGAACCCTCAAGCCTTATTCAGGCAACGGATTTTAAGTCCGTCGCGTATACCAATTCCGCCACTCGCCCTTTTTCGTTTTGTGGAGGCACGTACCGGATTCGAACCGGTGTAAAAGGTTTTGCAGACCTCTGCGTAACCACTCCGCCAACGCGCCCCATACTGCAAGAATACCCGAGTAGTATACCAGATAACACACTTCTGTAGCCATAACTTGAAGCCAAGTTTCTTATAATTACCTGCGGTTTTTATCCAAGTAATCTTCTATTAACCTTACATCTGTAAAATCTTTTGATCGCCCCTCGTTTTTCAGCCAGCTTTTTTTAGCCGTTAATAAAAACTCGAGCGTTATATATCTCACCCCCTCAATTACTAATGAAACTTCACGTAGCTCTTCATAGGTCCATATTTTACCTAGTACTTCCCAGTTTATGCCAATTTCAAACACTCCATCTGTTAATAGCTCCCTATTATGGACATGTTTTGTGTCAAACTCCTTAGATTTACGTAAGCGACTAAACACTTCTTGTGTAACTACTACATCAATGTCACCACTTTCTCTAATAGAAAGTGCTTGTAATATACCTGATCCAATAACTATCGAATTTGCAGGGGTAAGCCCAGTACTTGTGGCTAGTCTTGTGATGTTCATATGATCATCTTAGCAAAAATGATACGCGATTATTTAGTCAGCCCACCAGCTTTGTACAAGTTCGGCATCGTTTTTTTCGGTAAATGGCGCACCAAAGATTAAGAGCTCCATGCCGTCGGGACCAGCCTCAAACCCACGCATCACTTCAGCTGGTATGCGGACAGCGTCACCCGCTCGTACATCACAAATATCGTCTTCTAGTTTCATTTTGCCACTACCCTTTAGTACATAAAAGATTTCTTCTTGTACCTCGTGTTTGTGCCCAAAACTCATTCGATAATTCGGTTCTAGTTTTTGATAGCCCAAACCTGATTTTTGTAAACCAAGTTGCTTGGTTGCAAAACGCGCCTCATAACCTTTACGACCAAACTTTGCCGCCATATCTTCTAAGTCATCCAGATGTAGTATCGTATAATCTGCCATGTACTTTATTCTAGCATTTTGACCTGTCTTATTTCCTGGACGCATATCAAACAAGCGTACAGCTAACTTTGATTTTTAAGCAGATAAAGCTACTGGTTCGCGTACCATTATTACCAGATGTGTGTCTACACCTAGCTCAGGATCGGTTTGCAACATTGAATCTGTCGGGAAAGCAGTCACAACATTATATAGCCCATGTGTTTCTCTAAGAGTATGCATCATATCATCAAATGCTTGAGCATGTGCCTCATCTTCGGTAGACATTGGCAAGGGAATTGTGTAATAGTCATATTGTTGGCCAGGCTGAGGTACTCGTTCGGTGGGACGCTGCGGTGGCCTGCCTACTATAGCGTGCACTGCATAACCTTGCGCAATATAAGAATCAAATAATTTAGTTCTCCAATGCTGGGACTCAGCACTATCAACTCTTCGGCCTTCTCCTGAAGTATTCATGTTACTTTTATACAAGATATCATGAATAAATGCAACTACTTACCTGCGAAGAGTTGCTACAAGCCTCTGGGGATCAATAAATAAATCTAGAGCATCATTGATAGTAGGTATCACGATATCTGCAGCAGCCCACGTTTGAGTATGTACTCCTTCGCTTTGTAAGGTTACTATCCCGAGCTGTACTACCTTCATAAGCTCAAGATCTATTAATCCATTGCCGATAGCTACGCAAGTTTCGGGTTCAAGCTCTAGTGCTATGTCACGTTTATCTTCTGCAGTTTTAGCCAATTGCCACTCTATTCCAAGTTCTTCGGCTAGCTCATCTGCATCGTTTCGAGTATTTCCGGTAAGAAATAATGCTCTGAAGCCTAACCCTTTGATATCTCTAAGTCGTTCCGCAACTCCTTCCGGTATCTTTCCTCCAACCGATAAAGTGCCGTTCAAATCTAAAATGATCGTCCGCAAGTCCAGCCGCTCTCGACCAGGAATATCATAAATCATAAGATAATTCTAGCAGAGTGTAAGCCAATCCTCTCTATCAAGTTCCAAGGAAGATCATCAACTGCCGGCAAAAGGAGTCCCGAAGACCCCAACTGCAAGCTCTGCCCAAACGAGCAAGAATATTACTACGAGCAAAATCGTGAGCATAGTTCGAGATTTGGAGCTATGGGTTTTTACTATGAATTCATAGGTAAGCGCAGCACCAAATAGCAGCACGCCAGCTATAATAAAATCATCTACGCTCCACACTACTTCATCTGTAAATTGCATAGCAAGTAAAGGTACGAGTAGCAGCCCCAACGTTGCGGATGCTGCACGAAGGAATTTTTTATCTCGTGCATCGGTGTAAGCGACTTTGCTTTTCATGCCTTAATTATATCAAAATACTTTTCAGCCGTATCTAGGCCCTCGGTTTCTCAACAGTCAGAACTTCTTCAAATAGATTGTATTTGTGCGAAGTACTGGCCTTGTGCTGCCATAGCTCAATATGAGGCTTAACTAGCCCTGCCTTAACTGCAACCTCGGCAAGGATCTCTGCCGTTTCAATATGAACCATCTTGAATGCATGAGAATCGCTTACCAGCAACACAAACTTCCCGCCCGGTTTGAGCGATTTCTTTGCCTCTTGAAAAACCCTATACATTCCACCAAAGTACTCCCATACCAATTTTGTATAGAGTTTCTCAAATCCACTCGTAGCGTTATCTTCTTTTAGCCGACGGTCTATTTCGTCTGTTACTGCTCTAATGGACTGCATATCACGCACGAGGTCACCATCATGATCTTCTTTGTAGATATTCGTTGTGGATCCTCGAAGCATTCTTTTCTTAATGACCCTAAATTCCTGAATATCAGTAGCAAAGTCCATACATATCAATTCAATTTTAGAATGTTTTGTATACTCGTGATCCCCTGGATAAGGCGGCGAAGTAATCATCAAATCAACAGTGTCTGTCCCAAAGCATTCACTCATCAGCCGAGCATCGCCTAAGTAAGTTTTTGAGTCGACTTCGACTTTACCCGAACTCTGCACGCTTAAGTCGTCGATCATTCTCTTGAGCTTGGCCTTGAATAGTTTGTACACGTCCACATCTAGTTTTGGCTTACGCACCCCAAACCCAGGACCGTAGTATACATTTGACGCCGGGAGTGTAATGGTAGTGAATGCCATGACAAATAAACGCTTAATTGACTCATTGGGATAGTGGAATGACTTTATGATTTTTTTCAGGAGCATCAGCCTCACAAGTGGCGCGTCAGAGATATATCTTTCGGGTAAGGCCGAGGGTCGTAACTTTACGGCTGCTTCTTGATAGTCTGCGCCTTTCCCGGCAATCAATGACAACTGATTTTTTTGATCTACAGCTGGCCAATTGTATTTTTTAAGCGCTGTTTCATATTGTTTCAAAATCGCCGCTGCAACCGACTTAGCACTCTGTATATCTATGCTCCAATTGAGTTTTGTCTCAGCTGCAAAATGAAAGAAATCATTGGCATCAAGCCCTAAGCTCTCCACCCCACGAGACTTAGCACAGATATTCGTGGTACCGGAACCCATAAAAGGGTCTGCGACAACGGAGTTGGTCGTGACCTTTTCCCTCTCCATAATATAGTCCGGGAACCGTGGGCTATATCCCAGCACAAAGTTATACCAATTATGTATAGGAAAATTGTCGGCATTGGAAGCCCTGCCGTCCATCGTGGTTACCAGAGGCTTCTCGTGTTTATCGATTATTCTTTCACAAACCTTACACTCTTTACGTGTCGGTGGGTGGTAAGTAAATGCCATTCTAACCCATCTTAGAATACTTACTTGACGATGTACAGAACGTTACTTCCAGTTTTCTATAACCGGATCAAACATAACTCGCACGCAGCGATCCGGTTTCGTTGGGGCCAAATTAGGCGGAAATATCGCAATGTCAATGCCATTTGGTATCATTCGTACTGCTATTTGCTGTACGCCTACCTTTAAGCCCATGGTATCAAGCTTTGCTATAACTGTTCGAAAACCACCTTCCATCTGATCAAGGTTGATATCGTCACCAGTAGTAAGTGCTTTCGCTTCTACTGGATAGACGAATGTCTTATTTTGCACCGTTGCAGTATAAAATCCATCTATTTCATTGGGTTGCCATTTCATAGGGTTTTGTACTCTATGTACTGTGTGACCCATAACTTTAGTAAGTACGTCCAAATAGTCCATAACCGAGAACAAGCCAGCTTCATCGTTACGCACAATCCGGCGCGCAAGAGAGGGAATTAAGGTCGAGTCTATTTCAATGGTTTCAAGATCATCAGGCCAGGTCAGCCAAGATTCTAGCTGCTTCCCCACGCCCACATACACAAATTCGCCTGCATAATTGCCGTCGCTGCCCGGGCCAGTTCTCTTCTTTAGGTCATAGCCAAGTGCCGAAATACTTGCAGGCACACGCGAATCAATGCTTCCTTTTTTGCGACATAAATCTAATATCGTATTTGATATTGACGCTGGTTCAGCAATACCTACTGCACGATAACCTTCAGAAATGTCACGTAGGTAAAATGTTATGGTCTCTTTATTTTTGGCGGTATCAAAATACTTCTGAAAAACATATTCCAGCATCGGATGCTTTTTTGATCTGTACGACTTACCTTTATGAATAATCACTGTGAAATCTCCGAAGCATTAATCTTATTCCAGAATATACCAAAACAGTATACTTAGTATATTAATCTGGAGAACTGTTTCGCTCTTTTGAGCTCATCAGCATGAATACACATTCATGGACAGTAAAATGCGTGGAGTGGAGGGTGGTCTTGACGATGAAGGTATATGCCGCACCAAGTGCGAACAACTTCATCGCCAAGACTCCCAAGTCTTCCACACCCACGCGCACAACCTGTAAAGGTTGCACCCGTCACTTCCTACGCGCTGACGGCGAAGAGCTCGCGAGTAGCCGCTTGGGCCTCCTGCAGCTGCTGCAGCACATGAGCTGCTTGCCGCTCCAGGTGATCCACAGCGTCGTCGTAGATCTTGCCGTGGGCTCCCTGCTGATCGCGGAGCTTCTCCAGGTGGCCCATGATGGTCTGGTACTGCTCGCCGAGCGAGTTCAGCCGGTAGGTCAGCGCCGCAGCGACGACCTGGTCGGAGTATTCCGCGAGTCTCTGGACGAGCTCTTGGTTCTGCGTGAACCGCTCGGTCAGCCCCAGCACAGCGTTGACCGCCACGTAGTGCCGGGTGTCCTGCTTGACTTGCTCGAGCGCGTCGCCGATGGCGATGGACATCACTCGACTTGAGCGCTGACGTACCAGCATGCTCAGGACGATGAGCCCGAACACCACCGCGATGATGCCGAGCACCAGGACAGCGATGCCCAGTCCTTGCGTAGTACTCACGACAGACCCTCCTCAGGGGGATTGACAGGTTATGCAGACAGTATCTGCAGATCTATATTATAACAAAATTTTCATAATATTGCAAATAAGGTTCCCTTTTCGCCCGAGAAACTTGAGATTACATGTTTATTGAAAATGATGGTATTGATAAGGAGGTCTCTTCCCTGCTTCAAATTCTTTTTGCCGCTTGTCCCACTTTTCAACCTTACTTGGATACCAAGTTTGGTTTTTCAGAGACTTATCATTTTTATGCTTGTTATAAATGTATTCAAAAGCTCTCGCCCATGAACTGTATTGGGTTTTAGAAACAAGGTTATCGCTCCCAAAGCGTTGGGTATATCGTTGTAATACTACTGGCACATACAGAAAGCCTTTGGGATACCTTTCGCCAATACTCAGCATAAACTCCCAGTCTTCCATAAGAGCCAGCTCTTCATCCCATTGAATACCTTCATCATAGAGGCGCCGCAAATGCGTAAAGCCATTGGGTGAAAAACCTGCGTTTCTATCAAATACATCCTGAATCGTAAATTCTGGCGGTGTATCTCCAGAATCATCAATAGATTTCGTAAGTTCTCCATTTACGTATAACTCAAGGATCCTCGTTGAGCGTGGAAAAGCAAAAACTGCTTGAGGGTTTTTATTTAGCCACTCGATTGTCGTTTCTACACATTTTGGCAGTAATTCATCGTCGCTATCCAAATACATGATCCACTTGCCTTTGGCATGCTTAATCCCATAGTTCCTAGCCTTACTTGGCCCACCATTCTCTTTACGAAAATACTTTATTCTTTTATCTTTATTTTGTTTGACAATGGCTTCAGTATCATCATCTGAGCCATCGTCAATAATTATGTGCTCCCAATTATCATACGTTTGAGCTAATACACTATCAATTGCTTTTTGGATAAGATGAGACCTATTAAAAGTCGGTGTAATCACAGACGTAAGAGGCTTTTGCATACGTTCATAATATCAAAAGAATAAAAATGGTCATGCGTTTGTTTTACAAAATCTAAACCTAGTAATGTGCTATTCTGAGATAAGTTTAGAGGAGGATTAGATATGTCTGCAAAGCAACAAAGAAAGTTATCCCGTCATTCAGAAAATAAATGGATAGTGCTTGGGCTGCTAGCTTTAGCCCAGTTTATGGTTGTCCTTGACGTTGCAATCGTAAACGTTGCCCTGCCCTCAATAGCCACAGAGCTACACTTCCAGCAAAATAACTTACAGTGGGTTGTTACTGCCTATACCTTAACCTTTGGTGGCTTCTTGCTTTTGGGAGGACGAGCGTCCGACCTATTCGGCAGGCGCAAAATATTCCTGGGCGCTGTGACTGGCTTTTTTCTCGCTTCACTGCTCTGTGGGTTAGCGACAACAGAAGCTCAGTTAATCATTGCTAGAGCCGTACAAGGTTTGGCTGCCGCTATCATGTCACCAGCCGCTCTTTCTATAGTATTATCTGAATTTAAAGAGGGTAGTGAGCGCAACAAAGCCTTGGGGGTATGGGCGGCAGTAGCTGCGGGAGGTGCAGCAGCAGGAGTATTGCTTGGCGGTATACTCACCCAATATCTAAATTGGCGATGGAATTTCTTTGTAAATGTGCCGGTAGGTATATGTGTTGCTCTGGCGGGCTTGAGGTTACTTCCACATCATATTGGTGAAGAAAACCGTAAGATTAGCCTGGATTTACCGGGGGCAGTTTTAGCAACCAGCGGCTTAATGTCGTTAGTTTATGGTCTGTCTAAAGCTCCGAATAACGGCTGGGATTCTGCAGCAGTGTGGGGTTTTATAGGCGCTTCATTTGTATTGCTCGCTGCTTTTGTTTGGAACGAACGGCGGGCAAGTCAGCCGTTAATGCCTCTAAAAATATTCAAGATCAGAAATGTATCCGGAGGCAATTTAGCCTTTTTGGGAGTAGCTTGTACGTTATTTTCGATGTTCTTTTTCCTAACCTTATACGTGCAAACCGTACTTGGCTATTCTCCTGTTAAAACCGGTTTCTCATTCTTGCCGATTACAATAATCATTGCCATCACCTCAGGGATAGTTTCTAATTTCGTAGGCAAACTAGGATACAAACCTTTCATGATAGCCGGTCCGCTCGTATTAGCCACCGGCCTCTTTACACTTAGCCATACCTTAAAAGTTGGTGGCGCGTATTGGGAAAATGTATTTCCCGGGCTAGCTTTATGTGCGCTCGGCATGGGCCTGACATTTGTTTCCGGCACTTTAGCAGCTACTTCTGGGGTTCCAAAGCACTTTTCAGGGCTAGCTTCGGGGATTCTAAATACTTCTCAGCAAGTCGGAGGAGCCATAGGCTTAGCCATTCTTTCTGCAGTAGCCTATACCACAATCAATACAGACTTACTTAGTGGAACTATGCCCCTACAGGCTAAAGTTAATGGCTATCAAGCCGCGCTACACGTTGGCGTAGGGCTTGCGCTTGCAGCAGCCGTAGTAGTACTACTTGTGGTCAAAAACAAAAAGGTTGACCCACACAAAGCAATGCCCGGCGCATAGAGAACTTCGATTATAGTTATATTTAGTATTTAGGCAAATGAACCGGTCTTAACGTCACCTACTTTTTTATAGTTGGCGAAGATGACGCCACGTGGCGAAATTTTAGATTCCATTAGCTCAAACGCTGCTGGCATTGTGCCTTCCGCAAATAGCCGTTTGCCACTGCCTAGCGTCACCGGAAATATCTTGAGCCATAGTTCATCAACAAGATCGTTCTGAAGCAACGTTTGTATTAAATTGCCGCTTCCGTGCACTTGTAGCATTGATCCGTCCTGCTGTTTCAGCTCTTGTAGCTTTGCGACCACATCACCCTCGACGAGTACAGAATTTTCCCAAGCCAGTTCTGGTGATGAGGCAGACACGACATATTTTGTCGCTTTATTAAATGGTGCTGCTACTGGGTGTGCCGGATCCTGTTTCGGCCAGTAGCCTGCGAAGATATCATAAGTTTTACGTCCGAGTAATAGATCGAACGGCATATTCATTTGTTCGCCCATTACATTACCTGAAAATTCATCAAAATACGGAACGGTCCAGCCACCATACTGAAAACCGCCCGAAGTGTCTTCTTCGGGTCCGCCTGGAGCCTGCATGACACCGTCAAGACTGATAAAACTTAATACGACTATTTTTCTCATACTTCTATCATAACAAATTCAGGCAAATTTTGATGTTATGTGAAGTTAGCAAACCTAGTTAAGTTACTGACACTTATACGTAATCATTGTGTTAGAGCCTTGCCTACTTAACCAAACGTTAACCCTTAGAATCTTTGTCGATTAATTCGTCAAGTAATACAGGAAATTCGGGGCCAGTCATATTATGTCCAATTCGGAAATGACCATACCCATCCAATTCAACAAGTCTAGCAGTAGGAAATGCTTCAACAATGTCATGCGTACGTCTTTGGATAGCCTCATCATCGTCCAGCGAACTGATAACCGTAAGTTTGCCCACGCGTTCAGCCAAGTCTCTATCGAGGGTATATTTTGAAAAGTCACCATACTTTCCTGCATAGTCACAATACGGTGCTACGAGGACTACCCTCTCCAATGCAGTGTTTTTATTAGAAGAAAGCCATCGCAAGATAAACTCCGCGCCAGCACTGTGACCTACCAACACAGTATCAGTGCCAACTTCTTGTGCTTCAAGTACTTTTTTCCAATCTTCATATACTGGAAAATATGGTTTAGGTAATGGCGGTATGGAAACTTGGATACCCGCTTCTAAAAGTTTTGCTCCTATCCATGGAAACCAGTTAGCCTCATGGGGCTTTGGTACTGTCGGGTCTAAGTACCGTTCCCGAGTAGGTTTGCCATGTAAAATAACGGCATTTTTCATTTACATAAAATATCATAATTATGTAATTTTGTACAGAGTTGGCTTCGACCTAACTGTATTAAAAGTTGTTTCTTAGAAATCACTATTGTTTACTAAATTCAACAAACACTGGTACTTGTGTTGCTACAGCTTATTGAGCACGCCTCCATAGTTGTATGGCGTAAAGCTGTCACCAATAAAAATTGGATAAGCAGGAACACTGACACCCATAGCCTTAGCTATCTTGTCGTCCATACGTTGAAATGCATTTAAGTTTTGCTCATCTAAATTAAATTTTTCTTTGTCTTCCAATGTCATACGATACACAAAACGATAACGTTCAATTTTAGGTTTAGTACTAAAGTCTTCAATAAGACTTAGTTGTTTTATTCGTTCATACCAAAGCTCGGGCTTATTAAATAAACTGTCTAGGCTAATTTCCACGGACAGACAGTTACTCGCAAACTTATTTATGCAGTCATAGTCCGCAACGATTAATCTATCTAGGCCAAGTAACCACGCGACTTCGTAAAGCTTGCCATTCGCCGTATCTCCAACAAACCCACAGTCATTATTTGGACAGCAGGTGTTGTGGAAGTCCAAAACAACGTTATATTTTTGTGTTAGTTTAAGGAGTTGTGCCGCCCTTCTCGACTCATAATCCTTACTTTTTTTATTACCTGGGAAAGAACGATTTAAGTCTTGGACGCTGAAGCGACTACTGGCTTCAATGGCTAGCTCGTTAGCCAACACTACATCAATGTTTTTCACCGGTTTTTCCTGAAACAGCTTTACAACAGCCAACCCTAGTGGTTCATTGCCATGCATGCCGCCGATTACTAAAATACGCATCTACTACTCCTTGTTTAGTTTAATAACAACAAAATCTCGCCTGTCTGGCACGTCATTCTGGCGACAAAATATTTCTGCATTTTCACCAAAATCTCGCTCCGCAACCGTCAACATACGAGGCTCAATCGTTCGGTAGGCAACTGTTCTCATATCTAGCATTCTTGCCAGACCTCTGACAAACGTACCAAAATTTTGTAAATTGCCCTTTGGCTTCAACTCTTTGTTAGCAAAGACTTCGTCAAGCCACATTATTTCATCACTACCGAGCTTATCCTCTAACCATTTAGTCATCGCTGGAACATCGCTATATTTTTCATTGGCAACAATACCGGACTTCACTGCCCATGCTACAGCAGCAAGAGTTACCCCACTGCCATTCTGCTCGACATACCAAGCAGTTGGACGTGAAGCCCCGAGGGCATTAAATCTATCAATCATCTCATCAGTTTCGTATGCCGGACGCACAAGGCAGTTATCACACAGCTCGCACGTTGCTCCCAGTGCGAGAGAAGACAAACCACCCGCACAACGCTGAAACCGATCAGCGCACTTGCTTACTTCATACCACGGCTCAGCCGCAAATGCTGCTTGATAAGCAGGAACAAGGTCACTATAAAGCGGTACCACCGCTCTAGGCGTATACAAATTACCTACACTCATATTTTCCTCTCAAAAAAGCTTATATAAAACAAAAACGCCGGAGCAATGTCCGGCGTTTTATTTTTAAGCAATCCTTAACTAACCGACATGCTCCGGCAAAATATGCAGATGGTGGTTAGTCTGATAAAACATATATTTAAATTTATTATAATTTTGTCAATATTGCAACATAGTTGACATATGTTAAATGGCAATTACGCTTGCTCAAGTGGATTATAAGCTAAAACATCTGGCGAAATAATACGATAGATTTTTGTATGGTGCTTAATATCTAGATTAAAGTTTAGCCTTCAACTGCTACTGCAAATCCCCCGTATGCCATTCTGCTCATTTGTACAGGCATTTCAAAATCGTCCTTATCCTTAAAGCTTTCGCTCATCTCATCCATAACTTTTTTATTTACCTCGTCTCGGTGTTCTTTCGAGTTAAACACAATGAAAGAGAACCATACATTGTCATCGGCTGTTGCGCCAGCCATCTCCTGAAAAGCTCGAGATTTTTGGTCACCCATCTCTTGCTGATTAAGATCATCACCTCTACATTCAAAGTACTGAAGTGCTCCATGCTTCATCCATGAATCCCGACCCAATTTTGCCATCTCTTCGTATTCAGCTTCTTTGCCTTTAGGCACTACGAGCACAAATCCATCAATATATTTAGCCATTATTCCTACTCCTTTCATTAAAGTTGTATCCTTACTAATTTTACCACTCTATTTAAACCAAAAAGGACACCGAAGTGCCGGAAAATTCCCATTTGGTGCAATATTTTGAGTCAGTTTGCATGGAGTTGAAGAGGAGATAGCTAGACGGGGCAAGATATTGGAAAATCTTTATCCAGAATACTTAATGAATGCGCAAGAGATCAGAGCTGTATCGTGAACTCTAACTATATGTTGCAGCAAATGAATCGGCAGCTCGCAAATATACTTCAAGATCTGTGACCTTCTCACCCAAGGTTTTTCGAACATTATTTAGCGAAGGTCCTTGATTTGATTCCAAGAAGTAAAAATCTCCTTGTCCACTTTGTATAAGGTCAATGCCCGTTATAATTCCCTGCGAAGGACCAAGGACCTTTGCGACATCCACCGCAGCAGTAAAAGCTGCTTCGGGCACTTGTCTATCTGTTATTCCATGCAGCTCAAGAACTTGTTGCTGTTCACGACTCAGTTCACCCACAACACTATGGTTAGGTGTAGATAAGGCTATAGATTCCCCGCCAGTCATGCTATTAGAAGTAATCGCTCTGGTGCCTAGATATAGCGAATGCTTAGGGTCCACAAATGGACGCAGTAGAGGATCACTAATTACGGGACGTGCGTTACTTGAGGACTGTGCGTAGTTGAACGTTGCAGCTACAATCTGCCCACTTGCAATAGCAGTGAATCTGTAAGAATTCATAAAACCGTCTATCTCCTCTACAAAAGGCTCTAAATAAAACTCTCCGTCATTACCTATCGCATCAGCATTCAGCGCTAACCATGTAGCCAGCTTTTCCAGCTGCTCTTCTGTCTCAAAAAGAAGCTTATTCTTGCCCCCTTGGTCTTTCCCATTTTTCAATACATAAGGCTGCTTGTCAGCCAACTCAGGTATAGGTCCCTTGAGATCAATTGGCACTAACGTTCTTACGTCGGGGGCATAGCTACCTAAGAGCTCTCTTTCTTCCCCGTTAATAAGACCCACCCCTCGTGTTACAAATCGGTCTGTGCCTGGGGTTGTATCTATCACCATGTCAGGAGTGGTAAAGACAACTTCAATATCCCTCTCCATCAAGCGTCTTGCTGTATGACCAAGAATGAAAATCTCTTCAAGCCCAATTACTTCAATTAAATGCCTCAGGTTAGCCTGGTCGCCTGCTCGTTGGGCGTTCACATAATCTGAAACTACTAAATCGTAGACTACTGGTGATATCTCACTCATATTAGTAATATTATAATATGAAACTTGATATGCGTCAACTTCACCCTGAACAATGAAAGCCTATGATGCCAGATAGCAGACTTATTTCTAACTCTAAATCTTAACCGATATGACAATTATAAGGTGCAGGAAATTGCCAGGCGATTCAACTCGTCACTAGACTTGATTATTTAGCCTTTGAAACTTTTAGATAAATGAAAGCTACCGGCACAAATATAATCATTGCTAGTACTGTAACTATAAGTAGGTTTGGTCCTTCGGGGTCATTGATTAGAAAAAACACAAACCTTGAAATAATAAAAGAAAATATAAGGAGTACCAATAAAGTAATTTTTTTCGTAGTCATTTTTATATTTTAACAAATTATTTGTTTGGGTCTTTTATTGGTTGAGCTAAAAAACACCGATTATCTCGATGCTTTACGGTGGTAGTAGTTTGCGAAACCATTGGTGCATCATTATTGCTGAAAGTGTAAACTTACTCGCGATGTAAGACCCAAGCGCCCCGCTTTGCGCCTAACTCATTCAGGCGATTAAATATGGAGCTATATGTCTTTTCCTGTTGATTACTCCAGCGTAATTCAAGAGGCTGTGTGAGGTTTTTAGGCACAGGGTATTTACCGCCCCATGTACCAACACGCGTTAGTATTTCAAGCAATTCTAATTCTTCCTTTGTAGGCTCGATGCCGGTCTTTTTTACTAACCACTCTAGGTCGTGTCCATGTGTACCCCATGGGAATTCTACACGACCATTTTTAGAGCGAACTTCTTCTGGCCACATTTTGACTATAATTCCCTTGCAAAGGGCTTCGAGAGCAAAGGCCCATAGCATCACCGCAGAAAAAAGCATCCACATCTCAGGCATCCCAATGATTTCGAAGCGTTTCTGCATATCATTTTCTTGTTGCTCTAGCTGGATAAGCTCGTCACGTCGTCGAGTAATAGCATTGCCTGCGGCTGCCGAGTAACCTGCCTGGGTGTGCCAAGCACTTGGGTCCTTGGATTTTCTGAGTATCTCTTTTGCCAACCATTCTTCATCCAGATTCATATTCAAAGAGTACCACGGAAAGTTATAGCAATCATTTCAATCTGTAAAATCACACATTTAGTCCCGCGAGGTCGACTTCACCGGACGTAAGTTGAAACCGTCGGCCCGATCAATAAATAAAAAGCTCCTGAACAAGGGAGCTTTTCTAAGTGTCATATTGGTGCAGCATTGTTGCTGTGGCTATAGCTACTAATCTTACTTGGCTTTATTTGAACGGAATATGTAAACTTTTTCAGATAACTCATGATTCAGATACGAAAGTTCTTTTTGTGCACCAGTCACAATCTCTTCTTTGTCTTTAATTCTTCGTTTCCATTGATTGAGCCAATCTTTGAGTGCATCCTCGTCTTCATCATCAATTTCTGCAGCTAATGTAGGTCGTAGATAATGATCTATATTGGCATAGTACAATTTGTGCGTCAGCTGATTCCTATTTTTCACAAGGTTACCCAGTGGGTTTGTAGAGTTGGCGTCGAACTTTTTTATCAAACCGTGTAATTTAGCTTTTTTAACTGTCGTATGATTGAGCATAGTTGCAACACGAACATCATGTTCAGGCCATTCTACTGGGAGTGCTGCATTAATAAAATGTAGACTTTTCTCTCTAAGGACAAATATTCTTACTGCATAATTTTCATAGTGATAAACGAAATCTCGTACCGACTCATACACTTTATTCGGAGAAGGCATATAAGGCTTGCTGTTTGTGATTGAATCAATATTCAGATAGCAGATTTGGGCACTAGTAATCAGTTTGCCATACGTGTATTGCAGACTCTGGAGAGTACGTAATACATCATCTCGATACTTCTGAGCGGGCGTGTCTTTACGTATGAATTTCGCTGGTATCTCATTAAGGTGAAGGTGCGGAACTTTTTCACCATTAATTGTAAATTGCTGCTTAGTATTTGCCATGATTTGATTATAGGAAGTTTTGATTAAATTGTCATGAAAAGTTATAACCTTCATTTCAATCTGTAAAATGGTATGTTTTGTCTCGTGAGGTCTACAAATCCGGACGACAGTTATAACCAATCCGCCGATCAAGGGAGCTTTTCTAAGTGTCATCTTGGTGCGCATATTGCAACGAAGTTAAAACGCTACTTCTTAAAGATTTATCCCGAGAAAATTTAAAAGTGATTTCGTATTAGACCATGCAAGACCATAATCAATGGCAAGTAAAGTAATCAGGGCAATTACGAAACCGACTAACGACTTTATCTTGTTGCTCACAATTATCCTGTAAATAAGAGTCAGGCCTCGAAACAGAAGCCAAAATGGATTAGTGTAATGCCATACACTGGTCGTCTTGGGCTCTGGCTGCTCTTTTTTAGAAGTACTCTGTTTAGATAACGCATGTTTAGTTATTACTGGCTCCACAGGCTCTACTAGATGCGATAGTTTTAACAATTCTTTAGCTGCCTGCATATTCAACCTTAAAGCTTGTCCGAACCCAAGACACTGTATATGTGGTGGCACTTGTATGCCTTGGTGCATTGCTTTTGAGTCACGAGAGGTAACTGTTCGAGGTGTTCTAATGCGTATGTAATTACCTATATTGAACGAGACATCTACATCATTTATTTTTTTCTTTAGGATTTTATTATTAGTTGCGAGTTCTAGTTGTAGCTTTAGGTCTTTGATTAGCTCCTGTAGTTCATCTAACTTGGAGTCTGCTTCATCTAGGTCAAACTTATAAGCTGATTTAGCGCTTACATATTGCCACACTTCGTCTAATGTTTTGCTCTGCCACCCAGGGTCGTAGCCACCATGAAAAACACCTGCCCCTCCCCATTCTGAGTCAAACATCTCTTGTACGGTTGGCGTCTGATAGTTTTTGAAGTACAAGTTAGCATGATAGCCAGCCCAAGAACCAGACCATGTCTTCTCAAGACTATTACAGATGTCGATAATGTTTTTAGAAACCTTTTCAAAGTAAGCACTTTCTTTGCTTACATAGGCTTCAACCTCGTCAGTAGCGGATTTTAAGTTAACCTTACCCATAATTATTCAATAATAACAGAGAAAAATTACTTAAGGCGTTTTTTCGTCTTCTGCCGAGTCTTAAGATAGCCTTTGTGAGTTAAAATAAACTTAATGGATTATTCAGTTACATTTCACAATCTAATAACCACCATTTCTATTAGCCCCGAGGTATCACTGAAACAGGCCCGATTTGAATACAGCAGAAGTGGTGGCTCAAAGAACCCCGATAATGGGAAAGTGTATCCCGAAATAAGAGGTATGGAAGTATTTTGTCACTTAGACAAAGAACCAGACGAAACGCGTAAAGTTCAAGAAGAGCTAGAGATAGCACTCTATTTAGCAGAAGAGATATTCACGGGACTTGTAGCTACTACGCAAGAAGAATGTTATCTGGCTAGACCAATTACGTGTACCTATAAAGGCAAGCTTTACACGGTTAGTGACGGCTTTTGGAGCGAAATTATACCACCAGATAACGTGTATATGGGCGGCGAAGCATATCTAGACGATGTAAGTTTCATTGATGAAAATAAGAATTTTCACCCAATGTTCCACTTCTATCGTGCTGCCAAAGATGAAACCAACTCGAAGGATTACAGAGCACTGAATGCATGGCGATTTCTGGAAGCTCTACACGGAAAGAGCGATAGTGACTTAGTTGAACATCTAATAAACACTGAGAAACAACCTGAGAAAATTGTCAAAGACTTCTATAAGAACATCCGCTGCGCAGTTGCGCATGCAAAACTAATTAAAACAAAACCAGGTACACAAAAAGTAATACTACCTAGAGCGTTTGAAACGGAATTTGATGGCGGCTTATTCTGGGATTTAATTCAAATGCTTAAGTACCTCGACGACGTGGTAAAGAAGCTTAATCCAACTACAACTGATATAGCTCGTTAATACAGGTTAAAACCTGTTTGGATTATTATCATCTTCTCTGTTAAGGCACGGACTTTCTAACTTTTTCGTCTCGTCTCTTATCGCTAGGAATTAGAAATGTTAAAACCCGAAATTAACAGATAAAAAAGAGCCCTTTCGGGCTCTAAAATTGCGAATGGTGCGGGTGAGGGGACTCTAACCCCTGGCCTCATCCTTGGCAAGGATGCGCTCTAAACAACTGAGCTACACCCGCATGTATAAGTTTGTATGAATTATAAAGGTTATGGGGTATTTTTTGGAAGCGCATCCTTGGCCTGGCAAGAATGGCCACATCCTGCGGCCCCGAAACTTCGCTATCCAGCAACAAGTTGCTGTCGGAAGATTTCCTTGCGAACTGCCACTGGCAGCTCTCACTCTAAACAACTGAGCTACACCCGCATGACTCGAAGTATTATAGCGTACGACTACTGTTTTACAAATATAAATTTGTCTACGTTGTGCTTGATAGGGATGAAGCAGGCTGGGGGTCGGAAGATATAACTTCCTCTTACCGACCCCCAGCCAGTCCACGAAACGAGTACCCCGAAAGGTACTTCACGCCGTGGCTGTCGCCAGTTCTGCCACCCGTGGGGTGACGATCTCGACGACTGGTTGCGCTCTCTTGGTGGTTCTGCCCATGGCGATCAGCTCCTCCACCAGCGCGAGCGCGGCAGCGTGGGTCTGATCTGTGTGCCGACGGATCGAGCGTGCCGCACAGGTGCCGGCGGCCTCGATGCCGAAGCGAGAGTCTGGCGACTCTCGTCGCGAGAACACCCGTCGCGAGCACGACTGACGCATCTCGTCGATCCACTCGAGGCAGCGACGTTCGCGCATCTGCTCGATCTCCGGGGTCGCCCTGGTGCCGACGACCTCCGACGCGTAGCGGTAGAGGGTCTGACGACGCGTGTCGTCCACACGGTCGTTGTAGGCGCGCATGAAGCCGATGATGACCGGGCAGACGCTGGCCGGGCGGTCTGTGAACGGCTCGCCTGCGAGCATGGAGGCCAGCTCCATGACGCACGCACCCTCGCCAGGCCCACCATGTTTTCCCTTGCTGAGGCGCATCGTTTGATGCGATGGAGTCACTGCAACTATCCTTTCGTCGGTCCGCGGATACTGGTCTAACCAGTCCTCAATCCACCATAGAATGAGAGCGGAAGTATAGTCTTGTATATCTAGGTCAAGTCTACGCCTCCGCTTTCATCTGTTGTTAAAGTACACTTTTTATATTATAGTATTTTTAATTGTATTGTCAATAATGCAGATAGTCAGCATCTTGCTTGAGTTATTTGGTTGTCCAGTTCTCGTCTGAAAGCCAAGAAAAAACCCGACATAAAGTCGGGCACTTTCGTGGTGGCTCCTCCCAGACTCGAACTGGGGACACAAGGCTCTTCAGGCCTCTGCTCTACCAACTGAGCTAAAGAGCCAGGTCAAGCGAACTTCATCATTGTACCGTAACAGGGGCAAGTACGCAATCCTGCTACACTTGTTTGTCTATGAATTCTTGGCAAAATCGTTCGAAGACCGCATTGGTCCATCCAAACCCGGTCTGCGAAGGATACACTCCACGAACCGGCGGCTTGTCCGGTGCCACTATATTGTATTTTTCCAAAAAAACCGCGTGGTGATTAAACCAATCTAAATTAGTCTTTATCCATTTTCTGGCAATCCGCTCGGCATCTTTGTGGTAACCATAACGCTGTAGCCCTTTCACTACAATAAAATGCAGCGGCGCCCATCCGTTCGGATGCGCCCACTGGGTTGGCAAAGCGCCTGGCACATACTGAGCCAGTGGCAAAGCATCGGTTGTAGCCAACCCGCCTTTATTTTCGAAGCGACGTAGTGATTTAACCAGCGCTGCGGCCTGGCCTCTATCTACCATGCCTGCCCAGAGTGGATAATACGCTGCCAGTGAATTAATATTACCGCGCTTCTTTTTGGCATAGTTATAGTCGTAATACAAGCCGCGTGCCTTATCCCACATAAGTTTATTCATGGTTTTGGCTCGAGTTTTAGCGGCAAGTTCCCACTTGGCAATCTCGCGTTTGTCATTAAATATTCGGGCGGCGGCGGCAAAGTCCATTTCGTACTTGTATAGCAAGGCATTTAGATCCGCTGGCAAACAATCCAAAGCTCTGCGATTAAATCGAGGTGTCATGTCCCAGCCACTCTCCGCCTCGGCCAGGTCATGGAGCATATTGATATCATAGTATCGACTCAAGCCTTGATATACTTGCCGCCAATGGGGCTTTGCTGTACCCATCCAGACAGTTTCATATTCTTGCTTGGCTACTTCGATTCGATCTCTTAGCCAATCTTTGTCTAGTTTGTAGGCATTGTATATATCAAATATAAAACTCGTTAGCATGGGTGGCTGTGAACGACCCATCAAATAAGTTCGGGAAGCATTTGGTATGGTATGAAATCGCAGAAACATAGTTTCTAGGTTATCCAAAATTCCCATGACCAGGTCTTTGTGCTCTTCATCAAGCATACCTTGCACCATAAAGTAGCTGTCCCAATAGTACATTTCGTTGAAGTCAAACTCGTGACCTTCCTCGCTGGCCGGTACAAGGTATGGGTTAGGTAAGCCGATAAGACTACCCTCGTCTTTAGTATTGACGCGCTGCAGCTTTCCCCAGTAGGCATGTATGTACGCCCGGGCTGGCTTTACGTCCTCGACGTGCAGAGTTGTATCATGCCCAAAAGAAAACAGGCCAGTTTTGCTAACAATTTTTTTTGCTTTTTCCCCTATCATATAGGTTTAAGACTAAGAGGTATAAACATACAAGTCAAGAAAAAGCTTAAACTTTACCAGGTAGTGGCTAAGTGCCATAAATTGCAATATTTACAACGGTAAGGCTTTACGCGAATACCATGTTGGTAGCGGGCCACAGTAGCAGCTGCTTGTGCCGCTTTTTGCGAGTCAAAAGCTATCTTATCGACGCATGGTAAAGCCGCAGATTCTTCCATTGCCCTATCATAGCAAATACTGCTACGTTGTATATTTGGAGCTTATTTCATTCATTTTTTTCAGGTGCCTTACCGCCTTCGCGACGTGCCTTACTTAAGCCAACAGCTACGGCTTGTTTATTGCTTTTGTACTTGCCCTTATGCTTATGCTCGTGCATTGCTTTACGTACTTCTTCTTGAGCTTTCTCGCCATATTTAGCCATACTCTTACCTCTTGCCTTTCCGCTTGATTGATCCGCTGGCATGAGCGCGCTCAATCTTATTGTGGCCCACCGCTACCGCCAACTTATGCCCGCGATAGCGGCGTTCACGTCGATGGATATGCATATTTTCATGCGTTTCTTCGGGTTCGTATCCATAGTTTGTCATGACGATCTCCGTTTAGCCGAGTAGAGCTACTGTCTTGTTTGAGAGCTGAGATTTAATATCGTCAATCTCTCCAGGAGATATAGCCTTTTTTAGCGCGTGCCAGGTGACTTTGATTTGTTTCTTGGCATGGTTCTCGTCTATATTTTGTAAATCCATAAACTGCTGTAGCATATCAACTTTTCGATCTTCACTAGTCGAACGGACAGACAGTGCGATGTCTTTGAGCTCGGTGGGCAGCTGACTTGCAAAGTCTTTGCGCTCACCCTCGGTCAAGCGTACCGCCAAGCTTTCCACCATTAGCTGCAGCGCATCTTGAGATTCGGCATCCGAAAAGCCCGAATCGTGCTGTATCCGTTTTATCAGCTCACGATATTTCATAGGCATATCCTCCCACTTACGGTACTTCTCATTGTGAGGCATTACAACTGCATAGCTATGAGCTTTTTTACATACGGACAACGAGCCTTAGTGTTAAAGACTTTCTATTGATGCATCTTCTTGTATTCGGTTATTAGCTTTTTCTTTTTACTGTCTACGAAGGTTTTTTCGGAAATCTGTTTTTCCTTACGATTTTTGCGTTCATACAGTTTTAAGTTGGCATTTTGCTGAGTAATCTTTATGCCTTTAAAAACGTACTTACCGTGTTTGTCGGTTTTGGCACGCTTGATTTTCTTCCCATTCACAGCAAGTACAACTTCACGATTGGGTTTATACTTCCCCTTAATGTCATACTTATTTTTCTTTTTTGTAGCTACAATACCGGATATATTCGCAACTGGCTTGATGCGTTTACCAATTACAGTAACTTTAGTGATCGGCTTGGCGACTATCTCTGTTTTCTTAGTGACTCTACCTGTTTCTACGTTGTCAGTATACGTAACCTCTATATAGTTTCGTTTTATGCCGGCAACGCCTGCCTGGGTAATTTTCCGGAATCCTACATACTCCTTACCTGTCTTTCTCACGCGACTTTGATAGGCTATAGATTCATCACTTATAATAGTCTTTTTGCTAATAACCGGTATGCGCCGACTAGGTATGGTGGGCGTCTGTGGCGTAGATTTATTGGGGCATTCAGAATAGTAACCCAAGTCGCCACACACATAGCTACCCGTATCACTCGGGCACGAATGCCATCGGTGACACCCATCTCTATGAGCGCTAACAAGCGTAACAGAAAATAATAATCCTCCCGCTACGAGAACTCCGGCCACCAATAGCCGTTGTATTAAGATTTTCATCTAAGCAAATTATAGATGTAAAACGTTAAATAAATCTTAAATATTCAATTTTCTTTAAATTTATTTAAACTATTTCTTATAAAAATTACGCGGAGTGTGAATTACTTTACTGAAACCAGCCCTATACACCTTATAGGCTTAGAGATATAAGGAGGGAAGAGCGTGACTACACATGTTGCACGACTGAAACATACAACGTATAGCATTATCCTGGGCGTTATTGGTCTTTTGCTCATTTCTGCCAGTTTTTATATACCCTCCGCCCATGCTCTTACTTTAGATGCACAGCGTGACTGCGACGCCAATGCCGTAATCAAATGTGGAGCGTTAAGCACCGAGGAGCTCTTGCAAAAATACAATAACCAACCTGATGTACAAGCTATCTTTGGTCAATTTGGTATCAGTGCGCAAGATATGGCACAAATAGGCTCTACTGCCGTTGCCGGCACTGTAAACCGTGATGGACAAGTTACCGTCAATGGAAAAGTAATAGCAACCAATGCCACAACAGCAGGGCGTCAAAACATCTCAGGTAGCACGCAGACAACTGGTGGTGGCAGCCAGTTTTATATGCGCTCACCCAGTGCATCTTTTCAGACCCACAGACTCAAAGCTTTTGTGGTAAAAGGTAAAAACGGTCAGTTTGCTTTTGCAATTTTGGCAAGCTGCGGCAACCCGGTTAAAGCCAAGCCTGTACATGTGGTACATCGTCCTGCACCACCAGCTCCGGTAAAACCAAAGCCCAAACAACCCAAATCACAGCCCGCTCCTCAGCAGCAACAACAGCAACAGCAAAGTCAGTCACAGCAACAATCAATAACGATCAATCAAACCACACCTCCGCCACCCACGCCACCTACCGTACAAAAAACTGTTGAAAAGGTACAGGTACCTGTACCCACTACCGTTGTACAGCCTGTAGCTACGCCTGCTCCAGCTCCTGTCGAAGAGCTACCCAAAACCGGCATAGAAACCACTGGCAGCACTCTAGGTATTGCTGGGTTAGCAACCCTCGGAGGTACTTTACTTCACTTCCTATACGTCCGTCGCAAAAGTACTTTATAATAAATAAATTTCTTAAGATTTTTCACCAGTAGTTATATGCGATCCGGAGGTTGCAGAACCTAATATGGCCATTCTTTGGTTTGTGTGCTTGTGAGTATAGGCTGCCCATTGTAGACCACTGCGTGTTCTGCCCAGTACGACTCGCTTTGCTCGGTAGCTTCATCGGTTCCTGGGATTGCCGGAAACGTCTTCCCAATCCAAACGCTTCTTAATTCATAATCTCCGTCACTATCCTGGTATAAAACAATTGATAAAAATGAGGTCGGACTAGTTTTTCGGTTTTTGACAAACCGAGTATACGCGCTGGACTTGGATTGCTTAGCATAAAAAATAATATCTTTTTCGCGTGTTTTTAGCAGCTCTTCATAACCAATTGTTCGACCCATATCCTGCTCAAGGCTTATCTGCGGCGTAGTAAGGTTCAAAGATTCCACTACTTCTTTAATAAGCGTAACCAAGTGTGGCTGACGACTTATCTGTATAGCTACTGGCGTTTGAATTAGGTAAGTATATATTTGTTTCTTGTTCGCGGATACTGCAATGACGTGCTTCTTAGACATACAACTTTCCCTCAGCTCCGCCTAAACTTTTGGCTTGACCTGTTTAGGCTTCTTGACTTCTTTTCGGCCTTTATCTTTTGGCATAGTTTTCTCCTAGCTTGATCAGAGCCTGGCATATGCTAGGCTCTGAGCGGTTAATTAGTTTGCTTCGGGTTTTGGGGCCGAAGTATCTTCCTCGGTGGTTTTCGTTTCCTCCGCTGGCTTGTCTTCGTTACGGATATACTCCGAAATACGAACTTTAGGTTTATAAGTTTTAGTTGGAGTTAGTACAGACATTGTGAGTTGCCCTTTCATAGAAATGTTGATGAACCGTCGTAGCCCAGGCAACAATCTTTATGCGACTCCTCATAGATGTTTAGTGTTGTAGCTGTCTAAGTTACTTCTTAGTATACGCTTCAAGGTGTATTTAACCTAACATACCGCTTGATGATACTCCTTGAAAAATGATTAATAAAGCAAAAACCCGACCTAAGTCGGATCCTTATTTTGGTGGAGCTGGCGGGTACTGCCCCCGCGTCCGTCGGTTTATCTTGGCTAGTCGTCTACAGGCTTAGGTCATTTGAATACCAATGTGTTGATTAATGACCAAAAGGCACATTGGGTCGCTCTAATCTTAGCAATCATCACGAGCAGTGAGTGACTGAGCAATCAGATGATATAAAACGCGTTCGTTATATCTGATGTCTAACTAGGCGTTGTTCACGTACTTAAGCGTAAACTGTTGCGAGTGGTGCTGGAGCAAAGAAATTCTTTACTGAAGCAACTACGCGATCTCTAAGTGTTGCACTTAAAAAAGTTTGCCTATAACGCTGACAAGCGACCTGCTGATCTAACCGATAAAGTCCTACGTCGAGCTTAAAATTCAGCCCCATGTAATGGTCTTTTGACCGTGTATTATTATACCACAAACTGTACCTATAATGCTAGTGTTTTTGCAGAATATTTAGTAGTTTATAAAGTTTTTGTCCTTCTGCAGTATCGAGATTAGCAAAGAAAGTTCGATGATACATACTCAAAGTTTTTTCAGCCGTAACAATGACTTGGCTACCGCTATTAGTAAGGTTCACTATATGTTTTCGGCGGTTTTGTGGATTTTTGTTCACTGTAAGCATACCTTGTCGACGCAATAGCTTTATTTGGCGGCTCACGCTAGCTTCGGTTTGTCCAAGCTTTTTTGCTATGGTTTGCTGCATACGCGGACTTTTTTGTAAGACAGTTAAAATTTTATATTGTGACAAACCAATGCCAAGCTGTTCTTGTAAAATCTGATCTGTCTCACGAGACAATAAAGAAACAGTTTGGTATAAACGCGCCGCAACATCATTAGCAGTATGCATACGTGCATAATATCACAATACTTAGCGTGTTAAGTATGCGTTGTACAACCGGTACCAATCTTCAACCGACAACGCTTGTGCACGGAGGCTTGGATCAATACTGGCTTCTTGTAATAACGCTTCGGCATCTGGTTTAGATATATGCAGGCCACCACTTAAGCTGCTACGTAGCTTTTTGCGCCGTTCACTAAAGCCTGCTTTAACGAGCCTGAAAAAAACTTTAGTGTTTACATCTGGAAAAAGTGGCGTGGTGCGGTACCGCAAACCAAGGATTTGCGAATCTACCTTGGGTGGCGGCGTAAATAGTTCTGCTGGAACGACCACGCTTAGCTGCACTTCGCAATAAAATTGCACACTGACGCTCAACAGGCTCATCGCACCAGGCTTTGCAGCAATACGTTCTGCAACTTCTTTTTGTATGAGTAAAGCAGCTGTATCGAATGGATTTGCGCTCTCACACAGTACACGAAGCAAGTTACTTGTAAGATAATACGGTATGTTAGCAGCAACTTTATAGCCGCGTGGTAACTGAGCGAAGTCAAAGCTTAAAATATCTTGTTCAATAACCTGTAAATCTTTATGAGGCACACGACTTGGTAATGCGCTAGCTAGCTCCTGATCGAACTCCACTGCCACAACCCCTGCCCCTCGAGATAACAATTCTTTGGTGAGCGTTCCTAGCCCTGGCCCTATCTCAAGCACAGTGTCACCCGCTTGTATATCGGCAATATCTGCCATAGCCTCTAGCGACAATTCATCGTGCAGCCAATGTTGCCCTAAAGATTTTTTTGGAGTTTGGCCATAATCCATAACTACCAACTATGCGCCGAAAGCCAGTGATTATACGCACTTGCCCAGCTACCATACCTTCCTTGCGCATAGCCACTGCACCACTTGAGTTGTGTGACTGGATTACTTTGCCAATCAGCACCGGCACTAGCCATCTTGCTACCAGGCAAAGCTTGACATAGACCCCACGTACGTCCATTGGTGGCAAATGGCCGCCACCCAGATTCACGACTAACAATATAATCGACATAGGTGAAGTCGCTTCGTGCTATGCCCGCCGCTGCCATAACCCCCTGTTTATCACTTGGTATATTTACGTAAGTACCTCGAGCTACGATTTGAGCAACTGGAGGCTGTATGATGATGTCTTGCAGCTTAACCTTTGCTCCTGTTTGGGTGTTAATCTGATAGGTCACAATCCGTTTGCCAGGTGTTCCTTGTTGTCGGACAGCTTCTACTCCGAATGTTAGTTTGCTATCCTCAACAAACTGCGTATCTGGTGCAATGTCTTCGGTAGCAACCTGTACGGTTACGCCTTTACGGTTTACAAAGATCGGCTGCGTAGAGTTGATAGGTGAATCTAGGCTCGGCTGAACGGTTTCACCCGCGGCCAGTTTAATATTTTTTTCCTTTAGAAACGCTCCTACGGTTTTCGCGTGCGTGCGTGCAACCAGTGGCGCGCCATATAAATTTAGGTTCACCGGCGTAGCCCGATTTACTACCAAGCGCTGTCCAATGACGCCTTGTGTAATAAAATCATTCGCAGGATCAAGCGTTACTCGATCTTCCGGATAAGCAGTAATGCCCGACTGCTTGGCAATACTTCGTGGCGTTGCAGCGGCGCTGAGAGCTCTGACTTTTTTATCGCCATCCACAATAGTAACTGGCAGCGCTCGATACACGTTTACACGAAAGTTATCGCTCACTATTTCAGTATTTTTTGCGGGTTCTACGACATCTCCTTCGTTTAGCGTAATGTGCAGTCTCTGCAAGAGCTCGCCCACGGTATCGGCACGCGTTGGCAATATCCGCTCCTTGTCATCCACATTCATAATCACTACCCGAGAGTTACTCGTCGATAATACAGGAGTAGAGTTCCCGCGATTGATAATAAGTAGAGCCATCGCGCCACCCACAAAGAGCACACCGAATGTAAGTGCCGGCACAAAAAATACCGGGTGTTTGTGTACCCGCTTAACTGCTCGAACCCGACGTCGATGAGGTAATACGTACTGCCGTTTAAATAACCGAAAGCGCTTGCGCATAAATAAGTAACTTTTCTTTTTCTATAGGCTCATAGTAGACTCATGCTCTCTAGAAAAAGCCTTGCTTTATTGTACCAAAGCCCCGTAAGCGGATAAAGCATAGCGAGCATCGGACCCCAACCGATAGCGTGTCAGTTCCTTTATAGGAACCCATTGGGCTTCAAGTATTTCTGGTAAATGTGCTTGGGGAGTGATTGGCTGAGCAAGTTTGACTACAAAATAATGGCAGGTGAACTTTAACTTGTATTCAGTATGTACTTTGACGCCCAAAGGACGTAGCTGATCTACACCTAAAGCAACGCTTGTTTCCTCCATGAGTTCACGCGATGCAGCCGCTGCATTATCTTCGTTTCTGCGCACGCCACCCCCCGGCAGTGACCAAGCGCCAGGACCATGCCATGTCTGCACCAATAACACTTTATCGCCCGTTACCACTAAAATCCGAGTCCGCTCTGCCTGGCGCAAATACACATACGAAAACGGCCAGCTCAACCAAAAAGCTATTGTTCCAATCATCCGCATTAATTGCTTCATCACTCTACTGTATCACTTCACGTTGAGTAACTTGCCGTTTGATGAGTTAAAAACCTATTTGTAAATATTTTCTAACATTTCTCTTCTATAACTTCGATACTCCCTATTATTGGAGTTGTATGGATTACGTCTTTGACAAAGATATGCACACGAACGATGTGCAATATTTTTTTTCGTTGCATGGGCCAAGATTTGAGCATATGAACAAAGCCATGGCTACATCGCTAACCAAAAGATTTGGAAAAGAATTTCGGCCAATTCGCATATTTAGCGCCTGGCCTAGCGAGCATTATGCAAAACCCAATTATATTGTGCTCAACAAGAATGCTTACGGACTTAAAGCACAGCTTGGGCTCCCAGTAATTAATTTGCCAGAGTACGAAGATATAAATGTAGAATTTTCTGAAAGTACTTGGATCAGAAATCTGACTTTACGTCTTTTAGAAAAACAAAAAACGGTGCTGGTTTATCCGTTTACTACATCCTTTTTACAGCTAGATAAAAAACTGTTCACTATTTTGGGTCCTGACGCAAAATTAGCGAAGAAATTTGACAATAAAGTTAGCCAGTTAGAACTATTTCAAGAGCTTGAACTACCCCATAATAACGCTCGAATTATACAAGACCAACAAGAACTCATAAAGCAAAAATCAACAATCGCTCCCTGTTATTTGACAGCAGCCTATACTTCTGGCGGCAATGAAAGCAGCCTTATATACAATGAAAAAATGGTTGATGAATTCTTAAGTAAAATTCGGCCCGTAAATCGTCAACAGTCTTTTATAGCTGCTGAAATCTTTAAAAACATTGTTATAAGCCCTAATGTAAACGCTTTGGTAACTACCGATAAAAAAGTGTATATTCTTGTGATGTCTGACCAAATTCTTCATGGTAACCGTTATCTTGGTAATATATATCCTTCGACTGCAGGTACTGTATCTCAAAAGCAAATTTACCAGATTACACAATCCATAGGCACTCATTTGGCTCAGCAAGGTTACACAGGATTATTTGGATGTGATTTTTTAATAAATGAAGCCGGGGAAATAGTAGTTGTCGACGTAAATCCGCGACACCAAGGAGGGTATACATGTAACGGCCTGATGCTTCAACAAAAAGGTATTTCTTTAACTGACATTGAGCTTGCTACATTGCTAGGAGAAGGCATAAAACTTTCTCAAGCGGTACTAGACAGGCCGTTAGACTATGTATGGGGGCACAGTAAATTTATCCCTCCCGAAAAAGGGCAAAAGATCAAAGGTGAATATACATCTGGCACAATCAGTGATCCATTTTGTAATATTGGTTATTCTTTTGTTACGGAATTCTATGAAAAGGACTCTATATTCTTAGATGGATACACAGGATATCAGGTGTGCACTGAAAAAAGTTACACGAGTCTGGAGACAAAAATGACCCATGAAAGAGAACAGCTTATTCGAGAAGCACTCGGTTTATAGATAAAAATGCTGAAAAACAGCCATGCGAACGTAAAGAGCTAAGGCATTTTGCTCAAAATAATAAGCAACTGGCAAAGCGTCTACTTCATAATCTATTTCATCTATCCTTGGTAACGGATTCAGGATAATACAGTTATTGCCTAATTTTTGGGCAATTTTAACAGTGATTTTGTAATTATTTCTTATTGTTTGCGAAAATGTACCACTGGGATTTTTTGGGGCAAACCCGGTACTATACACAACTTGTTCCTTGCCCCATTTTGGTTTGGCAAGATGTATATATTGGTTGTTGTTTGCTATAAAGATATTTTTATATGCCTCTTGCATTCTAAGATCGTCTGGGGCAAATTCATAAATGGTTATGTTTTTAAATTTTGCTAAAAGTAATAAAAACGAATGAGCAGCACGGGAATAACGTGGTGCTCCGACAATAGTAACGCGTATATCATCCAGCCTCTTAAGGTATGTCCATATAGCATACGCATCGATTAAAGCCTGGAGAGGATGCTCATCATGCCCATTACCGCAATTAATTACAGGTTTGTCTGTGTAAGGTAAAACTTGGTCAAATATACGGCTTTCTGGATGTCGAATACAGTAATAGTCAACGTAGGCATTGAGAGTACGAATAGTATCTGAGAGACTTTCTGCTTTAACCATAGTGCGTTCTAGTTTTGTCTGATATACCCCTACTGGCTTGATCCCTAATTTCCAGAACGCTACCTCAAGGCCAATTCGCGTACGAGTAGATGGTTGAAAAAATAAAAGTCCCCCAATCTGCGTATTGGGTATAATTACCGGTAAGTCAACTCTCTTTCTTAAATGATCAGCCCGGTCAAATATCGCCAGAATATCGTCTTTGCTTAAATCGTTAGCACTGAGAATATTACGCTGCTGCTGCATTCAAAGGTCTTGTGATAGCATCTTCTTTGCCAATGTAAAAATCACTACCATCATGAAAGCTGACCGTATTATGAGAGCAGGCATTACAGCGCGGCCCAGGCTTAACTCCAGAATTAGAGTCACTACAAATTTTCATAGCGGTTTCATATACAATTTCCATCTCTTCTTGCGTGGCAGGCTCTTCTCTTTCCATAGGAGTGTTCGGATCGGGTCGGAAAGGGCTTAGCACCGGTATACAGCCTCGATCTACTAAATCTTGCACTCCTTCCAGTGTACTTTCGATTGGCTCAACCGATGAGCCAAATACAATAAGAGACTGGACATTACCAACCCCCAGATCATTGACTGCTCTCTCTATGTAGTCAAGATAGTATCTTTTTCCTAACATTTTTGCCTTTACGGGAGTAATCTGTCGTGCTCTTTCTTCATCAGAGATTTCTAAATTAACCGACAACATATTTACTCCTACCGACCCTAGCCATGCGGGATAAGCTATATTATCACGAGCCGGCATCATCACATCTACCGGAAGTGGTGATTGATCAGCCAAATATTCATAAACTTCATCAATCCACCCTTCGTCACTTTTTCTTGGCGTTCCACCACTAATGAGGACGTGTCTGGCAGGTGCTTGTACATCTTCAGTAGCTACACCTATAACCCTTAAAAGCTCTTCCATGGGCTTTTTGCGATACTTAAACTCATACGGAAGATTACAAAAATCGCACCGCCAGGCGCATCCCTCTATCGGTGAAACCCTAACTCGATCCGTATGGGTTACACCTAGGTTTGTATACGGATACTGCTTGTCACCATCTGTGTAGCTCTGCTGATGGTATGCAGGCACAGGAACAACTTCGACTGGATACTCTATACCAGCGTGCTGTATGACAAATCCCGCGTCATGCGCTAACCTAGCCTGAGATGCCTGGGCAAATTCATGAATATAAGGAGCGTTCGCCCATACCCCATCTTTTCCGTCTTCAATTTTTAAGCATAGCCCGCTCGTTGAAGCGTACTCGTTAAGGCTCATAGGACCCTTGAACTCATCTCGCCATACCTCTTCTGCTTCAGGATCAACCGTAATGCCGTTGGCAAACAAATATAGTTTTAGGTTTTGCTCCGCAGTTAATGCATTCGTCATTTAGCCAATACTAATCTGCGACTAAAAAAATTAGTATTTTTGTAAGGAAAAATATTACAATATCATTATGAATTTAACAAAAGATCTAGCAAGTCGTCTGAGCCTTAAAGAAAAAGAGGCCTTATTTTATGTGGAACTGCTTACCTATGGGCCTCAAACAGTCAAAACACTAAGCATGAAAACTGGTGAGCAACGTACAAACTGCTACCTGATTCTAGAAAGCCTGATTGAACAAAGCTTAGTTGAACGTGATGAAAGCAAACCCGTCGCACGTTTTCGTGCTGCGCATCCGAGCAATTTGCGCCGCTTAGCTATTGCGAAACAAAAAGAAGCAACTGATCACGTACGTGATCTCGCTACTGTCTTGCCTGATCTGACTTCCCTGTACAGATTAACGACTGAAAAAGAAGGGATTTCGTATTTTACCGGCCCACAAGCTTACGAAGCGGTACTTGAAGATATGGCCCATGTAGATGAAGTGCTGGTGTTTATTAGTAAAACTATATTTTTAAAACAACCTAAAATTTACGACTTATTGCAGCAGAAACTAAGCCAACGAGGGAAAAATAAAGTTCGTTCACGCTTTTTAACATGTGCAGACTCTAAGCCGTTTGTTCATACTGTTCATTTTAACCACTCAAATATGGAGGTCCGTGCTACTCCAGCTGACCTATTCGATGGAGAAATAGCAATCTATAACAATAAAGTGGTGCTAACGACTTACGAAGTAAACACATTGACCACCTTGGTTATAACCGATCCTGCTCAGGCACAAACCTTTAAATCAATTTTTGAAATGATTTGGAAGTGGGCAGAATAATCGTCATAAAAAATTTACAAACATAAACCCTCAGAAGTATTTCGTATATCTTAGTTTTTAACCAGTTAGAGTTAACGAGGTAAAAAACTAGAGTGAGCGAACAATCCAAGGTGCAATTTGATCGAGCTATCATACTTGGCGGTAGTATAGGCGGATTAGCTGCAGCTGCTGCACTACATGAGCACTGCGAAGAGGTTGTCCTCATCGAAAAAGATGACGTAGATTTTTTAACCCCACAGCCTACACTGCGCAGAGGAGTACCTCAAAGTGGTCAATTACATAACATCGTAGGTAGAGGGCAGCAAAGTCTTGAAATGCTCTTTCCAGGAATACTAGATTCCCTTCAAGATGCGGGCGCTAAAACAGCAAATGTCTCAGAAGATACTCATGTCTTTGAGCTGGGACATGTAATGCCAGAGAGAAACTTAGGCTTAAGCCTTTTATCTGTCAAGCGCCCCGTATTAGAGTACGTAGTAAGGCAAGCCTTAGAAAAACTAGCGACCCACAGCAACGTCCAAGTACTAAAGAACACTCAAGCAACTGGACTTATAGTCTCTGCTGACCATAGAGTAGAAGGGGTCGCTGCAAAAAGCCCTAGGTCTCAGAGCGAAACAATACTTGGAGGCCTAATAGTAGATGCTACTGGATCAAGTACCAGGGCTCTTGACTGGCTTAAAGCATGCAGACATGATATTCCGCAACTAGAAAAAAGGCGATTTGACCAATGGTACGTCAGTACAGTTTTTAAACGCCCTAAAACATACGAAGAGCAGTCTGATTTTTGGCTAACCTTTGCCACGCCGCCCAAAAGTCGAGGAGGATTAATCTCGCCCGTGGATGATGATAAGTGGTATGTATCTGTATCTGGGCGCGCAAACGACCCAGTACCCAGGACTATAGAGGAAGTAAAAGCTTACGCTGCAACACTAGAAGACCCTACTATATTTGAGCTTATTAAACCGGCTGATGCAATAAGCTCACCTCACCGATTTACAAGGACATGGGCAACTTGGCGCCGTTATGACCTTATGCCACAACCCTTATCAGGTTTTTTGCCTATAGGAGATGCCTTTGCAGCTCTCAATCCTTTGTTTGGCCAGGGTACGTCAATAGCATCTTGGCAGGCAGCTGAGCTGTCAGCCTTACTAAAAAACCAAGAAGGTGTTGACACACTAACGAGCACCTATTTAGCAAGAGCTGCACAAGCATGCAACGCTGCGTGGGATTTAGGAAAAGTTGTAGACAACGCTATCACCCGTTCTGATACCTCCAATGATAGTCTGAGTGAAAATGAACGCAAGATTTTCACTTCTTTACTCTTTAAAGATCCTGCGCTGCATCGTTTATATGTTAGGGTGTGGCATTTACTTGAGCCCGTTGAAAGTTTACAGACTTACTATGATCATATGGCTCAACAAAAAGTTCCTTATATTACCACTGTGTAGCTTTTCAGTAATTTTATAACTTCTCCAGGGGAGCAAAAGCAGTGTTGAGTTTTTTGAGGCCTTTACCTTTGAAGAAAATGTTAGCGGTATCACCCTCCATCTCCACCACAGTACCCTCACCAAATACTTGATGCTTTACCGCATCGCCCTCATGTAACTCCGGCACGTAGCGCGGTTCGTTAAGGTTCGGTGCAAATAAACTTTCGGTTGCAACCGGTGGCGTAAAGCCGAAGCTGGCGGTGTCATACTGGACTTGACCATCAACTTCGCTGAGGAATCGGCTAGGTGGATTGTGTTGCACACCTCCGTAGAGCATGCGTCCGGTAGCTGAAATAAGATATAACTCTTCCCTGGCTCGTGTCATTCCTACGTAACACAGTCGGCGCTCTTCTTCCATTTCAGATTGATCATATAGTGCACGAGAATGCGGGAAAATCGTCTCTTCCATACCCACCATAAATACCACCGGGAACTCCAAGCCTTTAGCTGCATGAAGTGTCATAAGCGTCATAGCATCGCTGTTAAAATCAGCTTGGTCTACATCGCTGATTAGCGCTACTTCCTCTAAAAAGCCTTCCAGGCCGACATCTTGATACGATCCTGCTACACCAATGAGTTCCTTAACATTTTCCTGACGTGACTCACCCTGTGCTGTGCCATCATCCAGATAGCTCAGATAATCGATACGGCGCACCAATGAATCAATAAGTGCTGCCGGTGGAACTTCGTCCACTAGTTCACGCAGTGCAGTCAGCATGTCATTGAGTTCATACAAGGCTTTGCGAGCCCGTGGCGTAATATCGGTACATTCCATACTTTGTTGGAGTGCCTCAAGCAAAGTAAGGCTTGAAAGCCGTTGCCAAGCGAAAAACGTTTCTACTGATTTTGCACCAACACCCCGAGTCGGCACATTAACAATTCGCTCAAAACTAACCCTATCTTCTGGCTGAAAAATAAGGCGCACATATGCCAGCAAATCTTTTATTTCTTTGCGATCATAAAACCGTGTACCCCCGACAATTTTATAAGGGATACCGTAGTGAATACATGTTTCTTCAATAGCCCGGCTTTGGGCGTTGGTACGATACAGCACAGCATAATCTTGATATTTTCTGATACCCCTATCGACTCCGTTGCGAACCCGCCGAACAATTGCTTCACCTTCGGCCCGTTCGTTCGAAAGCTGCAAAATCTGTACCGGCATACCCCCCTCAGCTGCTGTCCAGAGTTTTTTATCTGAACGTTGTTGGTTGCGCGTGATTACACCATGAGCAGCATCTAAAATATGCTTGGTGCTACGATAGTTTTGCTCCAATTTTATAATGGTGCAGTCTGGGTAATCTCGCTCAAAATTTAATATATTACGAAAATCTGCCCCTCGCCAGCTATAGATACTTTGCCAATCATCACCCACTACTGCGATATTTTTGTTCTGGTTTGTTACTAGTTTTACAAGCTTATATTGTGCAGCATTTGTATCCTGATATTCGTCAATCATGATGTATTTGAATTGGGTTTGCCATTTTGCCCGAATTTCCGGTTGCGTTTCGAGCATGTTGACCGTCCGTGCGATCAAATCATCAAAATCCAACGCTGCTGCATCACGAAGCGCCTGCTGGTACAAAGGAAACACTTGTGCAGCTGCTCTTTGGGCTGGGCTTGCCACCATATCGGTGTATTCTGCAGGTGTTATAAGGTCATTTTTAGCGCTACTAATGAGTCCCGATAGCGTACGGGCGGGAAAACTTTTTTCATCGATATGGAGCTGCTTGCTAGCTTGTTTGATAGCATTAATTCGATCTGATTCATCAAAAATCACAAAACTTCTCGGAATACCAATATGTTCGCCGTCTTGACGGAGTAAGCGCACGCAAATGGAGTGAAACGTGCCCATATAGGGCATAAAGCCACGATTTTCCGCGTGATCGCCCAGTAACTTAGCGACGCGTTCACGCATTTCTTTGGCCGCCTTATTTGTAAATGTCACCGCCAAAATATTTGTTGGGTAAGCTTTCTTGGCAGCAATAATATATGCGATACGATGTGTGAGAGTCTTGGTCTTGCCTGACCCTGCCCCAGCCTGAATAAGAAGTGGTCCTTCTGTTGTTTCAACTGCGCGCTTTTGTTCGTCGTTCAGCCCCTCAAAGAGATACTCATGCATCGTCTTATTGTAGCAAAAAACTACCGTGCGATTCCTATATGCACCTAGTAACTATCTTGGATAAAATCTGTCGGCGGAGTAACACCAACATCAAGCAAACCGGCATCAAGCGCAGCTAGCAGACTGATTACAATCAGTATTATCAGCACCACCACCAGAATAACTTCCTTGTAACGGCGTTTTTGTACTGCGTTAATTGGCACAAAAAATTGCTTATTGTTTATAAGAGCCTCTACTTCTGCTTGCTGCTTGTGTGCTTCGGCCTCCTGTTTTGAAGCCTTGGTTTGCTCTTCTTTTTTTGCCGTTGCTTCAGCGGCTGCTTCTGATATTTCACCAGTTTCTTCGTTTTTCGCGTTGTCAGATTCTGTAACCTCATCTTGCGCTTGGTTGGACGGTTCATTTTCTTCAGGCATCACACTCTCGTCGCTTGTATCAGGCATATCACTATCTGCTTCATCTGGACTCACATCTGTATGCAGAGGCTCGATCCGATTTTTTTTGGGAGTTTCCATAATCATTTCCGAACCCTCGCCTGCGGTAGGTTCCTCGGTTGTACCTTGGTCTTTCGATGGCTGATTCGTTCGCGAAACCATAGGGTCAGCGATATTGGGCTTATGGGTTACGATAACCGGTCTGCTACTAGCCGAAGGTATTGATTTGCCGGGGTGGGTTATATCAAACACTTTTTGTGCTGGCTTGTTGCTTTTTTCTTCGGCCACCTTTGCTTGGTGGTGAATAATCTTTGCATCGACAGTTTTGGTAGCTTTCTTTTGCTGCTTCATTGACCATGACTCTCACGGGCTACGGCATGGGCCGCCTCAACAATGCGGGTAAACTTATGATGTTGCAAACTAGCGCCTCCTACAAGCGCACCGTTACACTCCTTCAACTCTAGATACCCCCGAGCAGTGTGCTGATCCACACTTCCGCCGTACAATACACGTATTTTCTCGGCTGCTGCCTTACCATACAGTTCGGCAACTTGGCTACGGATAAAATTTATTTCTTTCTGAACATCGGCGGGTTTTGCCAACTCACCACCGAACGTACTAATAGCCCAAACCGGTTCATAAGCTATGACTACGTTTTCTATATCTTCGCTAGTTAAATTACTTAGCGCTGTCGTTATTTGATCGTGCAATACCTGTTTGGTTTCGCCGAGTCGGCGCTCTTGTTGTGTTTCGCCTACGCATAGGATCGGTGAAATATCATTACGTACAGCCGCTGCTACTTTGTCACGGATAAGCTCCAACGATTCGTTAAAATACAGACGCCGTTCTGAGTGACCAACAATCACATATTGCACAAGGTGTCGAAGCATCGTAAAAGACACTTCCCCTGTGAACGCACCACTATCTTTATGATAAGCGTTCTGGGCAGCTAAACGAAATTTGCGATGGTCAATTTGCTGATGTAGTGGCTGCAAATGCACAAAACTCGGCGCTAATACTACTTCTACATCACGATATGCCTTGAGGCTTTTTTCCAGATGATGTACTAAAATACTAGCCTCATGAGTAGTGAGATTCATCTTCCAGTTCGCGGCAATTAAATATTCTTTTGTCATAACGTATATGCTTATTGTATCACTCTACTGGTGCTCCTTATCTTCTAGTGCAGCAACCCCGGGCAACGTACGTCCGCTCATCAACTCCAAACTAGCACCACCCCCTGTTGAGACATGATTAAAGGCCTGTACTAACTTTTGTTGCTCGATGTATCCAACTGTGTCACCGCCACCTACCACGGTAAAGGGCTTATGCCCAAACTCACCCAGCATAGCTTCAACTATTGTTTCAGTGCCGTGAGCAAATGGTCCGACTGCTCCTTGCAAGGCAGGCGTTTCTGTAACACCCATTGTACCGTTCCACACCACCGTACGTGCTAGCTGCGTACCGCCAGCAACAAACGCCGCCGAAAACGGCCCAATGTCCAACAACATTTCATCTGCTTTCATGTGGCTGGACTCGCGAGGTGGTCGTTTTGGATAATTTTCAATGCTCGATATAACGTGCGCGCTCCAGTCTACTATCCGTGTGTGTACCTTGCTGTCTATAGCCCTGGCCGCTACGCCGTCGTGTGGCAAGTAAAAAATAAATTGACTTTCTTTGGCTTTAGCACGAGCCTTTTCCAAGATAGACTTAGCTAGAGGAATATCATCATGATCAACTAAGCTCTTCGCCATATCAATGCCTTCAGCTGCCAAAAATGTATTGGCCATTGCTCCGCCAACTGCTACAAAGTCAGCAATATCAATAAATTTTTGTAATATTTCAATTTTATCGGATATTTTCGCACCGCCAATGATTGCCATCAATGGCCGTTCAGGCGCTTCCATAACCTTGGTGATAGTATCTACTTCCCGCTCCAAGAGCAGCCCTGCCACACTTGGCAAGTGGTGAGTAACCGCTTCGGTACTGGCGTGAGCCCGGTGTACCACGCCAAAACCATCTTGCACAAAAACATCAGCGAGCTTTGCCAAGCTAGCAGCAAAATTATCATCGTTTTCCTCTTCTTCTGCATGAAAACGTAAGTTTTCTAGCAGCAATACTTCTCCTGGCTGTAGCTTTTTGGCTACTTTTTCTGCCTTTTCTCCTACGCAATCCTCTACGAATGATACTTCGCTTTCTAAAAGCTCATTCAAACGCTTTGCAACTGGCCATAAAGAAGCTTCAGGATTTGGCTTGCCGTCCGGCCTCCCCAAATGAGAACAAATAATCAATTTCGCGCCATGATCTAATAGATACCGAACCGTAGGTAATGATTGGTGGATCCGATAATCGTCTGTTATCTTGCCGTTCGCGATGGGCACGTTGTAGTCAGCCCGCAGTAGTACGGTTTTACCCTTTACATTGATGTCACGGATCGTTTTTTTCGTAAACACAGTCCCACCCTTGGTTTTCTTTATTCTAGCATGCGCACTTTAATTGTGTCAGTCGTCCCCACTACTCCTGGCTGTCGGCCCGATGCTGTCACTACAATATCTCCCTTGTGTAGCACCTTTTCTCGCCGCAACCATTCAGTCAATTTAGCAGCCGCTAATCTATCTGCAGGGCGCACATAGCTTTTGACGCTGTAAATTAAAGCAAGTTGTTGGGCAATCCGCTGGTCGTCAGTCACTGCAACTATCGGTATAAGAGGACGCCGAGCTGCAATCTGCAAAGCCGTTGCGCCAGATTTCGTTTCAGCCACAATTGCCTTAGCTTGTATAGTTTCAGCTAGGTGAATAATACTGTTTGAAATTGCCGCTTGCCGTGAATGGTCGGCCTCAGTGGCAAATACCGCCTTAAGCGGTGCGTTTACTTCTGTATATCGTACAACTCGTTTCATGACCTGCACCGCCTCAAGCGGATATTTACCACTGGCTGTTTCATCGCTCAACATAACACAATCCGCGCCCACAATTACCGCTGTAGCCACATCAGACACTTCTGCCCGTGTCGGTTCTGGTGCCTCAGTCATGCTGCCCATCATCTGCGTAGCCACAATTGTCGGTTTAGCATACTGCAGCCCAAGTCCAATAATTTTACGCTGTACGATTGGCACTGACTCAGCCGGAGTTTCAACCGCCAGGTCACCACGCGCGATCATTACCGCATCGGCTTCTTGCACAATAGCATCAATATTTTCAACCGCCGCTTTGGTTTCTATTTTAGCTATAATCTTGGCCGTGCTACCCAGGTTTTTCAATCGTCGCCGAAGAGCCACGATGTCACTAGCAGTTTGTATAAAGCTCAAAGCCACATAATCAATATCCTGAGCCGACCCAAACGCGATATCTTCTTTGTCTTTAGCCGTAATAATGTCGCCACCGAAGTCAGTATCCGGCAAGTTCATACCCTTGCGCTTAATTAAGATGCCGTCATTTTCGGCCCGTACATGTACTGCTCCGTTTTGTACGCTGGTAACTACGGTGCGCACTTTGCCGTCGTATATATACAGTCGTTCGCCCCTCTTTACTTTCTTTGCAAGATCGTACTGTATAGGAATATTGCCAGTTTTTTCATAATCTGCTTGATATGCAAATACTAGTGACTGCCCTGTTTGAACACTAATCACACCATCAAAATCACCCAGCCGGATTTTGGGACCTTGTAAATCTTGTATGATAGCCACGGGTTTACCGAGCGCTTTGCTGGCTTTACGTATCCATGTTATTTGGCGCTCGCGCTCGTCGTATGTACCATGGCTGAAATTCAAGCGTATACCATTAGCGCCAGCCTTGATCAAGTCGCATAGCGCCTCATAGGTATCGCTCGAAGGACCCACCGTTACCAAGATTTTCGTTCGTTTAAACTCTTCAAGTGGCACTCGAGGTGCTTTATGGGTTGTTGTTACCACGTTTCTCCACCATTTCTTTCAGTGTCAGTATACCACTGTAACCTCAAAATCGTAAGCAGTATTATTCTACTGTACGCATCTCGGTTATGCGCTCTGTTTCCTCGCTTGGCTTATCAAATGTGGTAGCAGCTATCGATACTAGCAACCCGCCCAATATAAAACCAATAATTCCATATAATAACGGCTTGGTTTCCATAACTATCCTCCTCTATGTATGTTTGTGATCTCCGTGATATTTGTGCACCAGAGCATGCCCTTTACCCCGCTCTAATAAATACTTATTGACTGGTACTGCTGCCCAGAAGGCTACAAACAGCGAGAGTGCCAAGCTCAGCCAAAATATCGGATTTACCAATCCAGCGTTCATAGCCCCTGGCACAGCCATTATCACCGCGTTATCGACCACTTCCATAGTCAAGATCGATAGCGTATCTGCTGCTAATACTACTGTTAAGGCTGTCTTTGCGGGCAATTTTGCTTGTAATAGCGGCAAAATCGACAAGCTATACCCAAACAGAAATGCCAATCCGATAGACATGCCTACCGTCGCCACGTTAGCCAAGCCCAGAATAGTGCCTATGATGAGTCCTGTTATTTCGCCAATTGCGCAACCCGTAAGACAGTGTAGCGTAGCGTTGATAGCCATAGAAGTAGTATGCGTCATATCTAAAGTATATACTCACCGCGACGCATCCACCGAAACCATAATCCCCAAGTATCACCATAGCTGATGAGACTTGGGGATTGCCTTAAGATAACTAGAAGTTATACGGTTCACTCTGCGAGAGAGTGTAAGGCACCCCGTGATGGGTGGAGCTAGGGAGCGACAGGTGCTGCGGGCCGAAGGAGTTCCTCCGGAATGTGCGACAGGCGCACGTTTCGCACGAACTCGTCCTGCAGGTCCAGCGCTCTCGCACGCAGCTTGGCCAGCTCCGCGTCGGTCACCTCGTGGCGCTCGCCATTCGGCAAGTCCATGAAGATCGTCCATCTCGGATCCATGCCCCTTCTGCGGGCCACCGGGTAGATGCCGAAGACGAGGCAGATGGGGCCGCCGAGGAAGAGGCGCAGTCTGTTGTGCCGGATGTCGTACTCGGCTCGCACCGCGTCTCCGCTGAGACCCATGCTGTAGGCGTTGTTGAGCTGCCCGATGATCTTGATTCGATCATTTCTGACAGCTGCTTGCGCGGCCTTGTGCTGCTTGTTTCGTCGGATCGCGTAGATCCCGACAGTTGCCAGGATGAAGAATCCGACAAGCAAAGGAATGGGGGGCACTGTGTGCTCCTTCCATGTGTAGAGTCGCGACCAGTTAAGGCCACCTTGTGTCACCTCATGGTAACTGTACTATTATAGCATAGTTTGTCAAAAATTTCAATACTTTCTTATATAAAATTAAGTAAAAGTTAATTAAATAACACTTCTGGAGTTAGTTATAACATGTTTTATACTTCAGAATTTGTATAAGAGGCAGTGTACGCCATGTCACGTTCCCAAGCTATGGTCTGTAACATCTGCGACAGATGATAAGCCTGAGCATGAGTACAAAGCCCCATATACGAACTAAGGTTATGTTTCGTAACTTTCGAGGTCATACGGCGGCGCGTTTTGGTACGCAACGTCACTACTTGTGGTCGCAGCACATACCCAAGAAAATCTACCCCTTGTGGCCAAGAGCGGATTGTTACTTTTTTAGGATGCAAATCAAGCATCAAGTGTGTATGTAAAAATTGCCGAATCGGTGCAATGAGCGATAAAAGATAGGTTCGATCAGTTGAAACTACAACAAAATCATCACAATAACGAATATACTGTGCTACTCGCAAATGTTGCTTCACAAACCAATCTAGTTCATGAAGATAAACATTGGCAAAAAGCTGACTTGTTATGTTACCAAGGGGAATACCCCGCCCTACCTCAGCACCATGACTAAGTAAAACTGTGCGGACGAGTTCCAGGATCGCCTCATCATGTACGTGGCGAGTTATGAGTCCCATAAGTATCTCGTGATCAATTGAAGCAAAGTACTTGCTGATATCACACTTCAGCACATACACCTTTTGCGTATTATTGCTGCTGGCACGGCGTAAAAACGTTTGTAATCTGTTAACGCCAGCATGAGTGCCCTTATTTTTTCGGCACGAATAGCTGTCATAAATAAATCGTTGCTCAAAAGCCGGCTCAATTGCCGACACAATAGCCTGATGCATCAACCGATCTTGTACGGTTGCTTTGTGAATGCGGCGCTGCTTAGGATCATGAATTGTAAATATCCGATATGGCCCATGTTTGTATTGCCCGGAAAAAACTGCCTTATGCAGCTGCAAAATATTGGTTTCTAGGTCTTTTTGGTAGGCAATGACGTCCTTCCGTGAACTTTTTCCGCGTGAAAACTTTTGCCAAGCAGCTGTTAATGCTTTAATAGAGGTGATGTCTGTAATGTCTGTGAGCACTTTATGAATTCTACTGTTTCTCCCCGCAAACCCCCAGTTCAATTTCAAAATGTCCCAATTATTGCCTGTACCTATCAGTTATACGGCTCATTTCATGAAACGCTGGTACTATTTCCGAAGTCCGAGCGATATAGCCTGGGCGCAACCTGTCAAAACGAAATACTTGAGCTTCTCAGGCTATGCTTGCGTGCTGCCGGAACGAGTCTTCATGAGGATAAAATTGCCTTCCTTAAAGAGGCCTCGGTGCATTTGGATAGTATCCGCCTGCTACTAAATCTCTGTAAAGATTGTCGCTGCATCCCCAATCACACCTACCAACAACTTGACTCGACCTGCGCCGAGATCGGACGTATGCTGGGGGGTTGGTTAAAATCTATTTCGAGTAGTCCCTGACCGAGGGCGAACCCCAGTTCGAGTTGGCGTTGCTCGCCCAGTCGGTGTTGAAGTTGAGCTGACGGATGTCGTCCCACCGGTTCAGGTACGGCACGTTCGACCAAACGGTAAAGCGCAATCTGCCATCTTAAGCCACTGCATTCAGACGCATCCGAAAACTGTATTGTTTTTGAGATATAAAATCTCCAGCAGATCACACGGAGTACTCGATATTTTGTCTGTTCACTTGCCGTATCCGTAGACACAATAACTCTGTCAGTTTCAAAACACGGGATTGGTGATGTACACCCTTGAGCGCACATGCAATAACCCATCCAGTTTTTACTATATCAAAACAAAAAACTCCGCGGACACGCGGAGGACAAAAAAACAACAATGAGTATTCGGCGCCGGAGGGGAGGTTTCAAGGATTAAGATCCAAGAAAACAACACCCCTCCGGACACCGAGAACCCGAGTAGCTAGTACTCCCTGACCGAGGGCGAACCCCAGCTCGAGTCGGCGTTGCTCGCCCAGTCGGTGCTGAAGCGGAGCCGACGGATGCCGTCCCACCGGCGCAGGTACGGCACGCGCGACCACGGGGTCGACGAGTCGTCCCAGTTGAACTGCAGGCCGGAGAGCCAGGGGTAGGGGTTGGTGGACCCGTCCCATCTGGTAGCCCAGTCGGGGAACTGCACGAGGGCCATGAGGACCTCGAGGCCGGCCAGCTGGACGTTGTCCTCCGTGGCTCTGGCCAGGGCGGACTCGGGCGACAGCCCGTGGTAGGCGTTCGGGTTGAACACCACCCAGCGGACGCCCGGTCTGTAGTCGTGGCCCGGCGCCAGGCGGAGGTGCTTGGCGTCGCTTCTCAGGCCCTCCCAGCGGCTCTTGTCGTAGCCGGACAGGCCGATCAGGTCCCAGAGCTCCTCGAGGGTGCGCCGGAGGCCGGACTGCTTGCCCCGCTGCGGGGACAGGTAGGTCGCCAGCAACAGCACCTCGCCCTCGTTGAGGGTGACGTCCTGCGGGACCTCCGGGAAGTCCGCCTCGGCGAACCCCCAGTCGCGCTCCTGGTTGAGCTGCTTGACGCGCTCGAGCTGCTGGGCCGGCGCGACGTCGGTGATGATGCTCACGACAACTTCTCCTTCGTTCGAGTGGCTTCAGGCCACAGGTACCCAGTAGGTAGAGAACAGCGTACTAGCTTTCTACTCAGTAGGCAGCAAGCTACAACGCTGTTCTCACAGAAGTACTAGTTACTTGTTAAGGTTCGTGTTATATTATACTACTTTTTTAAAGAATATGCAATACCTATTGACTAACTTTTGAGCAATAACACCTTTTGTAACCAACTTTAAAGGGTAATTATTGCCTGTTTTACCCAACTACAGAGGTTAGCGCCTGCTCGCTGTATAATACTAGTACATGCTTAAATACAGCACCAAAGCCGCATACTTTTATGGGGTTTTATCAATAGTTTTAGGCCCTGCAATAGGGCTCTTTGGGTTTGGACTCACCTCTGGTGGTGGTGACTGCACCGATGCAGCATATGGATACGGTGGGGTCTCATTTGCGCAGCGAGACATTGAATTTCAACAAGCACAGGTAGTTATGAGCATTGGTGCAGGAATAATGTTGAGCATCGGTATAGTGTTGCTCGGTTTATTGCTCTATAGCGCATGCTTTGCACAGCATAAAGGCAATTTTGCTACATACGCTCTTAGATATATTGGCCCCTTATGTCTCTTGTTAGTGATGATCGCGGGATACAGCTTTATACTCATAATTGCGCAAAGTCTGGAGTGCGAGCCTGTGAGTGGGGGTTGATAATGGTAGTTACGGGGAATCGATCCACCTCCGGCAGGCCCGAAACTTCACGATTGAAAACAAGTTTTCATCGGGAGGTTTCCTTGCGAACTGCCACTGGCAGTTCTCACCCGATTGCGGCAATCGGGACACGATAACTCATAATGTAGCCAAAACAAAAACCCGATCTTATGATCGGGCTCTTGTTTTGGTGACCTCACGGGGAATCGAACCCCGATTGCCAGGATGAAAACCTGGTGTCCTAGCCGTTAGACGATGAGGCCATTTTCGGAGGAAGGCGGAAATTGTGCTTGCATATTTCCATCTTCCGAGAAAATGGGTTCATACCCTGAAAGGGTATAAGGCCGTGTGTGTACTGTAATAAAGTGCATCCTGTCTCCGTATAATCCGAGTGAGCGGTCTGTGATATGGTCCTTTAGGATCCATATGAGGCCATGGGTGCCCAACTTATATCCCTTCAAAGAACCCTCTAAAGAAATATACCGCAAAATTGTACCATAATAGAGGTACTTTTCCAATACTTTTACCAAACAATCACTGATCTTCAATCTGTCTGTACACTCTTGGGGTGTACATGGGTGAAACAGGGGGCGGTGGTGATATCGGATAAATGAGCGTAAGCTCACAAATCTTTCTATCACGCACCGCGAACCCTGTTCTTCACCG